>NZ_CP094241.1:311329-622659 GCF_022749495.1 Neisseria macacae ATCC 33926 | reverse complement strand
CCCCTTTCGAATCATTGGATTCCGCCAGCAACGTTGAAGGTTTTGACGTCGATTTGATGAACGCGATGGCAAAAGCCGGCGGATTCAAAGTCGAATTCAAACACCAGCCTTGGGACAGCCTCTTCCCCGCGCTCAAAAACGGTGATACAGATATCGTCATCTCCGGCGTAACCATTACCGACGAGCGCAAGCAGTCCATGGATTTCACCGACCCTTATTTTGAAATTACCCAAGTCGTCCTCGTTCCCAAAGGTAAAAAAGTCGCCTCTTCAGACGACCTCAAAAACATGGCGAAAGTCGGTGTCGTTACCGGACAAACCGGCGACTTCTCCGTTTCCAAACTCTTGGGCAACGACAATCCTAAAATCGCCCGCTTCGAGAGCGTTCCTTTGGTCATCAAAGAGCTGGAAAACGGCGGCGTGGATGCCGTGGTCAGCGACAGTGCGGTCATCGCCAACTATGTGAAAAACAACCCGACCAAAAGCATGGACTTCATCACCCTGCCTGATTTCACGATTGAAAACTACGGCATAGCCGCACGCAAAGGCGACGAAGCGACCGTCAAAATGCTGAACGAAGCGCTGAAAAAAGTACGCGACAGCGGCGAATACGACAAAATCCACGCCAAATACTTCGCCAAAGAAGGCGATAAAGCGGCAGCCGCCAGCCAAGCAGCCAGCCAACCTGAAGCAGCCAAATAATCTGTTTCAACGTTCTTAAGCAATAAGAAAGGTCGTCTGAAAGCCTGTATCGCGGGTTTCAGACGACCTTTTATAGTGGATTCAATTTAAACCAGTACGGCGTTGCCTCGCCTTAGCTCAAAGAGAACGATTCTCTAAGGTGCTGAAGCACCAAGTGAATCGGTTCCGTACTATCTGTACTGTCTGCGGCTTCGTCGCCTTGTCCTGATTTAGTTAATCCACTATATGCCGGATTCCGTTCCGAAGGCAGTATTGGGCGGCTTGGCCCTACCCTCGTTATCCGATAGCCAAGTCTTTCCGAACCAAGCCGCCGCAGAAATTCAAACATACAGAAAGTCCCTTATGTCCCAATCCACACCCGCCCCGCTGGGCGAAAAGCAAATGGCGGTTTTGATGGCTATGTTGGTTGCCCTGATGCCGTTTTCGGTCGATGCCTACCTGCCCGCCATTCCGGAAATGGCGCAGTCGTTGAGTACGGATATCCACCGCATTGAGCAGAGTTTGGTTTTGTTTATGTTCGGCGTGGCGTTCGGGCAGATTGCCGGCGGCGCGGTTTCGGACATCAAGGGACGCAGACCGGTGGCTTTGGTCGGTTTGAGCATTTATTTTGCGGCCGTTGTCGCGCTGACGATGGTGCAGTCGGTGGACGGGCTGTTGAACCTGCGCGCGGTACAGGCGTTCGGGGCGGGGATGACGGTGGTCATCGTCGGAGCGATGGTGCGCGATTATTATTCGGGCAGGCAGGCGGCGCAGATGTTTGCCTTAATCGGCATTATCCTGATGGTCGTGCCGCTGATTGCACCTATGTTCGGCTCTCTGTTGCAGGAATTGGGCGGCTGGCGTTTTATTTTCGGTTTTTTGGCGGCGTATTCGTTTGTTTTGTTCATCTTGGTGTTTGCTTTCCTGCCGCGTCCGAAGCAGACGGGCAAAATCGGGATGGACATTTTCGGATTGGTGGCAGGCAGGTTCGCCAGAGTGCTGAAGACGCGGGCGGCGATGGGCTATCTGTTTTTTCAGGCATTCAGCTTTGCCTCGATGTTTGCATTTTTGACGGAATCGTCTTTTGTTTACCAAAAGCTGTACCATGTTACGCCGCGCCAATACGCTTGGGTGTTTGCGCTGAACATCCTCACGATGGCTTCGTTTAACCGCATCACGGCATGGCGGCTGAAAACGGGGGCGCACCCGCAAAGTATTTTGAAATGGGGCATTATCGTGCAGTTTGTGGCGAACCTGACGATGGTGCTGTTGGTCGTATCGATGGGGCTGCCGCCGATGTGGGCTTTGGTGCCATGCGTAATGTTTTCGGTAGGCACGCAAGGCTTGGTCGGCGCAAACACGCAGGCTTGCTTTATGGCTTATTTCAAGCAGGAAAGCGCCAGCGCAAATGGGGTATTGGGCGCGTTCCAATCCATCATCGGCGCAAGCGTAGGGCTGTTGGCAACGCGGCTGCACAATGGTTCTGCGTTGGTGATGGCGGGCATGATGCTGGCTTCGACGGTATGCGGGATTGTGTTGCTGTGGCTCTGCTCGCATCAGGCTTGGAAGGAAAACGATATAGTCAATTAAAATCAAAATAGGACAGTAGCGCATCGTCAAATCGGGCGTAATCAGACAATACGGTTCGCAGATACCGCTTAATATTCGCCCACACCTTCTCAATCGGGTTGAGCTCAGGTGAATAAGGTGCAAGAGGCAATACCTTATGTCCCCATTTTTCCGCCATTTCCCGTAAGACACCCATACGGTGAAATCGCGCATTATCTAAAATAATCACCGATTTTTGAGTCAATGCGGGCAGTAGGCATTGCTGAAACCACGCTTCAAAAAAAACTCCGGTCATCGTATTTTGATAAACCATCGGAGCAATCAGCCGGTTGCCGACTTGTGCGGACACCAGAGATAAGCGTCGGTATCTTTTTCCACTTATCTGCGCTTTCACTATTTGCCCTCTCAGGCTGCGGGCATAGGGACGGAACAGGTAGCGGTCAAATCCTGTTTCATCCAAATAAACGCGTTGGTAGTCGGAAAATTCGGCCAGCTGTGTCAAATAATGCGTTACTTTGGCCGGGTCTTGTTCTTTGTAAGTGGTGGTCTTTTTTTGCGCGTCATCCCCATCTGTTTGAGTGCATAGCAAACGGCGGCTGGCGTACAATCAAAATGTTTGGCGATTTCATGCAGATAGGCATCCGGGTGTTGCCCAACATATTGAGCCAGTTTTTGCCTATCCAATTTGACGGCATTTAGACCGGTAACTTGATGTTTTAGGCTGCCTGTTTGTTTTTTAAGGCGAATCCACAGGTAAAGCGTGTTTCTTGACAAGTTAAACGTTGCTGCGGTTTGGCTGATGTTTTTGCATTGTTCGTAATAGTTTAAAGCTTTGTTTCTTAAGTCCGCAAAGTATGCCATGGTTAGACCTTAAAAATTGAGTATTGTACCATTTTGTTTTTAATTGACTATAAAAGCGAATATGTGTGAATATAGTGGATTAACTTTAAACCAGTACGGCGTTGCCTCGCCTTGCCGTACTATCTGTACTGTCTGCGGCTTCGTCGCCTTGTCCTGATTTAAATTTAATCCACTATAATAAATAACAAAAGGTCGTCTGAAACCTTGAAATCGGGTTTCAGACGACCTTTTTACATCAGCCTATTGCTTATTGCACAACATCGCAAGACTTCGCTTTTTCGTGCTTAGGCGCATTGACGAAATCTTTGCAGTCCGCCAGCAGCTTGGGCAAAAGCGGTTGGAACACGGGATGGCTGCGCAGCTTGCCCGCGTAAAACGACATCATGTACGGATAATAATACTGCATCGCCTGCATCCATTTCGCGCCCTCTTCCTTCTTGCCTTGCCGGTAGAGATACAGCGCCACCTGATATGCGTTGGAATACGGGCGGTAAGACAAGGAATCGATCGCCGCCTTCTCCGCCCAAGGTTTGACCTGCATATCGGTCGGCTCGGCACGGCGGGTCAGGCTGAGGTCGGCATAATAAGCCAGCATCGGGCTGGTTTCGGAAATATGGCGCAAACCGTTAATCTTCCGCCCCGCCATCTCCGTACTTTCATTTTTCGGAATCCGGCTGTAATCGACCAAATCGGTATACGTCCAGCCCATATGCAGCAGCCCGCCGATAATCAGCAACGTAGCAAGCCCGCCCGCCCAATTGCGGCCGCGCATCCAAGCGAGGTCGTCTGAAACGTCTTCATAACGTGCCGGCGCGAGTGCGAACATCAACACAAACGGCGTCAGGAAATAGATATACCACAATGGGTACTCCAGCATACTGTGGCACATACTGACAGCAACCATAGACAGCAGCAGCAGCGAAGCCGGATGGTAAGGACGCACCAGCATCCGCCACAGCCCCGCAAGCATCGTCAGGGCAACCAATACCGTACCGACCAGCCCGACTTCGGAGAGCAGTTGTAAAACAATATTGTGCGAATGGGTAAACAAAACGCCTAAGATATTATTCGGGAAATACTGCTGCTCCGCATTAATCCAGAAAGTCTGTTGAGCAAAGCTGTTCCAGCCGTGTCCGAACCAAGGTGCGGACAAAAAGGCAGTCCAGGCTTTACGCCATTCAATCTGACGCATCGATCCTTCAAAACCGCTGTTTCCGGCGCGTTCGACCGCCGTTTCATATTGACCGTTGCCCAGCAGTTCTAAAATCGAACCCATCGCAAATTGAAATACCGCCACCAACGCGACCGTCAGGAAAAATATCCGCACCAGCCTCGCAGAATCCCGTCCCGCACGCCAACGCCACACAGGCAAAATCAACGCCACGCCGGCCACATAGCCCAGAATCGTGCGCGAGTTGACCAAGCCCAAGACAGCCGTCATCAGGAAGACCAACAAAAATCCCAGCCAGCCCGGCATTTTGCGGGTTGACCACAAATAAGCCGCCGCCAAAACACCCCACATCAAATAATGCCCGAGGTGGTTGCGCTGCCCAAGCTGACCACTAACCTCTTTTCCGCTATACACAATCATGTTGCGCAGGAACCCAAGATCGTACCAGCCCTTAAACTGTATAAACGCAATCGCAGCCTGCAGCAACGTACCAAACAGCAGCGACCACGCAAACACCGTCACAATGCGTTCCTGCCCGTAGGCCGCCACCCAGCCGCGGCAAGCCCATACCGCCAAAGCCAGAATGATAAACGTCCACATCACCATATCGTTCATGCCGACGTAAATCAAATCCATCATCCGCGCCTGCAGCCACCAAAATGCCGCCAAAACCAGCAAACCGACGGCCGCCTTCGGCAGACGAACGCTCAACAAACCCTTATACGCCGTCACCAACACCAGCATCAGCGCGCCCAGAAGCGAAGCCGCTTCCAGATAAAAACTCGACAACGGACCCACGCGGTAGAAGGACAAAAACGGCGCGGCGCATATCCACAAGAAACAGCACCACAACGGCAACAAACGTCTGTCCCATTCACTCTTAAGGTCGTCTGAAAAACGCATAAACATTATTTTCCCGCCTTTCTCTGCTGCTTCACAAAAGCCAGGCATGCAACAAAAAACACCAAACACGCCGTCAACGATAAAGCGGCACACACCACCTCGGCAGCACCCGCATTAAACAAACGCATCACCGCCTCGGCAAAATAAATCAAAATCAACATAGAACTATACTGGTAAGTATAAACTTTACCCTTCAAAATACCCGACAACGGCAGGCACAAAGGCAAAGCCTTCAGCGCCAGCCACGAACCGCCGCTGCGCAAAGGCGCAATCCACAGTTCCCACGATAAAGAAAGGACAATCAAAAAAATCAAGCTGCCGCAAGCAGCCAGATAAGGCAACGAAGATTTATGAGAAGAAGTATTCACGGATAAAGTTCAACAGGCATCGCGCCGAGTGTAAAATGCAGGATTATACCGAAAACCGAAACAGCCGTTGCAGCCCGACCGTTTCAGACGACCCCGGGCTACCGTCAGCATCCGTCGTATTACTTTTCAAACTGTCCGACGAATCAAAAAGATATCCCGTCAGGCAGCCGGGCATCCCGAAAAAATCCCCAAACAGGTTGAACCTTCACGCCTGCCCATAATCCTATTGATTTATTCTTTTGGTTCTCTATGAAAACAAACCATACCCTATCTTTCAAAACCGCAATTCTCCGTTTGTCCGCATTAGGCTTGGCATTCACACTTGCCGCGTGTGCCGGCGGCCCATCCACCGGCCCCGTACCCGACGGCTACTACCGCGTCAAACCAGGCGACACCCTCAGCCAAATCGCCAAACGCTACGGACAAAACGTCAACACCTTGGCATCATGGAACAATCTGAACAACGCCTCACAAATCGAAGTCGGACAAGTCTTGCGCGTCCGTAAAAACGTCGCCAACCGCCCCCGTTCCGGCAGTACCGACATCAGCAGCGCCAGAACCGTCGCCCCCGTCAACCGCCTGACCCTGCAATGGCCGGTCGACAACGGCAAAAATTCCATCATCCGCGGCTACGACAACGCAACCAACAAAGGCATCGATATCGGCGGCACACTCGGACAAAGCGTCAAATCCGCAGCCGCCGGAACCGTCCTCTACGTCGGCGAAGAAGTGCGCGGCTACGGCAAACTGATTCTCATCAGCCACAGCGACTTCTCCATCACCGCCTACGCACACAACGACACCATTCTGGTTCAAAAAGACCAAAAAGTCGCAGCAGGCCAGCCGATTGCCACCATGGGCAATAGCGACACAGACGGCGTCAAACTGCATTTCGAAGTCCGCATGAACGGCAAAGCCGTCGACCCCATGCAGTACCTGCCCGGCTGATCCACAGCTTAATAGAACCCAAACCAAGCCGCAGCCCGATTCCGACAAACGGATTACAGGTCGTCTGAAATGAAAAAAACGCTTCTGTTTTAAGAGACAGAAGCGTTTTTTACAATTTGGTATTCTCGAGGAGATGCTGATGTGCCCTTGCCCACTTTCCCTCATATGTAAATTTGACAATGCGCTTTTATCTGCAGCATATAGTGGATTAACTTTAAATCAGGACAAGGCGACGAAGCCGCAGACAGTACAGATAGTACGAAACCGATTCACTTGGTGCTTCAGCACCTTAGAGAATCGTTCTCTTTGAGCTAAGACGAGGCAACACCGTACTGGTTTAAAGTTAATCCACTATATTTTGCTAGAAGGAAACATTTCAGATATTCTGAAAGCATTTCAAAACATGACTTTTTCGGTTCGCCACCCAAACACAACAATTACTTTTAGAAAGGATACATACCATGTTTGATTTAACGTGCAGCTACTTAGACGATGACGATATAGATCACGAAGCCGAAAAGCAGTGGATTTTTAAAACTTTACACAGGTTTGAAAAAGAAGAGGAAATTAAATCTTTATTGAACGATTTTTCAAAATTCTCATCGTTGTATGACGAAGCCGTTGCAGCAGGATTGAAAAAAAGTGCAGTCAACGACTACATCATTATTTCTGCCTCAGCACCAGACGAGGTAACCGGCGCGCTTAAAGAATATCTGGGGAAAACCATTTATGACGCCTGGGGCAGAACCGTGTCAAAAAGCCAAATGCTGCGGGATTTTGTCAGTGAATATAAATGGGCGCATTTAGATATGGAAACCTTCGACGCCATGAATCGGGAGAATTTTTTTAATAATATTGAACTCTAGCAGTATCCGATAGGCGGACAAGAAATTGCAGCGAATCCCAGATGCGTCAAAAAAATGAATATAGGAAACTAAATGAAAAAAATCGATTTTACTATGCATTTTTCTGCTGTGCAGCAGTCCCTCGATCGAGTATTCAAGGATATGCTGACCTTTCAAACAGAATACCTCCAAGAGCTATTTGCACGCAACGATACGGTTACAGTAGACCTGCTGACAGAACGTAGAAATATCAAAAACGGCATGGTCAACTTTAAAGACAAAAGCTATCCGGTAATCAAGACCAGTAAAAACTACAATCACAACTATAAAGACAAATATGTCGAATTTCCTCTGCCTCTCGCTGATCTTGCGCTGATGAAGGATTTTGCACTGACTTCGGAAGAAGTACAGCATGAGCCCGAAATGTTCGACCTTAACTGGCTGAATGTGCCCTATAAGGAATGGTATAAATATCGCGGGGAACGTTATCCGATAGAAAAACAACACGGTTTGTTTAAACTAGGTTTAGCCCCAAGTGCCGATGGTTCTTCTTCTGTTGCGTTTGGTCATTATTTTTTGATGAATGAATCCGACATTGATAAAACCTTGATAAAAAAATGGATATTCTTTTATTTGGATAAATATCTGCCGCATTGCCGGTTTCAAGGAATAAACCGTTTTTACCCTTCGAGAGTCCGGCCATTTTCCCTTTACAAAAAACGTATGGCTTTAGAATGGTTTTCCTTTCTACCCGCCGAAATCCTGCCTGAGGAAGTACCCAGCGCAAACGAGGTTATCTATCTTCCGAATTGTGGCAGCATCATTATTAGCACCGAGCAGCCCTACGACTTTGAGAATCCTGAAATGCGTAAGGTGACTGCCGCTATCGAACAAGAGCTGCACCATTTAGGATTGCTGCCTCTTGTGGATCATTTTAGCATTCCTCAAATTAGCGATTTACCCTTTATCAGTCGTGAGCAGCGTCTGAAAGACATGAGTCGGGGAAACGGCGTGTAGGCAAAGAAAATGCGGGAACCTATTGCCCGCACTTTTGTTTTCAGGCTACTAACTACTAGATGCGGTATTACACGGTTTACCGCAGCATAGAATGGTAACCACACCGAATATGGAGAATATGGGACGCTACTCCTCTTTTCCTTGGATAAATACAGAGAAAGAAAGATTTTGAGATTTAAACCTGATATAGTGGATTAAATTTAAATCAGGACAAGGCGACGAAGCCGCAGACAGTACAGATAGTACGGAACCGATTCACTTGGTGCTTCAGCACCTTAGAGAATCGTTCTCTTTGAGCTAAGGCGAGGCAACGCCGTACTGGTTTAAAGTTAATCCACTATAATTTGCGAATACAGGGATGTCCGGATTTATGTTCATCTATCCAAAGAAGGTCGTCTGAAACCTGATTTTAAAGTAACACACAGCCACATCACGAAAACAACTGGATTATGCCATTAAAAATTAAGAATTTTTTATCTATTACCGATGCTGAGAGAATCGATTCAGCTTTAAATCAACTGCCTTGGGCTGGATCGAGCATGGATTGGGATAAGATTAAAGGCGAGAAGCTGCGCATTTCCTTATTTGGAGAAATAACGACAGCATCAATTCATTATGATACTTTTAAAAGATTTAAAGCTTGCCAAGGGAAGAACGTGGTAATTTACTACTCTCCATCACATCAACCTTGGATACTGGATACGGATGATTTTATCTATACTTGGTTAAGTATCTTTGAAGAATTACTTGAATTTCCTAAATTTATAGTATTTTGTTATGAAAAAATTTGGCAGCCTGGATATTTAGAAAATTCAATAGAATGCGAACCTATGGGAGAGTTAATTGGTTTAATCTGAAAAAGAACCCTAACACGTATAATATCTGAATTTGCGCACAAGGCATGGATTTGGGCTTAAGATTTTTTATGCCATTCATTGCAATCAGTTTTTCAAAAAAGCCGAAATTCTTTAATGGCTGCATGAAAACAGCCAATACCCAGTCCCATCCATTCCCAAAGACAAAAAAATAAACCCTTACTGTTCTCCAGTAAGGGTTTATTGAAAATCTGGCACGCCCACGGGGATTCGAACCCCGGTTGCCGCCGTGAAAGGGCAGTGTCCTAGGCCTCTAGACGATGGGCGCGTAACCGAGTTGCGAACTATACATAAGCGTCAAAACGCTGTCAACGGGTCGGGCATTTTTTATGGTCAAATTGGTTTCAGACGACCCTTCTGCGCCTTATCTTTGTATCCGCTTTGCCTGTATAATGCCGCTTTTAATGAAAAGGAAAACAAACCATGTGGTTCAAGCAGATCAGTTTTTATCCGCTCAACAAAGAAAAGCTGCCCGAAGCGGACGTACTTACCGACAAACTTGCAGAGGCTGAATTTACCCGCTGCCAAGGTTTGGACTGGTCCAGCGAGGGCTTTGCCGCACCGGTTTCGTTCTCTCCCGAACTCGTTTTTCCTGCCGACTTTACTTTGCGCGTCGCCCTGAAAAAAGAAGAAAAAGTCCTGCCAGCCGGCGTCATCCGCGATATTTTGGAAGAGAAGGTGGCGGAAATCCAAAACAATGAAGCCCGCAATGTCGGCCGCAAGGAAAAACAAGAGCTTAAAGAACAAATTACAGACGACCTGCTGCCCCGCGCGTTTACCCGCAGCAGCCGTACTGAAGCGGTGTTCAACACCCGCCACGGCTATCTGCTCGTCAACAACGCGGCTTCCGCTAAAGCGGAAAACATCCTGACCAAGCTGCGTGAAGCTTTGGGCGGTTTGGAAGCCTCGCTGCCGAATACCAAGCAATCGCCCTCTTCCCTGATGACCGAGTGGCTGTTGCAAGGGCATTGCGAAGGCGGTTTTGAATTGGACAGCGATTGCGAACTCAAAGGCGTGGGCGATGTTGTTCCCGTCGTCAAAGTGTCCAAACAAGATTTGACCGCCGATGAAGTGGTCCAACACGTCAAAAACGGCAAAACCGTAACCCAGCTCGGCTTGGTGTGGCGCGAGCAAATCGCCTTCATCCTCACGCAAGACTTCACGCTCAAGCGCATCCAATACCTCGACGTATTGCAGGAAGAAGCCGAGAGCAACGGCGACGATGCCGCCAGCCTTGCCTTCGCCTCGCAAATCCTGATGGCGGAATCCGTCAGCACCATGTTGGAAGAGCTGGTTTCCTATTTGGGCGGCTGGCAAGACTAATTTTTCAGACGACCTTTACACGATAAAAGGTCGTCTGAAACCTACATCCGATGGACAACCTTTATGTTTAAACACCTCGCATTCCTGCCGCTCGCCATTATGCTTGCCCTCCCCGCCTCGGCCGCCGTCCTGACTTCCTATCAGGAACCGGGCTGCACCTACGACGGCGATGTCGGCAAAGACGGCAAACCCGCCGGCAAAGGCACATGGCGCTGCCAAGACGGTCGCAGCTACACCGGCGCATTTAAAAACGGCAAATTCGACGGACAAGGCGTTTACACCGTCTCCGCCAACCGCGAAACCTTCATCGAACCGTTCAATTCCAACAGCACCAAGTTCCGCAACATGGTACTGTCGGGCACGTTCAAAAAAGGCCTCGCGCACGGCAAATTCACCGCCTCGCAAAACGGCGAAACCGTCTTCATCATGAAATGCGAAAACGGCATGATTAAAGAAGTGAAACTGCCCAAAACCAAATAACCCCGTCCCGCATTTTCAGACGACCTCTCCGCAGACGTCGTCTGAAAACCGCAAGAAACAAGGAAAACATTATGAGCATCAAGTCCGACAAATGGATACGCCGCATGAGCGAAGAGTTCGGCATGATCGACCCCTTCGAGCCGAACCAAATCAAAGAAGCCAACGGACAGCGCATCATCTCCTACGGCACGTCCAGCTACGGCTACGACATCCGCTGCGCCAACGAATTTAAAATTTTCACCAACATCAACAGCACCATCGTCGATCCCAAAAACTTCGACCCGAAAAACTTCGTCACCGTCGAAGACGACTGCTGCATCATCCCCCCTAATTCCTTCGCGCTGGCGCGTACGGTCGAATACTTCCGCATCCCGCGCAACGTCCTGACCGTCTGCTTGGGCAAATCCACCTACGCCCGCTGCGGCATTATCGTCAACGTGACCCCGTTCGAACCGGAATGGGAAGGCTACGTGACCCTCGAGTTTTCCAACACCACCCCCCTGCCCGCCAAAATCTACGCCGGCGAAGGCGTGGCGCAAGTCCTCTTCTTCGAGAGCGACGAAATCTGCGAAACTTCCTACAAAGACCGCAACGGCAAATACATGGGACAAACCGGCGTCACCCTGCCGAAAACCTGATGATGGCAAGCCGCCGCCCGTGTTTTACAGACATTGCGGACATTAGGAAAAATACATCTGACGGTATCGGGTTTAGCGTATCCGAATCCGTCCGAGGTCGTCTGAAAACTTAAATCCGGCGTTTCAGGCGACCCTTTTCATATCCGCCGCAAAGCCCGCCGCCCAACGCTTCCATTGTGAAAATATCCTTAATTTGGTTTACAATGATGCCATTTCCAAATCTTATCGAGAGAACAAAATGTTAGACATCCAACAGCTCCGCAACCACACCGCAGCCGTCGCCGAACGTTTGGCGCAGCGCGGTTACGAGTTTGATACCGCACGTTTCAATGCCTTGGAAGAGCAGCGCAAAGCCGTCCAAGTGAAAACCGAAGAACTGCAAGCCTCGCGCAACAGCATTTCCAAACAAATCGGCGCATTGAAAGGACAGGGCAAACACGAAGAGGCGCAGGCAGCCATGGATCAAGTCGCCCAAATCAAAACCGATTTGGAGCAGGCCGCCGCCGATTTGGATGCCGTTCAGAAAGAATTGGACGCATGGTTGTTGAGCATACCCAACCTGCCGCACGAAAGCGTGCCTGTCGGCAAAGACGAAACCGAAAACGTCGAAGTCCGCAAAGTCGGCACCCCGCGCGAATTTGACTTTGAAATCAAAGACCATGTCGATTTGGGCGAACCTTTGGGCTTGGATTTCGAAGGAGGCGCGAAACTGTCCGGCGCGCGCTTTACCGTCATGAAAGGTCAAATCGCCCGCCTGCACCGCGCGCTGGCGCAATTCATGCTCGATACGCACACGCTGAAACACGGCTACACCGAGCATTACACGCCCTACATCGTGGACGACACCACCCTGCAAGGCACAGGCCAACTGCCTAAATTTGCAGAAGATTTGTTCCATGTTACCCGCGGCGGTGACGAGAGCAAAAAAACGCAATATCTGATTCCGACCGCCGAAGTGACGCTGACCAATACCGTTGCCGACAGCATCGTGGCAGGCAGCGATTTGCCGCTGAAGCTGACCGCCCATTCCCCATGTTTCCGCTCCGAAGCGGGCGCATACGGCAAAGACGTGCGCGGTCTGATTCGCCAACACCAATTCGACAAAGTGGAAATGGTGCAAATCGTTCATCCCGAAAAATCATACGAAGCGCTGGAAGAAATGGTCGGTCATGCCGAAAACATCCTGAAGGCTTTGGAACTGCCCTACCGCGTGATTACGCTGTGTACCGGCGACATGGGCTTCGGCGCGACCAAAACCTACGACTTGGAAGTCTGGGTTCCCGCACAAAACACCTACCGCGAAATCTCAAGCTGCTCCAACTGCGAAGATTTCCAAGCCCGCCGCATGAAGGCGCGTTTCAAAGACGAAAACGGCAAAAACCGCTTGGTACATACTTTGAACGGCTCCGGCTTGGCAGTAGGCCGCACTTTGGTTGCGGTTTTGGAAAACCATCAAAACGCCGACGGCAGCATCAATATTCCTGCCGCTTTGCAGCCTTATATGGGCGGCGTGACCAAACTGGAAGCCCGATAAACCGTGTAGCTGATTCCATCGCTAACATATCAAAAGGTCGTCTGAAACCCTTAAACAAGGTTTCAGACGACCTTTTCGTTATAGCTGCCGCTGCCGAAATCAAAGCAACCATATCGAGCCTAAGCGTCCGAAGCGCGACGGCTCAATGCGTTATAGTGGATTAACTTTAAACCGGTACGGCGTTACCTCGCCTTGTCCTGGTTTAAATTTAATCTACTATATTACTGATTGTGCTGGCGGAAATATGCCCATTCTTCAACGACCGTACCGTCCGGCAGATGGCAAAGCGCATATTCGCCGCCGTCTTTGTCTTTTTTCATTTCCAATTTCCCGCCCTGCTTCACGCAAAACTCAGAAGCCGGATTTGCCGCGTCGACTGTCGGCGCTTCTTGTTGGGCGGACGTATTGCAGGCCGCCAAAACCGTAGCGGCGGCAATGCTCAAAACAACAGGTTTCATCATATTATTTCCTTTCGATATCGTGATTCAGACGACCTCAGCCCGAATTTCAGAGAACGATTCTCTAAGGTGCTGAAGCACCAAGTGAATCGGTTCCGTACTATCTGTACTGTCTGCGGCTTTGTCGCCTTGTCCTGATTTAAAGTTAATCCACTATATTTCTTCCAAACAAAAAGGTCGTCTGAAAACGGAAACAGCGTTGCCGCCGCTTTTCAGACGACCTTCAACCGTATTTATCGGTTCGACCCTTTGACCATATCCATCAAAAACAGGCGGCAGTCTAAGTTGCCGTTGTAGAGCGGGATTTTGCGTTTGGGTGAAAGGCGCATGAATTTCGGCATATCGCGGTCGCCGGTAAACATTCCCGCCAACCAGCCCGCGTAATGCTGCTTCAGCCACGCACCCAACTGCGGATAAAGGGCTTGCAGGGCTTGGACTTCGGCAAGACGGACGCCGTAAGGCGGATTGGAAATCAAAATGCCGCCTTCCCCGTTCGGACGGGTATCCTGCGCGTCTTTGACTTCAAAACGGACAAACGTGTCCACTTCGGCAGCTTGGGCGTTGGCAACGGCGGCGCGGATTATATAGCGGTCGTTGTCGCTGCCCGAAATCGGGGCAGGCGCGGGGCGGATTTGCGTTTCGGCTTCGTGTTGCAGCTTTTTCCAAAGGGCGGCATCGAAGTTTTTCAGCTTCTCAAACCCGAAACGGCGCATCAAACCGGGCGCGCGGCGGGTGGCAATCCACGCGGCTTCGATGACGATGGTGCCGCTGCCGCAAAACGGGTCTTGGAAAGGCTGCGTACCGTCATAGCCCGCCAGCAGCAGCAAGCCCGCCGCCAAGTTTTCGCGCATCGGCGCTTCGCCCGTGTCTTGGCGGTAGCCGCGTTTGAACAAGGCTTCGCCGGATGTGTCGATGAAAATTTGAATGTCGCGCTCGTCGATAAAGGCATGGATGCGGATGTCGGGGCGGATTTTGCCGACGCTGGGGCGCGCGCTGCAAGCGTCACGGAACACGTCGCACACGGCGTCTTTGATTTTCAGCCCGACGAAATCCAAACTTTTGACTTGGGCGCGTTTGCCTTCTACTTTGACTTTGAAGGTTTGTTCTAAGTCGAACCAATCCGTCCAGCGGATATTTTTCGCGGCTTTATAAATGTCTTGCTCGCTGCGGTAGCCGCTTTTGGTCAGGCGCAGCAACACGCGGCTGGCGGTGCGCGAATGCAGGTTGATGCGGTACACCTGCTCCATACCGCCTTTGCACGCAACGCCGCCGTCAACAGCGCGGATGTCTTGGCATTTGAGTTGGTCGAGTTCTTGGGATAAAGGGGCTTCGAGACCGCGCGGGCAGGTAACGAAGAGGGAATAAGTGGTCATGCGAACCTTTCGGATGGGCGGCGTATTCGGATGGCGGATTAAGCTTCAATCTGGACAGGCGGAGCCATGCCAAACCCGTTTAAACTGAACCCGCCATGCCTCTGCCGCGTATTGCTCCGTCGCCGCTTGGATGGCGCACGGATAAAAATGTGATGGACGTGATTATAAAGGATATAAAGGCAAAAGGTCGTCTGAAAACCCGTTATATTGATTTTCAGACGACCTTTTTAATGGATTCAAACAGAAACGCCGTCAATCCCCCAACGCCGCCACCATCACCGCCTTAATCGTGTGCATCCGGTTTTCCGCTTGGTCGAACACGATGCTGGCGGGGCTTTCGAATACTTCTTCCGTCACTTCCACGCCGTTTAAGCCGAAGGTTTCGTAAATCCATTCGCCGACTTTGGTTTCGCGGTTGTGGAAGGCGGGCAGGCAGTGCATGAATTTAACCTGCAAGTTGCCCGATGCCGCCATCAGCTCGGGGGTAACGCGGTAATCTTTCAACAAATCAATGCGTTCCTGCCATGCTTCTTTCGGCTCACCCATGCTGACCCACACGTCGGTATGGATAAAATCTACGCCTTTGACGGCCTCTTCCACGCTTTCGGTGAGCAAAATCTTTCCGCCGGTTTCTTCAGCGACGGCGCGGGCGCGGGCGACGATGTTTTCAGACGGCCACAAGGTTTTCGGTGCGCCGATACGCACGTCCATGCCGAGCTTCGCGCCCAACACCAGCAGCGAATTTGCCATGTTGTAACGCGCGTCGCCGACGTAGGCAAACGCAGTTTGGTTCAAAGGTTTGCCGCTGTGTTCGCGCATGGTCAGCGCGTCGGCGAGCATTTGGGTGGGGTGGAACTCGTTGGTCAGACCGTTGAACACGGGCACGCCGGCGTATTTTGCCAATTCTTCGACCACGTCCTGCCCGAAGCCGCGATATTCGATGCCGTCGTACATCCTGCCCAACACGCGGGCAGTGTCTTTGATGCTTTCCTTATGCCCGATTTGGCTGGCGGACGGCTCCAGATAAGTGACACCCGCCCCTTGGTCGCGTGCGGCGACTTCAAACGCGCAGCGGGTACGGGTCGATGTTTTTTCAAAAATCAAGGCGATGTTCTTCCCTTTCATCCGCTGCACTTCGTGCCCTGCCTTTTTGGCGGCTTTCAACTCGGCGGCAAGGTCGAGGTAGGCGGTGATTTCTTCGGGCGTGAAGTCCAAAAGTTTCAGGAAATGGCGGTTTTTCAGGTTCATATTCGTATTTCTCCTTTCCGGCAGGTCGGGCATTGATGCCCGATATTGTTTTGTATGCGGATTTTGTCAGGCATCATTGCCGACCGTTTTTCAGAGTGCGAAACCTGCTCCGAAATCAAAACAAGGTCGTCTGAACTTCGCCGCGTTCCAAAGCAAGCAGCGACTGTTTGCGGTTCAGGCCGCCCGCGTAGCCGGTCAGCTTGCCGTCGCTGCCGATGACGCGGTGGCAGGGAATCAGGATGGACACTTTGTTCTGCCCGTTGGCGGCGGCAACGGCGCGGACGGCTTTGGGATTGCCCAAACACTGCGCCTGCTCCTTGTAGCTGCGCGTTTCGCCGTAAGGAATCGCCAAGAGCGCATCCCATGCCTGCTTTTGAAATTCGGTACCAATCTGCTCCAAGGGCGTGGCAAAGGTTTTCAGACGACCCTTGAAGTATAAGTCCAATTCCTGCCGCAGAAGTTGCGTTCGCTCATCCTCCCGAAACACAAACCGTCCGCGCAAGGCTTTTTGGACGGCGGTAATTTCCTGTTCCATATGCTTCTGCCCGACAAATTCCAGCAAACACAACCCTTTGCCACCGAACACCGCCAGCATCTCGCCCAAAGGCGTGGCAATGGCGGCGGCGGTTAATTCGTTTGAGCTGTCAGGATAATGCGCTTCCAACAAACGGATGGCGCGGCGGATACGGACATATTCTTCAGGCGCGCAGCCGATACAGTCGATAAAATCCTGCTCGAACTGCTTGGCTTCGTGTTCCGTCAGATTGGGATACAGCATGACTTCACACTCAAAAACTTGGGTTTCGAGCCAATGGCGGATTTCATCCCATTTTGACGGTAGGTTGTTTAAGGAAGGCAGGGTAATCATTCGTTTGCTCCATATCTCTATCATGGATTTGGCGGCAAAATCCCCAATTCTCGTCATTCCCGCACGCCGATGCAGGAACGGGCTATGACGTAAATCTTGAGGGTCAGGTTGCGGCAATTCCTAAATATTCGATATTTCCAAAGCCTCAGGGAAAGGAATTAAAGATTTCAGACGACCTGCAAAGGGTCGTCTGAAACCACGGATTTTTGCATTTGCGCATTTCGGCACATCATCCAACCGTTTCGGCACATTCCTGCCGCCATTGACAGCCTATAATGAATCCACTTATTCATCAAGCAAAGGAATCATCTATGCAAACCCGCATCCTCTCCGCCGTACTGCTGGCTTTTTCAACCGCCGCCTTTGCCGAGGGCGCATTCACGCTGCAATTCGACAACCCGTCCAAAGACGGCGGCTTCACGCAAAACCAGCTTTTGAGCGCGCCTTACGGCTTTGGCTGTTCGGGCGGCAATGCTTCGCCCGCGCTGTCGTGGAAAAATCCGCCCGCAGGGACAAAAAGTTTCGTCCTGACTGTTTACGATAAAGACGCGCCAACCGGCCTGGGCTGGATGCATTGGGTGGTCGCCGACATCCCCGCCGATGTCCGCCGCCTACCCGCAGGCATTACCGCGCAAGGCGGCAGGCTGCCCAAAGGCGCGCTGCAAACCCGCACAGACTTCGGCACTCCGGGCTACGGCGGCGCATGTCCCCCCGAAGGCAGGAAACACCGCTACGAATTCACACTCACCGCGCTGAAAGTCGCCAAGCTGCCGAACATCACCGCCGAATCCACACCAGCACTGGTCGGCTTCTTCACTAAGGCAAACAGCTTGGGCGAAGCGAAATTCACGGTCGAACACCGACGCTGACCTGCCCCGTGCGCCGATATGCCGCCGGCTCCGCTTCCGAGCGAACCACCGACGGCACGCAACCGAACCGCTCTTTGAAGCGCGCGCTGAAACGGGACGGACAGTCATAGCCGACCGCGCCGGCAATCTGCGCCACCGGCCATTGCGTAACCTGCAACAGCGTCAGCGCGCGCATCATGCGTACATCCGTCAGCAGCGTACGGAAATTCGTGTCCTGCCGCGCCAACCGCCGCCGCAACGCAGCCTCGCTGCAATTAAGCCGCTGCGCCAGCATCGCCGACGACCAGTCTGCAGCCATATCGGCGGTAATCAGTTTGCGGATTTGCCGCATCAGGTTGACGCCTTCGTACACGGTAAAACCGATGCCGTCATGCTGCAACCACGCCAACACGCCGCAAAGCGCGGCCTCCGCCGCATTGTGCGGCACTTCTTCATCCGCCAGCGTCGCAGCCGCATAATCAAACGCCGCGTTCATCCGCCCGGGGTGCGGCAGCTTCACCGCATCGCACACTGCCTGCGCCGTCCCGTATTGTGCGGCAAACCTTTCTATGGCTTCCTGTTCGAAAGCAATCCATTGCGCCTGATAGAGGTCGTCTGAATCGGGAATATTGATGACGTCAAACGTCTGCCCGCCTGCCAATGCGACAGCCTCACCCGCCGCAATCCTCAATTCGCGCCCAGCCCACCGCAACTTCTTACATCCGCGCCGCACGATAACCACGGTCGGTTCATGTACCGCCACGCTGCGGTACAAGGCGGTATGATGTTGCACGATGCCGCCTAAAGCACCCAATCGTTCACGCGTATGAAAGTAATTTGACGGCACGGTTATATTCCTCAATGTTTCAACACACAGGGCTGCACATAAGGCGCAGCCCTGTTTACCCTGATTTGGAAGGGGTTACTTCCCAAAAAATAAACCAAAATTCTACTGCCCTGAAAGGCTGGGTTTCAACCATATTCCGTCGGCGTGCCTGCAACTTGGCTCCCTCCCCTGTGGGGGAGGGTTGGGGAGAGGGTAAAACGGGAGATACAGACAATATTTCCGTTGCCGACCCAATGCCCTCTCCCTAACCCTCTCCCACGGGAGAGGGAATGGATTGCCGTTCAAATAAATCGCTCCACATAAAAATCAATGCGTTATCTCAAACTCACGTTAGGTCTAATCAAATTGTCAGACATCCATATCCGACAAGCAATCTGCTTTTCAGACGGCCTTACAAATTTAAGTTTGACGTGCGTTCGAAATAAGGCAGTTGATGCAAAGCGAAATTCCGTTGGCGTGCCTGCAACTTGGCTCCCTCCCCTGTGGGGGAGGGTCGGGGAGAGGGTAAAACGGGGCAGATACAGACAATATTTCCGTTGCCGTCCTAATGCCTTCTCCCTAACCCTCTCCCACGGGAGAGGGAATGGATTGCCGTTCAAATAAATCGTTCTACATAAAAATCAATGCGTTATCTCAAACTCACGTTAGGTCTAATCAAATT
This sequence comes from Neisseria macacae ATCC 33926, assembly GCF_022749495.1. Lineage (NCBI taxonomy): Bacteria > Pseudomonadati > Pseudomonadota > Betaproteobacteria > Neisseriales > Neisseriaceae > Neisseria > Neisseria macacae. The sequence goes on along the minus strand of NZ_CP094241.1, from coordinate 603,144 downwards.
GTCGGACATCCGTATCCGACAGCCCATCTGCTTTTCAGACGGCCTTTTCAACCAACAACCGCGCCAATATCCCCTCATACACCGCCGACAGCTTCGGAATATCGTCCAGCCGCACGTTTTCGTTGATTTGGTGGATGGTGGCATTGGACGGGCCTAATTCGATGAGTTCTTTCGCAATGGCTTTAATGAAGCGTCCGTCCGAAGTGCCGCCGGTGGTGGACAATTCGGTCTCTACGCCGCAGGTTTCGGCAATGGCGGCGCGCGCCACGTCGGTCAGTTTGCCCGCGTGGGTGAGGAAGGGCTGCCCCGAACATGACCATTGCAAATCGTATTGCACGCCGTGTTTGTCCAAAATGGCGTGAACGCGTTGCTTCAGCCCTGCTTCGGTGGACTCGGTGGAGAAGCGGAAATTGAATTTGACGTTCAGCTCGCCCGGAATGACGTTGGTCGCGCCTGTGCCGCCGTTGATATTGGAAATTTGAAAGCTGGTCGGCGGGAAGTATTCGTTGCCTTCGTCCCAGACTTCCTGCGTCAGCTCTTGCAGCGCCGGGGCAAAAGTATGCACGGGATTGATTGCCAAATGCGGATAGGCAATATGTCCTTGCTTGCCTTTGACGGTCAGGTTGCCCGACAGCGAGCCGCGCCGGCCGTTTTTAATCATATCGCCCAATTTGTCCACGGCGGTCGGTTCGCCGACGATGCAGTAGTCGATAAGCTCGTCGCGCGCTTTCAATACATCAACGACTTTGGTCGTACCGTCCAACGCGTCGCCCTCTTCGTCGGAAGTAATCAGAAGCGCAATGCTACCTTGGTGATCGGGATGTTCGGCAACGAAGCGTTCGCAGGCGGTAACGAAACAGGCGATACTGGTTTTCATGTCCGCCGCGCCGCGCCCGTATAATCTTCCGTCGCGCTCGGTCGGTTCGAACGGGGGCGAATCCCATTTTTCAACAGGGCCTGTCGGCACAACGTCGGTATGCCCTGCAAAACAGACGACGGGAGCTTTCGTGCCGCGTCGCAACCAGATGTTTTTGGTGTCGCCGAAATGGAGTTCTTCGGCCGCAAAACCGATTTTGTGTAGGCGTTCGGCAAGCAGTTTTTGGCAATCTCGGTCGTCGGGGGTAACGGACGGGCGGGAAATCAATTCTTTGGCGAGTTCTAGGGATTGGGTTTCAGTCATTTTGTTCACTTTGGAAATCAGGTCGTCTGAAATGTTCTCAATCTGATTTTCAGACGACCTTTGGGTTGGGTTGGTATGCGGGGCGGGCATTCGTACCCGTCCGTTTTCTGAATCATTTGCCATGACAGGCTTCGTAAAGCGGCAGCAAATCTTCCACTGTTTCGACTATCCATTTTGCTACATCCTGTTTGCCCAAATCGTCGCGTTCGATGTGTTTGCCGATGCAGAAAAAGTCTTCGTCGTTTTGCAACCTTCGGTCGGATTCGCTTTGTTGTGCGACGGTGCGGTAGTCGTCATATTCGCTTTCCGCGCCGTGCCACATATCGAATGCGGCGTATTTTTCGGTATCGAAATCATCCAGCCAGCGGTTGTATTCTGGCAGCGCAATCGGCGACACGTCGGCTTTGTAGCAATGCCAGTCCAAGCTGACGCTTAGGCGGCGGCGGTTCAATAAAATCGATAAAATCGCGGCGGAATTTTTGTATTGGGCGTATTTGAAGTAGGCGAAGAAATGGGCGCGAACCTGCCAGCCGTTACACCAGCGTTCGATATGCGGCGGGGCGAAAGGTTCGCCCAAATCTGCGGCGACCTGCTGTATCAACTGCTGCCATATCTGCCAGTTTTCCTTGTAGTCGGCTTTGATTTGCGGAATGCTTTCGGGCTGATATTTTTTGAGTTGGGCAAACTGGAAAAACGGGATATTGAACAAATCGCAGCTTTTTGGCGTCAGCATGGTTTGCTTCCTTTTCAGACGACGTGGTTGGTTTGCAGGGAGATACTGGGGTCGTCTGAAACTCTGTTTTCAAGTTTTCAGACGACCTTTATTTAAAGAAACGGCAATCTGTAAACGGCCTTATCTGCGTCGGCGCGCTGCCATGATTTCGCCGATTTCGGTCAGTTTCTCTTTGGGGATAAACGTTTTGCCCATGTCGAACAAGGGTTCCTCAATCGCCAGATGCACATCGTAACCTGCCACAAAGCGTTTGAACGCTTCCGCATCGGGGATATAGGCGTTGTCTGCTTCGAGTTTGGCAAATTCGGCAGCCACGGCATCCCAGTTGCCATGCAGGCTCACATGCTGGCGCAAAAGCTCATCCACGCTTTCCTTTGCCTGCGGCGCGTATTGCAGCAGGAGCGGGAAGAAGTTTTCCTCTTCGTCTTCATGGTGCAGCGGGGCGGCAATGTTGAAATACTGGGCGATTTGGCGGATGGTTTGCAAAACAATCTGATTGCAGCCGTTTTCGGCGATATAGTCCGACAACATGGCGACCTGGCCGCAGAAACGGCGCACTTTGCCGTGGCAGGCATACAGCATTTCAATCGGTTCGGCAAAGGTAACGCTTTTGGTTTCAAACGGATTCATGTTTGTGTTCTCAATGGGTACTTTTCAGACGACCATTTTATAACAAAACAGCCTGCATAAAGCAGGCTGTCTGTATTTTGAAGCTTGGACGGATTAGTCAACCAAAGTCACTTTGCCGTTCATCAAAGCACCGTGTCCTGGGAAGGTGCAGGCAAATTTGTATTCGCCGCCCGCCAGTTTGGCAGGATCCAGAGTCAGGGAAGCTTCTTCGCCGCCGCCGACCAGTTTGGTGTGGGCAACAACGCGTGCATCGTCAGCTTTCACATAGTCGGTTGCAGCAGCGCCGGCACCGTCTTTGAAAATACCGTCCATGTCTTCGGCTTTACCGATGACGATGTTGTGACCCATGCTTTCTTTAGGTTGGGTACCGGTGTGTTTCAGGGTAACGGTGAATTCTTTACAAGCTTTGCTGACTTGGATTTCTTTAGTGTTGAATTGCATAGCGTCGTTGGCTTCGACAGTAGTCGCGCAGTTGCCGGCGGCAGGTGCTGCGGCAGAGTTGGCTGAAGCCGCGCCGGAAGCAGGAGCATCGGCAGGAGGTGCGCTTTCTGCAGGAGCAGGTGCAGCTTCAGAAGCAGCAGATGCAGTCGGAGCAGAGGCTTCGGCAGGTTTTGAAGCTTCTTGTGAACAAGCGGACAAGCCGATAACGGCAGCGGAAATCAGAGCCAAATAAGCTTTCATGTGTATCTCCTAATGATAGGTGAGAATATGTTAAGTTCTACAAAATAAAACTTGCGAATATATATTAATAAACCTAATTTCAGATTTCATATCCGCAAGCGAAAGAAGGATGAAAATGAAGCTATATTCTGCTACAACAAATCGAACAAATCCAAAATTCAACGGCTGTTTTACCTCAGTTTACACAAATGAGAATGGCTACTATTAATGTCGTATTTCTTTAGTATTAGATTTTATCGGTCAGACGAAATACTCTTTAACTTTAATTAACAAACAACACAACCATTTCAAACTCAACGGCTGTGTTTGCGTACCAACTCCGCCAGCGCGGCAGCCAATTCAGGATGCTTATCTTCCAATTTTGCCGCCGCCGCATCAAAACTCTCCAATGCCGCCCCGCTCAAATGCAGGCTGTTGACTTTGGGTTGTGCCGGCGGCTTCGGCACGACTTTGACCGCCACATCCCGAATCCCCGCGTTCAAATCCTGAAGCTGCGGCACAAGCGCGGGCAATATCATTTTCAGGCGCGAAGCCGCCATACCGTTTGCCGCAAGCAACACCAGCCTGCCCTCTTCGATGCAGGCGGTTTGAAAGTGCGGGTGCAGGTTTGCCGGCAGGATGCGTTTGACTGCCGCATCCAGCCTGCGCCATTGTTGCGACTGCTGCAACAAACCGGCCAACCGCGCATCCCGCTTGCCCAATTGTTCCAAATTCATATGTTTCAGACGACCTTTTCAAAGTGTACGGTTGTATTATCAAGATTGAAATCCGGTAAAACTGCCTTTATTTCAAACGGCATGACTGCCTTGCCGCGAGGCTTGTGTTAAAATCCCCGTTTCGCCATTATTTTATATCAGGCGCAGGAACTATTTCATGCTGACAAACATTGCTAAGAAAATCTTCGGCAGCCGCAATGACCGGCTGCTCAAACAATACCGTAAATCCGTTGCCAAAATCAACGCACTCGAAGAACAAATGAAAGCCTTGAGCGATGCGGATTTACAGGCTAAAACAGCCGAATTCAAACAACGTCTTGCCAACGGTCAGACTTTGGACGACATCTTGGTCGAAGCCTTCGCCGTCTGCCGCGAAGCGTCCCGCCGCGTACTCGGTATGCGCCACTTCGACGTACAGCTTATCGGCGGTATGGTGCTGCACGACGGCAAAATCGCCGAAATGCGTACCGGTGAAGGTAAAACCTTGGTCGCCACCCTTGCCGTCTATCTCAACGCCCTGTCCGGCAAAGGCGTGCACGTCGTTACCGTCAACGACTACCTTGCTGCCCGAGACGCAGGCATTATGGAACCGCTCTACAACTTCCTCGGCTTAACCGTCGGCGTCATCGTCGCCGATATGCAGCCGTTTGACCGTCAAAACGCCTACGGCTCCGACATTACCTACGGTACCAACAACGAATTCGGCTTCGACTACCTGCGCGACAACATGGTGACCGACCAATACGACAAAGTTCAGCGCGAATTGAATTTTGCCGTAGTGGACGAAGTGGACTCCATTCTGATTGACGAAGCGCGCACCCCGCTGATTATCTCCGGTCAGGCGGATGACAACATCCAGCTGTACCAAATCATGAACAGCCTTCCCGCGCACCTCATCCGCCAAGAAACCGAAGAAGGCGAAGGCGATTACTGGGTCGATGAAAAAGCACACCAAGTCATCTTGAGCGAAGCGGGTCACGAACACGCCGAACAAATCCTGATTCAAATGGGTTTGCTGCAAGAAAACGCCTCCCTCTACTCCGCCGCCAACATCGCCCTGATGCACCACCTCATGGCAGCATTGCGCGCGCATACGTTATTCCATAAAGACCAACACTACGTCATCCAAGACGGCGAAATTGTCATCGTGGACGAATTTACAGGCCGTCTGATGTCCGGCCGCCGCTGGTCCGAAGGCCTGCACCAAGCCGTCGAAGCCAAAGAAGGCGTGGAAATCAAACGCGAAAACCAAACCCTCGCCTCCATCACCTTCCAAAACTACTTCCGCCTGTACACCAAACTCTCCGGCATGACCGGTACCGCCGATACCGAGGCTTTCGAGTTCCAAAGCATCTACAACCTCGAAACCGTCATCATCCCGACCAACCGCCCCGTACAGCGTAAAGACTTCAACGACCAGATTTTCCGTTCTGCCGAAGAAAAATTCGAAGCCGTCGTCAAAGACATCGAAGAATGCCACAAACGCGGGCAGCCCGTCCTCGTCGGTACCACCAGCATCGAAAACTCCGAGCTGGTTTCCCGTCTTCTGCAAAAAGCCGGACTGCCGCACAACGTCCTCAACGCCAAAGAACACGAACGCGAAGCCCTGATTGTCGCCCAAGCCGGTAAAGTCGGCGCCATTACCGTCGCCACCAACATGGCGGGCCGCGGTACCGACATCGTCCTCGGCGGCAACCTCAAGCACCAAATCGAAGCCATCCAGTCCAACGAAAACCTGAGCGACGAGGAAAAAGCCGCACAAATCGCCGCCCTTGAAAACGGCTGGCAGGCAGAACACGACCAAGTGGTCGCGGCAGGCGGCCTGCACATCATCGGCACCGAACGCCACGAAAGCCGTCGCATCGACAACCAATTGCGCGGACGCGCAGGCCGTCAGGGCGACCCCGGCTCCAGCCGCTTCTACCTCTCGTTTGAAGACCCGCTGCTGCGCCTCTTCGCGCTCGACCGCGCCGCCGCCATCCTTAACCGCCTCGCTCCCGAACGCGGTATCGCCATCGAACATGGTATGCTGACCCGCCAAATCGAAGGCGCGCAACGCAAAGTCGAAGGCCGCAACTTCGACATGCGCAAACAAGTATTGGAATACGACGACGTTGCCAACGACCAACGTAAAGTCATCTACCACCAACGCAACGAAATCCTCAACAGCAAAGACGTCAGCGACCTGACTAAAAGTATCCGCGAAGAAGTCATCAGCGACTTGGTCGATTTGTACATACCGCCCGACAGCATGGAAGAGCAATGGGACATCCCCGCACTCGAAAGCCAGCTTGCCGCCGAATTCCGCCTGCACGAAGACATCCAAGCATGGCTCAAAGCAGACACCACTTTGGACAATCAGGACATCAAAGAGCGTCTGATTAAACGCGTGGAAGAAGAATACGCGGCCAAAGTCGAGCTGGTCGGTAAAAAACCGATGGCGGATTTCGAACGCAACGTCATGCTGCAAGTCATCGACCTGCAATGGCGCGAACACCTTGCCGCTATGGACTATCTGCGCCAAGGCATCCACCTGCGCAGCTATGCACAGAAAAATCCGAAACAGGAATACAAACGCGAAGCCTTCGCCATGTTTGAAAACCTGTGGCGCGGTATCAAGCATCAAACCGCTTCCCTCTTGACCTCCGTCCAAATCGAGCGCAACACCGATGTAGAAGAAATTGCCGAACCCGCACCCGTCGGCATCCAAACCATCCACTCCGAAGCGCCCGACATGGAAGAACTGCTCGGACAATCCCAAACCAATTTGGTTACCGAAGCGTTCGATCCCGACGGAACGGATTTCAGCCCCGAGGCACTTGCCGCCCAAGGCCAAGTCGTCCACCGCAACGACCCCTGCCCTTGCGGAAGCGGCCTGAAATACAAACAATGCCATGGCAAACTGAGCTGATGACAGCTTAAACAAAAGGTCGTCTGAAACCTCGAAAGGTTTTCAGACGACCTTTTTCATCACCCAAGTTACAGAACCGCGCCGCCATAAAAAAATACCATCGTTATTAAATTGTCAGGCGGTCACGATACGGTATAATCCCTAAATCTGCTTCGTACAGCATCATCGAACGCTTATGGACAATACGCAAAACCCTCAAAACCTGCAACGCAATTCATTGCGCCGCAACAGTATCTACCTGCTGCCCAACTCCTTCACCATCGCCGCCCTGTTCTGCGCCTTCTTCGCCATCACCCAATCCATGCACAAGCACTTTGAAATAGCGGCGATCGCAGTATTCCTCTCCATGCTGCTTGATGGGATGGACGGGCGCGTGGCACGGCTGACCAACAGCCAAAGCGCATTCGGCGAACAGCTCGACAGCCTTGCCGACATGGTCAGTTTCGGCGTTGCACCTGCATTGATTATTTACAAATGGCAACTTTCGCAGTTCGGCAAAATCGGTTATTCCGTCGCCTTCATCTACTGCGCCTGCGCCGCCCTGCGCCTCGCCCTCTTCAACACGCTTATCGGCAAAGTCGATAAACGCTGGTTTATCGGCGTCCCCAGTCCGACCGCCGCCGCGTTGATTGTCGGCCTGATTTGGGTCAACCACAGCGTCGAACGCTTCCCCGGCGTACATTGGTGGGCTTTGGGCATCACGCTTTTCGCCGGCATTTCCATGATTGTCCAAATCCCGTTTTGGAGCTTTAAAGAAATCAACATTCGCCGCCAAGTCCCGTTTATGGGCATGGTAATCGCCGTGTTGATCCTCCTCTTAATCACATGGAAGCCTGCCCTCGTCTTATTCCTCTTCTTCTTGGGGTACAGTCTCTCCGGCTACATTATGGCGGCACGGCGTTGGCTGAAAAAACGCCGCAGGAACAAAAAGGTCGTCTGAAAAAATGTGGACTTGGGATATTATCCTCGCCCTGCTCGCCGTCGGAAGCGCGGCGGGCTTTATTGCAGGATTGTTCGGCGTAGGCGGCGGTACGCTGGTCGTCCCCGTCGTCTTGTGGACATTGCAACTGCAAGGCATCAGCAGCCACCCCTACGCCCAACATCTCGCCATCGGCACATCCTTCGCCGTAATGGTGTTCACCACTTTCTCCAGCATGTACGCGCAGCACAAAAAAAGCGCCATCGACTGGCAGACTGTCCGCCGTATGACCCCTTCCATGATATTCGGCGTACTGATCGGCGCGGTAACTGCCAAATATATGCCTACCCGCGCCCTGCAAATCTTCTTCATCTCATTCCTAACCCTTATCGCCCTCAAAACCCTGACCGACTCCAAACCCAAAGCCTCGCGCCACCTGCCCGCCCTGCCTGGTCTGAGCGCAGTCGGTACATTGTTCGGCGCAGCTTCAAGCTGGGTCGGCATCGGCGGCGGCTCGCTGTCCGTACCCTTCCTGATGTATTGCAACTTTCCTGCCCACCGCGCCATCGGCACATCTTCCGGCCTTGCCTGGCCGATTGCGCTCGCCGGCACAATCGGCTATCTCGTTACCGGCTGGAACGTTCCCGACCTGCCCCACGGCTCCGGCGGCTTTCTCTATCTGCCCGCCGTCGCCATCCTTAGCATCGCCACCATGATTTTCGCCCCTATCGGCGTCAAAACCGCGCACAAACTCCCCGCCCGCCAGCTCAAAATCTCCTTCGGCATCATGCTGCTGCTGATTGCCGTCAAAATGGCTTGGAACCTTATGCGTTAACCATGCTGGCAAATACCGTATAACAAAATTACCCCCCCTTTGGCATCATGAAGCTTCTAAAAACCGTTTAATCTTTCCCAAAGGCAAGCCTCTGACCGTTTATTCGCCTGTAACGGCAAACATTCATCAGAATGCCACTCAACACAAAAGGTCGTCTGAAACCCGAATCCGGATTTTCAGACGACCTTTTTTCTACATCAATAAACGATGTTCAGCAGGCAATCAATAGAAGCCTTCGCGTTCCTCGCGGGTGGAAATGTAGATGTTTTTCACCTGCGTGTAGGCGGCGAGCATCATTTTGTGGGTTTCGCGACCGATGCCTGAAGTTTTGTAGCCGCCGAACGGTGCGCCTGCGGGCAGGCGGTTGTAGCAGTTCACCCAAACGCGGCCGGTTTCCAGCGCGTTGGAAACGCGCAGGCAGCGGTTGATGTCGGTACTCCACACTGCGCCGCCCAAGCCGTATTCGCTGTCGTTGGCCATTTTGATGACTTCTTCTTCGGTTTTGAATTTAATCACGGTAGCAACCGGGCCGAAGATTTCTTCTTGGGCGACGCGGGCGCTGTTGCTGCCGGCTTCAATCAAGGTCGGCTCGACAAATTCGCCTTTGCCCAACTCGCCTTCGATTTTCTTACCGCCGGTGATGATGCGGCAGCCTTCCTGCTCGCCGATTTTGACGTATTTCAAAATGGTTTCGAGCTGACCGGCGTTGACTTGCGAACCCATTTGGGTATCGTCTTCCCAAGGCAGGCCGACTTTGATTTTTTTGAACTCTTCCGCCAAGGCGTTGACGAATTTGTCGTAAATGCCTTCCTGAACGAAGATGCGCGAACCGGCGCAGCACACTTGGCCTTGGTTGAACAAAATACCTTTTTGCGCGCCTTCGAGGGCTTTGTCGAACGGCATGTCGTCAAAGAAGATGTTGGCAGATTTGCCGCCCAGCTCCAAGGTGGCGGGAATCAGCATTTCGGCGGCGGCGATGCCGATGTGGCGACCGATTTCGGTCGAACCGGTAAAGGCGAGCTTGTTGAAGCCTTTGTGGTGCAGCATGTATTCGCCGGATTTGGAACCGCGTCCGGTGATGATGTTCAACACGCCTTTAGGCAGCAAGTGGTTGATTTTTTGGGCGAACGACAACAGGCTCAGCGAAGTGCTGGAAGACGGGTGGATAACGATGGTACAGCCTGCGGCGAGCGCGGGGGCGATTTTCCAAGCCGCCATCAGGAAAGGGAAGTTCCACGGAATAATCTGACCGACTACGCCGATGGGTTCGCGCAGGACGATAGACAGGTCTTCGGAGTCAAGCTGGGTTGCGGTGCCTTCTTCGCCGCGGATGACGCTGGCGAAATAACGGAAATGGTCGGAAGCCAGCGGGATGTCGGCGGCGCGGGTTTCGCGGATGGGTTTGCCGTTGTCCAGCGTTTCCTGCAAGGCGAACAATTCCAAGTTGTCGTCAATCACATCGGCGATTTTGTTGAGTATGGCGGCGCGTTCGGTGGTGGTGGTTTTGCGCCATGTTTTGAACGCTTCCTGCGCGGCGGCGACGGCGGCATCCACATCGGCATCGGTCGCGTCGGTGAATTTCGCCAATACTTCGCCGTTGGCAGGATTGTATGAATCCAAAAGCGCGCCGGGTTTCGTCCACACGCCGTTAATCAAGAGGCCGTACTCTTTATCAAACACATTTAAATCTTTTGCCATGATGCTGTCTCCTTGGTTGTCTTTCTTAGGTTTTGGACGTTCCTCAAACGTCGTCTGAAAACAGGATAGTATTTTTTCTCTTTCAGTTCAAGCACTAAAAATGATAACGTTCTCGAAATTCCAAATATGTAATTTTCTAAAATAGGAAATTTAAACCGGTAAGGCTTGACCCCGTATGGAAACGAAGCGCGTTTGTTAATATATTTAAAGTTTTCAGACGACCTTTTTTACATGATATGTGTAAGAATTTTTCAGTGCTTTAACAGGTATATTTTTACGCAGATAAAATGTTATGGTATAACATTTTATTTCTTATTTTTCAAAAAGATAGGGTGTTGACACGGCGAAATGAAGGGGAGTATTCTCATTTACAGGAAAGGCGTTATCCCGCCCAACCGTTTACGGATTTCTTACGAATGCCAAGGAGAACACCATGAAGATGCAAGCAGTTGTTGTGAATCAAAATGTAGCAGGCGATGTAGAAGTTGTAGAACGCGAACTGCGCCCGTTGGAATACGGCGAGGCGTTGGTTGAAGTCGAATATTGCGGCGTGTGCCATACCGACTTGCACGTTGCGGCAGGCGACTACGGCGAAAAACCGGGCCGCGTGTTGGGTCACGAAGGCATCGGCATCGTCAAAGAAGTCGCTCCGGGCGCGAACGCCCTGAAAGTCGGCGACCGCGTCAGCATCGCATGGTTGTTCCAAAGCTGCGGTTCGTGCGAATACTGTAATACCGGCCGCGAAACCTTGTGCCGCTCCGTATTGAACGCAGGCTACACCGCCGACGGCGGCATGGCGACCCACTGTATCGTCGATGCAGACTACGCCGTCAAAGTGCCCGACGGCCTCGACCCCGCGCAAGCCTCCAGCATCACCTGCGCCGGCGTAACCACTTACAAAGGCGTGAAAGTTTCCGGCGTGCGTCCGGGACAATGGATTGCCGTTTACGGCGCGGGCGGTTTGGGCAACTTGGGTGTCCAATACGCGAAAAAAGTATTCGGCGCACACGTTGTCGCCATCGACATCAATGATGAAAAACTAGCATTCGCTAAAGAAAGCGGCGCAGATTTAGTCATCAACGCTGCCAAAGAAGACGCAGCCAAAGTGATTCAGGAAAAAACCGGCGGCGCACACGCAGCCGTTGTTACCGCCGTATCCGCCGCCGCGTTCAACTCCGCCGTGGACTGCGTCCGCGCGGGCGGTCGCGTCGTTGCCATCGGCCTGCCGCCCGAATCTATGGACCTGTCCATCCCGCGTCTCGTCTTGGACGGCATCGAAGTGGTCGGCTCGTTGGTCGGTACGCGCAAAGACTTGGAAGAAGCCTTCCAATTCGGCGCGGAAGGCTTGGTCGTACCGAAAGTCCAACTGCGTGCTTTGGACGAAGCTCCGGCGATTTTCCAAGAAATGCGCGAAGGCAAAATCACCGGCCGCATGGTTATCGACATGAAAAAAGAATGCGGCTGCGGTCATCATTAATTTGATGCAGGCAGTTGAATGAAAAGGTCGTCTGAAACCTTGTTTTTGGGTTTCAGACGACCTTTTGTTTGATTCGAACCATCGCGGATTCACACAATCTGAGTCAATCGGCGCAGCCGAATCATTTCATGCCGCAAAGGCGCAGGATAGCGAATCTGATTTGGCGTTGCCGCTTTTATAACCAACGGCGGACGCGGCGGCAGTACGCTTCATACTCAGCACCGAATTTCTGCGCCAAAACGCGTTCTTCAGGCATGATTTGAAACCGCGTCATATAGGCGGCAAATACCGCCAAAAACAGCCACGGCAACGGATGCGCCAAGTGTCCCGCCCATGCCGCCAGCCAGCAGCCCATGCCCGCATACATCGGGTTGCGGCTGAACCGGTACACGCCGTCTGAAACGAAATGCTCGGTTTGTTCGGGGTTGAACGGGCTGACGGTCGTGCGCACACGGCGAAACGCCCACACACCTAACACGCCCAACGCTGTCCCAAACGCTATCAAAACAACTGACAGCAATATCGGAAAGCGCGGCAGTATGCCTGCCAGCGAGGATACTTGCGCAGAGGCATACATCAGCAATGCGCAGATAAAACATACCGCCGGCGGCGGGATTTTGGTTTCTAAATTCATATTATTGTCTTTATAAAATAGATACTGTGACGTTTTCAGACGACCTCTTGCCGTCATCCCCAAGTTCAAATCCAATCAAAACGACTCATCCGCCCGCAGATAACGCCATTTACCGGGCGGCAGTTTGCCCAGTTTGACTTTACCCATCCGAATCCGCTTCAGCCCGACAACGCGCAAACCGACAAGTTCGCACATACGGCGGATTTGCCGCTTTTTGCCTTGTTTCAACACGAAACGCAACTGGTCTTCGTTTTGCCATTCTACTTTGGCGGGGCGCAATTTCTCGCCGTCCAGACTTAATCCGTGGTTGAGCAAGGCAAGTCCTTTTTCGTCTAATTTGCCGCGCACGCGCACGAGATATTCTTTTTCGCTGCCGCTGTTTTCGCCGATAAGCTGCTTGGCGATGCGGCCGTCCTGCGTCAACACCAGCAATCCGACGGAATCGATGTCCAGCCGGCCGGCGGGCGCCAAGCCGAATTTGTGTTTTTCGCTGAACGGAATGCGGCTGTCGTCGCCTTCCCAACGGTTGTCGGCGGTAATCAGCTCGGCGGCGGATTTGTAGCCTTTTTCCGCCTGCGCGCTGACGTAGCCGATGGGCTTGTTGAGCAGGATGGTAACGCGCTCCGCCTGTTTTTCATGCGCCTGCCGGTTGAGGTCGATGCGATCGCGTTCGGTTACTTTCTGACCGAGTACGGCGGTTTGCCCGTTAACCTTGACCCAGCCTTGCTCGATGTAGCTGTCCGCCTCGCGGCGCGAGCATAAGCCCAATTGCGCCATACGCTTGGAAAGGCGCATGGTTTCGTTTGAATCGTGTTCCATAATGGTTTGCCTGAAAAGAATGAATCAGATTATAAAGCCAAACCGTCATTTTCCCTACCGACATTATCGACATACCGCCCATCTTACGGACGCGCGAAACACCCGCCCATGTCGGATAAATACCGCCAAGCTCGTTTTATGACAAAGGTCGTCTGAATAAACTATACTTTCAGACGACCCCTATTCATCACGGAGCTTATCCATGTCCATCCGTCTGACTACGCTGTCTCTAATACTTGCCGTCGCAGCCTGCACGCCCACCGTTTCCCCATCGGCAGAAACCTCGCCGACCATCACCAAATCCGCCATCGATACCGCCTACTGGACCGAGCAACCCTATTGCAGCGGCCGCTATCAATTGCGCCTGCCATCCCAACGCCGTCACGGCAGTACGCACCTTGATTACAACGGCTGGAGCGTGATGGTTATGTTCAATGACTGGAAGAGAAACGTTAGGAATATCAACGAGTTTAAGCAAAATGGTAGAGCAGGAACAAAAATTGTTGTTGATACCCGTACTCTGATTCCGGATCGGGCAATGATGCAGGTAACGCGTAGGGATTTTGAATGGGAGCATATTATCCGAGATCGCGGTATGCCCTATGAAGCCGATTTATATTTCAAGCTGGATAATGATGATGCTTATATTGTGCGTAGTTATTTCCGCATTCCTTCTGATCATGGCAAAGCCCCTGCCAACTGGAAAACCCAAGAAAAAGAAGCAATAAACACCATGGAGAAAAAATTCCGCCAAGAAATCCTCAATGGATTGAAAACCAGGCAGGAATTTGAAGTGCCAAATAAACACGGCATCTGTCTGATAGGCGGTTTTATCGCGGACGACGGCAAAAAACCGTTTGAAGTTCATAGCACCGTCGAATTTGCCAAGCAACACGATATGAGTCTGGAAATCATGCACGGCGATGTGTTGAAAGCGGGCGAAGCAACGTTGCTGCAACGTAAGGTAAATCTGGGGAAAGGCGCAATGGTTAAAGCGCTAACCCGCACCATCCGCCAAGGCAAACGCACCATCAACGGTATGTCGGGTGAGGAAAAATTGGTGAAATGGGGCGGCAACAAATATATGTTCTTTTGGGAACGCGACGGCGGCGACCCGCGCATCATGATGCAGTTTGGCACTGAGAAAAAAGACGGAACGAAGCGCAGCGAAGCCGAAGTCCTTGCGATTTGGGATACGGTTTTGCCGACTTTGAAGCCTGTGAAGCCATAGCGATGAAAAGGTCGTCTGAAAATGGTTTTCAGACGACCTTTTTACTGAAAAGCAACTTATCGCGGCTCTTGCCGAAAGGGAGGAAATCGGGATGAATATAGTGGATACGAAGCAGAAAAACCTACACCCTCTCCTTTCGTTTGAAGGAGGAGAGAAAATCCCGAAGTGGGTCATGCAGACAAATCATGCTTTTTGCCGTGCCAACAAAAAACCTGCCGTTTTCGGCAGGTTTTTTATCGGATGACTACTGTATTACAGGCCGCTCAGACGGGCGGTATCGTGTGCAATCATCAATTCTTCGTTGGTCGGGATAACAACGGCGACGGCTGCGCTGTCGGCAGTCGTAATCACGCCTGCGTTACCGAAGCGGGCTTTCAGGTTGGCGTCGTGGTCGGCTTTCAGACCGAGGAAGCCCAAGTAGCCGAGTACGCGCTCGCGGATGATGTCGGAGTTTTCGCCGATACCGCCGGTGAAGACGAGTACGTCCAGACCGCCGGCTGCCACAGCCATGCTGCCGATGTATTTGGCGAGGCGGTAGATGAAGACGTCCAGGGCGAGTTTCGCGCCGGGATGGCCTTTGCCGGATTCTTCTTCGATGGTACGGCAGTCGTTGGACAGGCCGGACAAGCCGAGCAGGCCGGATTTTTTGTTCAACATGTCGGTGATTTGGGTGATGGTCATGTTGGCGTTTTCAGCGAGGAAGCCGAAGACTGCGGGATCGATGTCGCCGCTGCGCGTACCCATCACGAGGCCTTCCAGCGGGGTCAGGCCCATGCTGGTATCGCGTGATTCGCCGTTGGCGACGGCGGTAATGGACGCGCCGTTACCCAAGTGGGCAATCACCATGCGCAGGTCTTTTTTATCTTTGCCGAGGAAACGGGCGGTTTCATCAGAAACGTAGCGGTAGCTGGTACCGTGTGCGCCGTAGCGGCGCAAGCCGTATTTTTCATACAGTTCATGCGGAATCGCGTATGTGTAGGCGTGTTCCGGCATGGTTTGGTGGAAGGCGGTGTCGAAAACGACGACGTTGGGCAGGCCTTTGAAAATGCTTTGTGCGGCACGCAGACCCAAGAGGTGCGCGGGGTTGTGCAGCGGGGCGAGCGGGATACATTTTTCGATGCCGGCGATGACTTCGTCGTCAACGAGGATGGATTCGCTGTACAGTTCGCCGCCGCTGACGACGCGGTGGCCGATGGCGCCGATGCGGCTGTCGAGGCCGTGGGCTTTGAGTTCCTCCATCAGGGCTTCAACTGCGCCGGTGTGGTCGGGCTTGGCGGACAGGTCGACTTTGTGTTTTTCGCCGTTTACTTTGAACGTGATGTAAGCGTCGGGCAGGTTGAGTTTTTCGGCAAGGCAGCTGAGCAGGACTTCGCCGCTGTCGTTATCCAGCACGGCGCCTTTGAGGGATGAGCTGCCGCAGTTCAAAACTAAGATGAGTTTTTGGGTCATTTGTTGTGGCTCCTGGATGTTTCAGACGACCTGTGCGGACAGTATCGGCAATCTGTTCTTTGTCGTGGATATACCGCCAAACATCTCCCGCAGGCATAATGGATGCGTTGAGGTTCGAGCCGGGCATCTGCGCGGCAGGCCGTATCGGTTGGTGGCGTAAAATCTATGAAAGAAAAATGATTGCTACATTCGGAATGGGGCAACTTTATGAATATTGCTTTCCGTGTGGTTTCTGCCGCCGCCGGTTGGACGGGGTCGTCTGAAATCGGTTGATGAATGTAAACCGCGCTATTCTAGCAAAAAACGGGGGCGGCTGCTTGGCTTAATGTTTGACTTGGAGCAGGCGGAAAGCGATAAAGGAAGATATTGATGTTTAAAGGGAAACGGTTGGTTTTCAGACGACCTGTCGAACGCGGGGGCGTAAAGCCCTTTGCAGGGGCGTGTCAAACTGTTACATTTAGAAAGTTTTTGTATTCACTATGTCGTCTGAAAACAGCGGCAGCCTTTTAAGATTCTTTGATATGCACTATTTCAGTATCCATACGCAACAAGGCGCCCATGTGGGCTTTTTCATCATGCTGCCGGATGATGAATCCGAAACTCAGCCGCAGAGCGGGCGTTTCGCCGTCAAGCTGCAAAGTGAAGAAGGCGTGGCGGCGGAGGTTTTGGCGCCTTTCGGGCAAACCGAGATTCCGCAATATTGGCGCGTCGTGAAAGACCGTATCGAGCTGTTTTTTGACGACGCCCCCGTCGGCTCGCTGCGCAACGAATATCTGACCGTATCGGGACAGACTTTTGTCTTAACCGATTTGACCGGAGCGATGTGATGGAAAGTATGTTTATCTTAGTGCCCATCAGCATTATTTTGGCGTTTGCCATCGGCTATTTTTTCTGGTGGTCGGGCAAAAACGGACAGTTTGACGATCTCGAAGGACCGGCACACCGCATCCTGATGGACGACGATTCCACCGACAAGCTGCTTGAAAACGAAATAGAAAAAGAAGAACAAGAATCCGAAAAATGAGCCTCAAAAAAGACAATCTGAATTTCCCGACCAGCCGCCGTTTCGCCCCATTATTCGGCACGCAGTTTCTGGGCGCGTTCAACGACAATATGTTCAAAACCGCGCTGTTTGTGATGATCAGCTTCTACGGTTTGGGCAAAAACAGCTTCCTGCCCGCCAGCCAAATGCTGAACTTGGGCGCGCTGCTGTTTATCCTGCCGTATTTCCTGTTTTCCGCGCTGTCGGGACAACTGAGCACCAAATTCGACAAAGCCGTCTTGGCGCGATGGATCAAAGTATTGGAAATCATCATCATGGCGGTGGCGGCGTTCGGTTTCTATATCCAGTCCGCCCCGCTACTCTTGGTCTGTCTGTTTTGCATGGGCGCGCAATCGACGCTGTTCGGCCCGCTGAAATACGCCATCCTGCCCGATTACCTCAACGACAAAGAGCTGATTATGGGCAACAGCCTGATCGAATCGGGAACGTTCATCGCCATTTTGTTCGGTCAGATTTTAGGCACGTCCGTCGCAGGCTTGCCGCCCTCCGTCGTCGGCATCTTAGTCTTGCTCGTCGCCATCGGCGGCACGTTGACCAGCTTCTTCATGCCTAACGTCCCCGCCAAAGCCCCCAACACCAAAATCGAATGGAACATCGTCAAAGGCACGCACGCGCTCCTGCGCGAAACCGCGCAATATGATTCCGTCTTCACATCCATCATCGGCATTTCATGGTTTTGGTTTATCGGCTCGGTGTACACCACCCAACTGCCGACTTTCACGCAAATCCATTTGGGCGGCAACGACAACGTCTTCAACCTCATGCTCGCCCTATTCTCCATCGGCATCGCCGCCGGCTCGGTGTTGTGCGCCAAACTCAGCCACGAACGCCTGCTCTTGGGCTTGGTAACCGTCGGCACGACCGGTTTGACCGTATTCGGCTTGATTTTGGTATGGCTGACCCAAGGGCAACGCTTTACCGAACTCAACGGCATCACCTGGTTCCTGTCGCAAGGCATGGCGTATCCCGTCATGCTCGTCATGACGCTGATCGGCTTCTTCGGCGGCTTCTTCTCCGTCCCGCTCTACACTTGGCTGCAAACCGCCAGCAGCGAATCCTTCCGCGCCCACGCCGTCGCCGCCAACAACATTATCAATGGCGTGTTCATGGTATCGGCTGCCATTTTAAGCGCGGTACTCTTGATGCTGTTCGACAGCATTTCCCTGCTTTACCTGATCGTCGCCATCGGCAATATCCCCTTGATTGTTTACCTGATCCAGCGCGAACCCCGTTTCTTAAACGATATGGGCAAGATATTTCACAATATCGGCAAACGGTAAGCCTAAGCTTAAAAAAGGTCGTCTGAAAACGGAAATTCCATTTTCAGACGACCTTTTTGTTGTTCTTGAATCCGCCTAAAGCGGTCGGTATTCAATTATGAAGTCAGCGCAGCTTTAAGGATTTTGTTGACTTCGCCCATATCGGCTTTGCCCGCCAACTGGGTTTTCAACACGCCCATGGCTTTGCCCATGTCAGCCATTCCGGAAGCCCCGGTCATGGCGATCACGGTTTCCACGGCAGTGCGGATTTCTTCGGCAGACATCATTTGCGGCAGGTAGCGGTGCAGGATTTCGATTTCGGCATTTTCTTTGTCCGCCAAGTCCTGACGACCTGCTTCGGCGTAGATGTTGGCGCTGTCTTTGCGCTGTTTGACCATTTTGGTAATGATGGCAATCACTTTGCCGTCATCGGCTTCGGTGCGCTCGTCCACTTCAAATTGTTTGATGGCGGCATTGATGAGGCGGATGGTGCTTAAAGCAGTTTGATCTTTGGCACGCATCGCGGTTTTCATGTCTTCGGTTAATTGTGCTTTCAGGCTCATGGGATGACTTTCGGGAAAAGATGGAAGATGGTATTGCACATACTGCCTTAGGGATTCTCTATTTTTCAGACGACCCCTTGCCTTGCAGGTCGTCTGAAAAACAAAACACACCGCAGGTCAAGCCTTGCGGTGTGTTTCGGCATCACAGGGCAGACCTGCAATTGATGTTTAGTACATTTTAGGAGGCAGTTGTTGGCTGCGCAGGCGTTTTTGCAGGCGTTTTACGGCTGCGGCTTTTTTGCGTTTGCGCTCGGTAGTCGGTTTTTCGTAAGCTTCACGGGCGCGCAGCTCGGTCAACAGACCGGTTTTTTCTACGGCACGTTTGAAACGGCGCATGGCTACTTCGAAAGGTTCGTTCTCTTTAACGCGGATTGCAGGCATTTTATTTCCTTTAAATTGAATTCTGGTTTCAAACCGCCGAAAGGGATAAAGGTAAAAATGGGCGGTTTGTAAATAAAGTGGTTGTCTGTATCTCGGGTGTCTTGCGACCGGCGGGATACGCGCCGTGATGTAAACATCACCTCCTAACAAGTCGGCTTTGAGCCGGATATGCCGTCAATGCGGCTGCAAATGAATTGCGGGATTATCTTTGATTGCGTCGTTTCTGTCAAGTTTGAAGGTCGTCTGAAAACCTTGAATATCGGTTTTCAGACGAACTTTGTGGTATTTCGCGCGTCTTGCTGATTTTGTTTTTGATTTTAAGAAAACTTAAACCCTATCAGGCGGCAAAACGACATCGGCTTTACCGCCCTTCTTCCGCTAGCTTCTGACCACTTTACGCACTTGGGGAATGGCGTGCAGGTTGTGAATAATTTGGTTGATTTGCGCCAAGTCCTTCACTTTGATGATGAACTTGAATTCGACAAAGCCTTCCGTACCTGCCAGCGCTTTGTTGGGGGTTTCGACGGATTCGATGTCTGCGCCGGAGTTGGAGATAGCTTGCGCCATAAGGGCGAGCAGGCCGTGGGCATCTTCGGACTGGATGCTGAGTCCGGTGCGGTAGGTATGGCTGCCTATGCCTTCCCAGTTCGCGTCAAGCTGCTGTTCGGGGTCGGATTTGAGCAGGGTCGGACAGGTATCGCGGTGGATAATCATGCCTTTGTCTTTGACCAAAAGGGCGCGGACGGAATCGCCCGGGACGGGGTGACAACATTCGGCAAAATTGATGCGGCCGGTTTCTTGGTCGTTGACTTTGATGGGGCTGAGTTTGACTTCGCTGCCGAAGTGCTGCCCTGCCAGTTCGGCGATGTGCATGGCGACGTACACGGGCAGGGTATGCCCCATACCGACGTTGTAGAGGACTTCTTCAAACGAGGTTTGTTTGTCGTTGAGGTCGGCAAGGTATTTTTCTTTGAGGTCGTCTGAAAGCAATACGTCTTTGGGCAACAGGCTGGACAGGGCTTTTTGCAGGAGGTTTTCGCCGAGGATGATGGCGTCGTGACGGTTGAGGTTTTTGACGTATTGGCGGATGGCGCTGCGCGCACGGCTGGAAACGGTGAAATTCAGCCATGCCGGATTGGGCTTGGCGTGTTCGGATGTGATGATTTCAACGGAATCGCCGGTTTTGAGTTTGGTGCGCAGGGGCATCATGGTGTTGTTGATGCGGGCAGCAACGGTTTTGTGGCCGATGTCGGTGTGAACGGCGTAGGCGAAGTCTATGGGCGTCGATCCTTTAGGCAGGGTGAGGATTTTGCCTTTAGGTGTCAGGATGTAGACTTCGTTGGGGAACAGGTCGACTTTGACGTGTTCGAGGAATTCGATGGCGTTCGCGCTGCTGGCTTGCAAATCGAGGATGTTTTTGAGCCATTGGTTGGTATGGAGGACGGCTTGATCGACGGTATTTTCGCCGGATTTGTATATCCAGTGTCCTGCGATGCCGCCTTCGGCTACGGCATCCATTTCGCGCGTGCGGATTTGGACTTCAATGGGCAAGCCGTAAGGACCGACTAAGGTCGTGTGCAGGCTTTGGTAGCCGTTGCTTTTCGGGATGGCGATATAGTCTTTGAAGCGGCCGGGTTTGGGCTGATAGAGATTGTGCAGCGCGCCCAGTGCGGCGTAACACGCGGGAATGCTGTTGACGATGACGCGGAATCCGTAAATGTCCATGACTTCGGCAAAGCGCAATTTTTTCGCCAACATTTTTTGATGGATGCTGTACAGGTTTTTTTCCCTGCCTTTGATTTTGGCTTCGATGTTCGCGCCGACCAAACGCTGACTGAAGGCGCGCAAAACTTTGCCGACGACGTCGCGGCGGTTTTTGCGGCTGTTGTCCATCGCTTTTTTGAGAGTTTCGTAGCGGCTCGGGTGGAGGTTTTGAAACGATAAATCCTGAAGCTCTTGGTAGGCGTTGTTCAAACCTAGGCGGTTGGCGATTTGGGCGTAGATTTCGAGGGTTTCTTTGGCAATGCGGCGGCGTTTGTCAGGGCGCATGGAGCCGAGCGTGCGCATATTGTGCAGGCGGTCGGCGAGTTTGACGACGATCACGCGTACGTCTTTGGTCATGGCGAGAATAAGCTTGCGGAAGCTTTCCGCCTGATGCTCGGCGTGATCTTCAAATTTGAGTTTTTCGAGTTTGAAAAGCCCGTCCACCATCTCGGAGATGGTTTCGCCGAACTCTGCCGCCATTTCGATTTTGGATACGCCCGTGTCTTCGAGTACGTCGTGCATCACGCCCGCGCACAAGCCTTGTATGTCCATGTGCCACAACGCAAGCTGCGTGGCGACGGCAAGGGGGTGGGTAATGTAGGGTTCGCCGCTTTTACGGGTTTGTCCGTCATGGGCGTGAAAGGCGTAGGCGACGGCTTTTTCAAGCTCGGCCTGTTCGGATGGGCTGAGATAGGAGGCGGTGCGGAACAAGAGTTCGCGGGCTTCGGCAGTCAGCGCGTCGTAGGGGGCAGTGGGCTGGGGGGCGGGCATTTCAGACGGCCTTCGGTGTGTGTTTTGTTTTGAGCCGTCAGACTGTATCGGTCGGATGTGTCGCGCCGATACAATCCGCGCGGCGGTTGAGCAGATTTTGCCTGCCGGTATTATTTGTTGCGGGTCAGCAGTTCGGTACCGATTTGACCGGCGGCGATTTCGCGCAGGGCGGTAACGGTCGGTTTGTTGTTGCGGATGTCGTCAACCATAGGGGCGTTGCCGTTTTCAAGCTGGCGTGCGCGGCGGGCGGCGACGAGGGTCAGGTCGAAATGATTGGGGATTTTGCCTGTGCAGTCTTCAGTGGTGATACGGGCCATTTGTTTGCTTTCTTTCTATTAATTTGTGATGGAATGTAAATGCGTATTTTCGCTGTTTTTCAGGAATTTTCCAACAGGTTTGAGATAAATCCTTGCTGGGAAGATTTTTTCAGACGACCTGCTTTGATGATGTGAAGCAAATCGGCTTCCGCCCTGTCTAAATCATCGTTGACGACGATATAGTCAAATAGGACGGATTGTTCGATTTCGTGACGCGCTTTGGAGAGGCGGGTTTGGATAACTTCCTCGCTGTCGGTGCCGCGCCCGTTAAGGCGTTCGGCAAGGACTTCGAACGAAGGCGGCAGGATGAAGATGCTGCTGGCTTCGGGCAGGGATTTGCGCACTTGCGCCGCACCTTGCACGTCGATTTCCAAAATCACATCGTAACCCTCTTCGCTAAGGGAATTGACCCCCGCGATGCTGGTTCCGTAATAATTACCGAAAACGTTTGCGTGTTCGAGGAAGGCTTTTTGTTCAATTAAGGATTCAAATTCTTCTTTGGGAACAAAATGATAATGCACGCCATGCTGCTCGCCTTCGCGCGGCTGGCGGGTGGTGTGCGATACGGAGACGCGCAAATCGCCGTTGTTTTTCAAAAGACGGGAAACCAGCGTAGTCTTGCCCGTACCGGAAGCGGCGGAGATGATGAAAATATTGCCTTTTTTATGGGGTTTCATGATGTTGGTACCGATGGAATTATCTGTTGATTGTAGCATACGGGGCGTGTAATTTCATGTTCAGACGACCTTTACATGCATCCCCAAACGCCGCTTCCATCGGCAAGCAACCGCTTAACGGCGATACCCGACCTCCGGCAGGAAACCCACGTCTTTCTAAACTCTTGCTATAATTGCCCGCTATACACAAATAAGCCTGCAAAGACACACCATGAGCCACACTCCGCTACTCGATACCGTCGGCAGCCCGCAAGATTTGCGCCGTCTGGATAAAAAACAGTTGCCCCAAGTCGCCGCCGAGCTGCGGGAGTTTCTGCTGGATTCAATAGGCAAAACCGGCGGTCATTTCGCCAGCAATTTAGGCGCGGTCGAGCTTACCGTGGCTCTGCACTATGTTTATCACACGCCTGAAGACAAGTTAGTTTGGGACGTCGGCCATCAAAGTTATCCGCACAAAATCCTCACCGGTCGCAAAGACCAGATGCACACCATGCGCCGTTATGGCGGCTTAGCGGGTTTCCCCAAGCGCAGCGAATCCGAATACGACGCTTTCGGCGTGGGTCATTCCTCTACCTCCATCGGCGCGGCGTTGGGCATGGCGGCGGCAGACAAGCTCTTGGGCAACGACCGCCGCAGCGTCGCCATTATCGGCGACGGCGCGATGACGGCGGGGCAGGCGTTTGAAGCCTTGAACTGCGCAGGCGATATGGACGTGAACCTGCTGGTCATCCTCAACGACAACGAAATGTCGATTTCCCCCAACGTCGGTGCGCTGCCGAAATACCTCGCCAGCAACGTCGTGCGCGATATGCGCGGCGTGTTGAGCACAATCAAGGCGCAATCGAGCAAGGTTTTGGACAAGCTGCCCGGCGCGATGGAGCTTGCCCAAAAAGTCGAACACAAAATCAAAACGCTGGCGGGCGAAGCCGAACACGCCAAGCAATCGCTGTCTTTGTTTGAAAACTTCGGTTTCCGCTACACCGGTCCCGTGGACGGCCACAACGTCGAGCATCTGGTTGACGTATTGAAAGATTTGCGCGGACGCAAAGGCCCGCAACTGCTGCACGTCATCACCAAAAAGGGCAACGGCTACAAACTCGCCGAAAACGACCCCGTTAAATACCACGCCGTCGCCAACCTGCCCAAAGACGTTTCAGACGACCTCAAAACCGCAACGTCGTCTGAAAAAGAAAACAAACCTGCCGCCAAACCGACCTATACGCAAGTGTTCGGCAAATGGCTGTGCGACCAGGCGGCGGCAGATTCCCGATTGGCGGCGATTACCCCCGCTATGCGCGAGGGCAGCGGACTGGTCGAATTCGAACAACAATTTCCCGACCGTTATTTCGACGTCGGCATCGCCGAGCAGCACGCCGTTACCTTTGCCGGCGGTTTGGCTTGCGAAGGCATGAAGCCCGTCGTCGCCATTTATTCCACCTTCCTCCAACGCGGCTACGACCAACTGGTGCACGACATCGCCCTGCAAAACCTGCCCGTTTTGTTTGCCGTCGACCGTGCGGGCATCGTCGGCGCGGACGGTCCTACCCATGCCGGTTTGTACGATTTGAGCTTCTTGCGCTGCGTGCCGAACATGATTATTGCCGCACCGAGCGATGAAAACGAATGCCGCCTGCTGCTTTCGACCTGCTATCAGGCAGACGCCCCTGCCGCCGTCCGTTATCCGCGCGGTACGGGAACAGGCGCTCCCGTTTCAGACGACCTTGAAACCGTAGCCATCGGCAAAGGCGTCATCCGCCGCCAAGGTGAGAAAACCGCATTCATTGCCTTCGGCAGCATGGTCGCCCCCGCATTGGCGGTTGCCGAAAAACTGAACGCCACCGTCGCCGATATGCGCTTTGTCAAACCGATAGATGAGGAACTCATCGTCCGCCTCGCCCAAAGCCACGACTACATCATTACCGCCGAAGAAAACGCCGAACAAGGCGGCGCAGGCAGCGCAGTGCTGGAAGTGTTGGCGAAACACGGCATCTGCAAACCCGTTTTACTTTTGGGCGTAGCCGACACCGTGACCGAACACGGCGATCCGAAAAAACTTTTGGACGATTTGGGCTTGAGTGCCGACGCAATGGAAAAACGCATACGCGGATGGCTGCCGGCGGTTTGAACTGAAGCTGCGATTATAGTGGCTTAAATTTAAATCAGGACAAGGCGACGAAGCCGCAGACAGTACAGATAGTACGGAACCGATTCACTTGGTGCTTCAGCACCTTAGAGAATCGTTCTCTTTGAGCTAAGGCGAGGCAACGCCGTACTGGTTTAAAGTTAATCCACTATAAATAACGCCGCCGTTGCAAGCAATGAATAAAGGTCGTCTGAAAACGGATTTTCAGACGACCTTCAATGTATGAACCCTACCCTTTTAAAAGGCGTTTCATTGTTTAATTCAAAGCATTACCGCCAAACGGAAAACCGCCCAGCCCGCGACCAATAGTCCGGCGCACAGACGGATGGCTCTGCGTTGTAAAAGTGTTTTCAATTGTGCTGCAAAAATCCCCATTGCCAACAAATTCGGCAACGTTCCCAGTGCAAAAGCCAACATATACAGCCCGCCCTGCACCGCATTGCCGCTGCCCAAAGCATACAATGAGGCGCTGTATACTAAACCGCAAGGCAGCCAGCCCCACAACATGCCTACGCCGAAACAAGCCGGAACGGATTTAATCGGCAGCAGTCGGTTCAAAATCGGATTCAAACGTTTCCATATCGGTCTGCCTATGCGCTCAATCTGCGTAGCCGCCGTAGAAAGACCCGCCAGATACAGGCCCAACAGCAACAGCAACACATTCGCTGCAACATACAGGCCGTTTTGCAGCCAGCGCGTATCATCCAAAGAAATACCAATTTGCCCGACCAGCCCGACAATCAAACCTATCAACACATAGCTGCTGAGGCGTCCCAAATTCAATAGGACAATCAGTCCCAGCCGATTAAGATGCGGCGGAAGCTGCAACGCAAACGCACTACTCAACCCGCCGCACATTCCGACACAATGCGTACCGCCAAAAAAGCCGAGTAAAAACAGAGTGAAAAAGGTGATGTCGTAATTCATTATTGGAAAGGCGATGTGTCGATAGAAGTATGATTTGTCAGAAAAACGGAAAACGATATGATGAAAGCCAATCTTTAAATATTTTCAAGAAGTTGCCATCTTGATTTTCGCGTTGATTTTAAACCCATCCATGACTATCTGTCCGCTTTTGCACTGGCTTTCTTGTGATACTGATTTTATCGATGACTTCCGCCATCTTCCATTTTCTGCCCAACAAAATTACCCAGTCTGACTGTCCACTTATATAAAAAATTCCAAATTTCAAAAGGTCGTCTGAAGCGCTAGATAAAGCATTTTCAGACGACCTTTTTCCATTCGAATCAAACACGGATGTCGGGTACTTTATTGAACAAACGATAGAAATTGTCGCTAGTGTAAGCGGCAAGCGTTTCTACGGGTTCGCCGCGCAGTTTCGCCACAAACTCGGCGGTATAACGGACATAGGAAGGTTCGTTAGGCTTACCGCGTTTGGGAACAGGGGCGAGGAAGGGGGAGTCGGTTTCGACCAGCATTCGATCCGCAGGGACGTATTTGGCAGCTTCTTGAATTTGCGGGGCATTTTTGAAGGTAACAATGCCGGAGAAGGAAATATACAGCCCCAAATCCAAAGCAGCTTTGGCAAAAGCGGTATCTTCGGTGAAGCAGTGGATAACGCCGGAATTGGTTTGACCTTCTTTCAGAATCGCCAAAGTATCGGCGGCGGCATCGCGGGTGTGGACAATCACGGGCAAACCGCTTTCGTTGGCGGCTTGGATGTGTTCGGCGAAGCGGCGGTGCTGCCATGCCAAATCGCCTTTGCACCAGTAATAATCCAAGCCCGTTTCGCCTATGCCGACGACTTTCGGGTGTTTTGCCGCTTCGACCATTTCAGCGACGGTAAATTCTTCGGCTTCTTGGCTGTCGGGGTGGACGCCTATGGTGCAGTAAATCTGTTCATTGGCTTGGGCAATGTCGAAGACTTCGGCGAAACTCTGTTTGCTCACGCTGATGGCAAGCGCCTGCTTGACGCTTTGTTCTTCCATGTTGGCGAACACTTCAGGCAGGCGGTTGCTTAAGCCTTCAAAATTGAGGTGGCAGTGTGAATCGATTAAATGCATGATTTTAAAGCGTAAAGGTAACGCGGTCGCTGCGCAGTTTCGGTCCCAGCTCGCCTTCAATCAGGGTTTTCGCCTGAAGGCAGCTTTCGTGTTCGGAAAATGCCAGCCCGACGCCTTTGGGACGGTGTGCCGAAGTACGGGCGGGATTGATCCAGACGACTTTGGTAGGCAGGAAGCGTTTGGGGTAATCGGCGATTTCAACGGCGAGCAGGATGTCTTCGCCCAATGAAAATACGTCTTCGGTCGGAACAAAAAGTCCGCCGTGTTCGAGGAACGGCATATAGCAGTTGTAGAGCAGGGTCGGGTCTTTAAGCTGCAACGCCATCATTTTCGCCGGAATGTCTTTATTGTTGTTTACCATTTTGTTTTACCTTATCTGATTATTTGTTTTGCCAAAATTCGAGATATTCAGTCAGCAGATACTCAAGCTGCATTTTAACACTCAAGGTGTGGTATCCGTAAGGGCTGAGTGCGTTCAGACGACCCGTCAGCGCAAACAGGCGGCGCGGATCGGTTTTGGAAGCCGTCTGCGACAATGCCTGCGCGTAATTGGGATAATAAAGCGGCGGCATTTGTTGTTGCGCCAAGCCGACATCCAACAGCCATTTCTGCATCCAATCGATGAAGACTGCCAACGGCTGTTTGTGTTTGTCAAACGCAGCGGCGTAGTCGAGTATCGTCAACAGGCGCGGCGCAGCAAGTAAAGTGAGCAGCTCTTCGCGCAAGTCATCCATTTCGGGCGTACGGGCAAACAACGGCGCGCCGCTGTGGAAAGCCAGCAGAGATTCCGCATCATCCACACCCTCTTTCCGAAGATACGCCAAAGCTTCATCGCGCGAAGGTGCGGGCAAAACCATCTGGCGGCAACGGCTTTTAATGGTCGGAAGAAGCTTATCACGCGCATGCGTAACCATCAAAAAAACAACATGTTGCGGCGATTCTTCCAAAGCTTTGAGCAATCCGTTTGCCGCCTGCACGTTCATACTTTCAGCGGGATGTACCAATACCACCCGCAACCCGCCGCGCACAGCAGTCAGATAAATGTTCTCCACAATATCGCGCACGGCATCTATTTTAATCTGCAACAATTTTCGCCCGACCGCACCGTCTTCGGGAATTTCAGGAGTGAGTTCGTAAAAATCGGGATGGCTGTTTTGCAAAAACAAATGACACGAAGCGCATACGCCGCAAGGCTGATGATCTTCCCGAGGCGATTCGCAAAGCAAAGCCTGCGCCACAAACCGCGCAAACGCCGTTTTGCCGGTGTTTTCCTTGCCGGTAAACAGCCAAGCGTTCGGACGGTTTTCCCAATGGTCGGTAAGCTGCCGCCACTGGTTTTGATGCCACGGATAAATCATATTAGAAAGTACAAGCGTTTGAACAAAAGCGTGATTATACAGGGAAATGTTAGAGGTCGTCTGAAACCGAGAATACAATTCGAAACGGTTATAACATCGTTTCTATCCTCTTTCCGCCTCTTCTCAGCCTTTTTGGCTCTCCCTTCTTCTCAAAAGGTTCCCTGCCCCTATTCCCCTAGCGTCATCTACCGCAACGGATGTGAACGCGCTATTTGGTGGGGACGTAGTCGGCATAGTGCGCCGGCAAGGCAGTCGTTTCCAATAGCGAGCCTTCTTACTTTCTTACTGTGCACACTAAGGCAGTATTGCCGCCCGCTACCTTTTCAGACGACCTTTCCACATAGGTTTCCCCATGCATCCTGATCTGACGGCTGAATGAAGCGGGACAGGCATGGCAGCCTTACCCGCCCGACACGAAGGCCGTCCGACTCCGGACTGGATTCGGACGGCCTTTTCATTACCGGGTCTGCAGCTGCGCACATTCCCTATTCGGGAGGGCGCACTCGGGTTTATTTTTTAGCGGCGGGGGTGGCGGCTTTGTTTTGAGCGGCCGGGGCGACGGTTGCTTCCGCCTTCAGTTTGGAGAAGATGCCCTCACCGATACCTTTGACGTTTTTCAACTCCTCGACCGATTTGAAGGCACCATGTTGTTGACGGTAGTCCACGATGGCTTTGGCTTTGGCAGGGCCGATACCGGGCAGGGCTTCCAACTCGGACGGGGAAGCGGTATTGATGTTGACGGCGGCCAGCGACAGCGAAGCGGTCAGCAGGGAGAGGGCGGCAAAGAGGAATTTTTTCATAAGAAGATACTCCATAGTTTGTGAATGCGGATGATGCCTGTGTGTGCGGCACCGTAAAATAGTTGGCTATCATATCCGTCTTACCGTTTCCTTTCAAACGATACCTGAAGATTTCTTAGTTTACTATCTCTTTATGTATTGATTCTACAACATCCCTATTTTACCCGCACCCTCCCTATCCGTCACATTTACCCGCTGCGCTATCGTCGCACCCGCCTATCTCCACTCGTGAGCAAGTAAGCCATAGCAAGAAGGCAAGGAACGGCACTGACGAGTTTCAAGTAAAGGTATGAATAAAATATGAGGTAAAAGTAAAAGCCCCCGACATCTGTCAGGGGCTTAGAATAGGTGTTTGGCAGTGACCTACTTTCGCATGGAAGAACCACACTATCATCGGCGCTGAGTCGTTTCACGGTCCTGTTCGGGATGGGAAGGCGTGGGACCAACTCGCTATGGCCGCCAAACTTAAACTGTACAAATCGGCAAAGCCTTAATCAATATATTCGGTGATGACTGAATCAGTCAGTAAGCTTTTTATTTGAAGTTCTTCAAATGATAGAGTCAAGCCTCACGAGCAATTAGTATGGGTTAGCTTCACGCGTTACCGCGCTTCCACACCCCACCTATCAACGTCCTGGTCTCGAACGACTCTTTAGTGCGGTTAAACCGCAAGGGAAGTCTCATCTTCAGGCGAGTTTCGCGCTTAGATGCTTTCAGCGCTTATCTCTTCCGAACTTAGCTACCCGGCTATGCAACTGGCGTTACAACCGGTACACCAGAGGTTCGTCCACTCCGGTCCTCTCGTACTAGGAGCAGCCCCCGTCAAACTTCCAACGCCCACTGCAGATAGGGACCAAACTGTCTCACGACGTTTTAAACCCAGCTCACGTACCACTTTAAATGGCGAACAGCCATACCCTTGGGACCGACTACAGCCCCAGGATGTGATGAGCCGACATCGAGGTGCCAAACTCCGCCGTCGATATGAACTCTTGGGCGGAATCAGCCTGTTATCCCCGGAGTAC
This sequence comes from Neisseria macacae ATCC 33926, assembly GCF_022749495.1. NCBI lineage: Bacteria > Pseudomonadati > Pseudomonadota > Betaproteobacteria > Neisseriales > Neisseriaceae > Neisseria > Neisseria macacae. The sequence continues at coordinate 573,086 of NZ_CP094241.1, read as the reverse complement.
CTTTTATCCGTTGAGCGATGGCCCTTCCATACAGAACCACCGGATCACTATGTCCTGCTTTCGCACCTGCTCGACTTGTCGGTCTCGCAGTTAAGCTACCTTTTGCCATTGCACTATCAGTCCGATTTCCGACCGGACCTAGGTAACCTTCGAACTCCTCCGTTACTCTTTGGGAGGAGACCGCCCCAGTCAAACTGCCTACCATGCACGGTCCCCGACCCGGATTACGGGTCTGGGTTAGAACCTCAAAGACACCAGGGTGGTATTTCAAGGACGGCTCCACAGAGACTGGCGTCTCTGCTTCTAAGCCTCCCACCTATCCTACACAAGTGACTTCAAAGTCCAATGCAAAGCTACAGTAAAGGTTCACGGGGTCTTTCCGTCTAGCAGCGGGTAGATTGCATCTTCACAACCACTTCAACTTCGCTGAGTCTCGGGAGGAGACAGTGTGGCCATCGTTACGCCATTCGTGCGGGTCGGAACTTACCCGACAAGGAATTTCGCTACCTTAGGACCGTTATAGTTACGGCCGCCGTTTACTGGGGCTTCGATCCGATGCTCTCACATCTTCAATTAACCTTCCAGCACCGGGCAGGCGTCACACCCTATACGTCCACTTTCGTGTTAGCAGAGTGCTGTGTTTTTAATAAACAGTCGCAGCCACCTATTCTCTGCGACCCTCCGAGGCTTACGGAGCAAGTCCTTAACCTTAGAGGGCATACCTTCTCCCGAAGTTACGGTATCAATTTGCCGAGTTCCTTCTCCCGAGTTCTCTCAAGCGCCTTAGAATTCTCATCCTGCCCACCTGTGTCGGTTTGCGGTACGGTTCGATTCAAACTGAAGCTTAGTGGCTTTTCCTGGAAGCGTGGTATCGGTTACTTCATGTCCGTAGACACTCGTCGTCACTTCTCGGTGTTAAGAAGACCCGGATTTGCCTAAGTCTTCCACCTACCGGCTTAAACAAGCTATTCCAACAGCTTGCTAACCTAACCTTCTCCGTCCCCACATCGCATTTGAATCAAGTACAGGAATATTAACCTGTTTCCCATCGACTACGCATTTCTGCCTCACCTTAGGGGCCGACTCACCCTACGCCGATGAACGTTGCGTAGGAAACCTTGGGCTTTCGGCGAGCGGGCTTTTCACCCGCTTTATCGCTACTCATGTCAACATTCGCACTTCTGATACCTCCAGCACACTTTACAATGCACCTTCATCGGCCTACAGAACGCTCCCCTACCATGCCAGTAAACTGGCATCCGCAGCTTCGGTTATAGATTTGAGCCCCGTTACATCTTCCGCGCAGGACGACTCGACCAGTGAGCTATTACGCTTTCTTTAAATGATGGCTGCTTCTAAGCCAACATCCTGGCTGTCTGGGCCTTCCCACTTCGTTTACCACTTAATCTATCATTTGGGACCTTAGCTGGCGGTCTGGGTTGTTTCCCTCTTGACAACGGACGTTAGCACCCGCTGTCTGTCTCCCGAGGAACCACTTGATGGTATTCTTAGTTTGCCATGGGTTGGTAAGTTGCAATAACCCCCTAGCCATAACAGTGCTTTACCCCCATCAGTGTCTTGCTCGAGGCACTACCTAAATAGTTTTCGGGGAGAACCAGCTATCTCCGAGTTTGTTTAGCCTTTCACCCCTATCCACAGCTCATCCCCGCATTTTGCAACATGCGTGGGTTCGGTCCTCCAGTACCTGTTACGGCACCTTCAACCTGGCCATGGATAGATCACTCGGTTTCGGGTCTACACCCAGCAACTCTTCGCCCTATTAAGACTCGGTTTCCCTACGCCTCCCCTATTCGGTTAAGCTCGCTACTGAATGTAAGTCGTTGACCCATTATACAAAAGGTACGCAGTCACACCACATGGGTGCTCCCACTGTTTGTATGCATCAGGTTTCAGGTTCTATTTCACTCCCCTCCCGGGGTTCTTTTCGCCTTTCCCTCACGGTACTGGTTCACTATCGGTCGATGATGAGTATTTAGCCTTGGAGGATGGTCCCCCCATATTCAGACAGGATTTCACGTGTCCCGCCCTACTTTTCGTACGCTTAGTACCACCGTTGAGATTTCGAATACGGGACTATCACCCACTATGGTCAAGCTTCCCAGCTTGTTCTTCTATCTCGACAGTTATTACGTACAGGCTCCTCCGCGTTCGCTCGCCACTACTTGCGGAATCTCGGTTGATTTCTTTTCCTCCGGGTACTTAGATGGTTCAGTTCTCCGGGTTCGCTTCTCTAAGTCTATGTATTCAACTTAGGATACTGCACAGAATGCAGTGGGTTTCCCCATTCGGACATCGCGGGATCATAGCTTTATTGCCAGCTCCCCCACGCTTTTCGCAGGCTTACACGTCCTTCGTCGCCTATCATCGCCAAGGCATCCACCTGATGCACTTATTCACTTGACTCTATCATTTCAAGAACTTCTCTGACTTTGCCTGACACTCCGTTGACTAGAACATCAAACTTGAATTTCCTACTCTGATAAAGCTTACTGCTTGTTGTGTCTTAATCCCGCCTTTTGTCTTTCGGAATTAAGTCGATACAATCATCACCCAAATACTGTACCTGTTTTTCTTTTCCTATCCAGGAGACAACTGACCGTTTGCAATTGGTCAATCATCAAAAACAGACACATTGTCTTTGTTTGTTGATTTCGGCTTTCCAATTTGTTAAAGATCGATGCGTTCAATATTGCTATTTACTTCGCAAATCAAAATGAGCTGATTATTATAGCAGCCTTTCTTTTTCCGTCAAACTGATTCGTCAGCAGACTTCTCTTTAGAAAAAAAGAAAGCAGTTACACTGCCTTTTAACTCGCTTTGATTTGGAAAGTATTGGTGGAGGCAAACGGGATCGAACCGATGACCCCCTGCTTGCAAAGCAGGTGCTCTACCAACTGAGCTATGCCCCCGTTCTTGGTGGGTCTGGGAGGACTTGAACCTCCGACCCCACGCTTATCAAGCGTGTGCTCTAACCAGCTGAGCTACAAACCCGGATTCTCTTCTTAAGCGAACCTTGTCTTCACTCAAGCATTTTTCCGCATCTTCTACAGTTTACCGATAAGTGTGAATGCGACAACCTCTTCTTTCTCTAGAAAGGAGGTGATCCAGCCGCAGGTTCCCCTACGGCTACCTTGTTACGACTTCACCCCAGTCATGAAGCATACCGTGGTAAGCGGGCTCCTTGCGGTTACCCTACCTACTTCTGGTATCCCCCACTCCCATGGTGTGACGGGCGGTGTGTACAAGACCCGGGAACGTATTCACCGCAGTATGCTGACCTGCGATTACTAGCGATTCCGACTTCATGCACTCGAGTTGCAGAGTGCAATCCGGACTACGATCGGTTTTGTGAGATTGGCTCCACCTCGCGGCTTGGCTACCCTCTGTACCGACCATTGTATGACGTGTGAAGCCCTGGTCATAAGGGCCATGAGGACTTGACGTCATCCCCACCTTCCTCCGGCTTGTCACCGGCAGTCTCATTAGAGTGCCCAACTTAATGATGGCAACTAATGACAAGGGTTGCGCTCGTTGCGGGACTTAACCCAACATCTCACGACACGAGCTGACGACAGCCATGCAGCACCTGTGTTACGGCTCCCGAAGGCACCCCTCCGTCTCTGGAGGGTTCCGTACATGTCAAGACCAGGTAAGGTTCTTCGCGTTGCATCGAATTAATCCACATCATCCACCGCTTGTGCGGGTCCCCGTCAATTCCTTTGAGTTTTAATCTTGCGACCGTACTCCCCAGGCGGTCGATTTCACGCGTTAGCTTCGCTACTAAGCAGTCATGCTGCCCAACAGCTAATCGACATCGTTTAGGGCGTGGACTACCAGGGTATCTAATCCTGTTTGCTACCCACGCTTTCGGGCATGAACGTCAGTGTTATCCCAGGAGGCTGCCTTCGCCATCGGTATTCCTCCACATCTCTACGCATTTCACTGCTACACGTGGAATTCTACCTCCCTCTGACACACTCTAGTCACCCAGTTCAGAACGCAGTTCCCAGGTTGAGCCCGGGGATTTCACATCCTGCTTAAGTAACCGTCTGCGCCCGCTTTACGCCCAGTAATTCCGATTAACGCTCGCACCCTACGTATTACCGCGGCTGCTGGCACGTAGTTAGCCGGTGCTTATTCTTCAGGTACCGTCATCAGACAGGGGTATTAACCCCGCCCTTTTCTTCCCTGACAAAAGTCCTTTACAACCCGAAGGCCTTCTTCAGACACGCGGCATGGCTGGATCAGGCTTGCGCCCATTGTCCAAAATTCCCCACTGCTGCCTCCCGTAGGAGTCTGGGCCGTGTCTCAGTCCCAGTGTGGCGGATCATCCTCTCAGACCCGCTACTGATCGTCGCCTTGGTAGGCCTTTACCCCACCAACTAGCTAATCAGATATCGGCCGCTCAAACAGCGCAAGGCCAAATGGTCCCCTGCTTTCTTCCTCAGAATATATGCGGTATTAGCTAATCTTTCGATTAGTTATCCCCCACTGCTCGGTACGTTCCGATATGTTACTCACCCGTTCGCCACTCGCCACCCAAGAAGCAAGCTTCTCTGTGCTGCCGTCCGACTTGCATGTGTAAAGCATGCCGCCAGCGTTCAATCTGAGCCAGGATCAAACTCTTATGTTCAATCTCTAACTTTTTAACTTCTGGTCTGCTTCAAAGAAACCAACAGGACAATGTCTAAAACATCATCTTGTCTGTCTTTCAAACAGTGTGAGGCTGTCGCACTCACACTTATCGGTAATCTGTTTTGTTAAAGAGCGAAAACGAATTATAAAGCATTTCATCTCATTGTCAATCAAAACTTTTCTTAAAACCTCGAAAAATCAGACCAACTGTGATATACTTACCTGTTCGTTCAATCACCGCCAAAGCAGCGAAGAACCGAACTATACCCCCCTCCTCGAAAACCGTCAATCCCTAAACCGCAAAAAATTCCAAAAAACCTAACAACAACCTGAAATACAAAGACTTTTATTTCAAAATATTCTCAAACCAAACTCAATCAACAGTAAAAGTCTTCTGAAACCTCTTTCAGACGACCTTTATCATAAATATCCGAAACAATTTCAAACATACCGAGCTTCAACTCACAACTTAAAGCCATCCACCCATAAGTCCCTGTTACTTTTTTGAACAGTATCCGTTAGTATTATGACTTATTTGATTCAAATTGGATTGAGTTGCTGTAATGAGTAAACACTTTCTTTTAGGGATAAGCGGTGGTATTGCGGCTTATAAATCATGTGAGTTGGTCCGATTACTAAAAAAACAAGGATATTCTGTAACGGTGGCAATGAGCCGTGCAGCCACTGAATTTATTACCCCCCTTACGTTTCAAGCATTAAGCGGAAATCCTGTTCTAGTTGATACGCACGATGGTAACTCGACTAGAGGAATGAGTCATATTGATTTAACCCGAGAAGCGGATGTTTTTTTGATTGCTCCCGCTACTGCCAATACTGTTGCCAAGATCGCCAACGGTATTGCTGATAATCTGCTGACCAATTTGGCAGCAGCACGAAAATGCCCCATGGCAGTCGCTCCGGCGATGAATGTGGAGATGTGGAACAATCCTGCCAATCAAAGGAATATCCAACAACTGATTTCAGACGACATCACAGTTTTCCAGCCATCCTATGGCGAACAGGCTTGCGGTGAAATCGGGATAGGGAGAATGCCTGAAGCTGTTGAACTTGCCGATTTGATTCATGATTTATGGACGCCGAAAATACTTGCCGGCAAAAAAATCTTAATCACTGCCGGCGCGACCTTGGAAATGATTGACCCGGTCCGTGGAATTACGAATATTTCCAGCGGCCAGATGGGCATTGCCCTAGCCCGCGTATGCAGAATGGCCGGAGCACAAGTTACGTTGATTTATGGACAGTTACAAACTCCCCTGCCGACCGGTCTCTATCATATGGAACGGGCTATTAGCGCCCAAGAAATGTACGATGCTGTTCATAAATATATTGAAGATCAGGATGTTTTTATTTCCGTAGCCGCTGTGGCTGACTATAAGGTAAAAAACAGCAGCCCGCACAAATTGAAAAAAGAAAATTCAAAAGATACCCCGACCCTTGAATTGGAAGCCAATCCTGATATTTTGGCATCTGTAGCAGCCTTACCCAAACCTCCTTTTTGTATTGGATTTGCAGCAGAAAGTGAAAAAGTTTTGGAATATGCTCGAGCAAAACGTTTACGCAAAGGCATTCCGATGCTGATTGCCAATGACGTTTCTCAGGCAATGGGAAAATCTACCAATCAGATTACTATTATTACGGATGAAGAGGAACTATCTTTCCCTGAGAAAGAGAAATTACAGGTAGCAGAAGAAATTGTTCAATCTCTTGCTCGCCATCTGGACAAACTAAACCTGTAAGTAATCAGGTTAACCTTAACTATCTTCTACAACAGCAAAGGTCGTCTGAAAATTTTCAGACGACCTTTGTGATATTTAATGCCCTGCTGATGAACTCCCATTAAACGGCGGCTTAGCAAACCAAATTATGGAAATCATGACGATGAACAAGATACTGCCAGCCAGAAAAATCTCGTTTGATCCCATAATGAAGCCTTGCTGCGTAATGGCATCGGAAATATTTTTCAAAACCTGCTGTTCACTCAGCCCCCGATTCGTCATTTCATGAACTGTTTGAACAGTCAAACTCGAATATGGATTAATCTGTTCACTCAGTTGCGTATGATGCAAAGCTTCTCTCCGCTCCCACATGGTACTGACTATGGATACACCCACACCACCCATGAAGACGCGCAAGAAATTAGACAGGCTACTTGCTGATGCAATCTGATCGGATTTAATATGGGACAATGTAATGCTGGTCAACGGAAGGAAAAACATGGACACACCCAAGCCTTGCCAGAATTGGGGCCAAACAACATTGCTCATATTCATTCCGGCATAAAAATCAGTGCGCCAATAGAAAGTAAAAGCAAACGTCAAGAAACTTGCGGTAACAAGAAGACGCATATCAATGCGGTTGCCGAATCTACCTATAATCGGGGACAACAAGATAGGAAGAAAGCCCACCGGTGCAGCCGCCAAGCCCGCCCATGTTGCGGTATAGCCAAGATTAGACTGCAACACCAGCGGCAACAGCGTGAGCGTACCCATGTAAACCATAAAGCCCAATGAAGTTGCCAGTACGCCTATCGTAAAATTTCTGTTGCTAAACAAAGAAAAATCGACAATCGGGTATTTCTCGCCAAGCTCCCAAACCACAAAATACGTCAGACATACCAATGCGACGATACCTAATACAATAATCTCTCCAGAGGCAAACCAGTCCAACTCTTTACCTCTATCAAGCATCATTTGCAGCGCACCGACGCCAACCACCATCAAGACCAAACCGATGTAATCTATCGGCGTCTTAACCACTTCCGTTTCCCTATCCCTCAATTGCTGCCACACAATAAGTGCAGAAATAATACCGATAGGGATGTTGATGAAGAAAATCCAACCCCAATGCCAATTATCCGAAATCCAACCGCCGAGAATAGGACCTAAAACAGGCGCGACGACAACGGTCATTGCCCACAATGCCAAAGCCAATGTTCGTTTTTCAGGAGGATACGACGCCATGAGCAAACTTTGCGACAGCGGAATCAACGGTCCGGCTACAAAGCCTTGTAACACCCTGAAGATCACCAAAGCCTGAAGATTGGGTGCAATGCCGCACAACCACGACAGCAAAACAAATCCCACTACGGAGGCGATAAACAGTTTTACTTCGCCAAACCGTTTTGCCATAAATCCGGTTAGCGGCACTGAAATCGCATTAGCCACGGCAAATGACGTAATAACCCAAGTACCCTGAGTAGTCGCCGCCCCCAAGTCCCCGGCAATTACCGGTACTGCAACGTTGGCAATCGTGGTATCCAAGACTTCCATAAAAACGGCAAGGCTGAGCGCCAACGTAACCAGCACCAGCCTAACACCCTGCAATGGCGGATAATTCATATTTCTTCGCTATTATTCATTCAATATATTGCACAGTGATTGCGCTTAGATACACACCCCTTTTCAGACGACCTCTTTGATGAATGTTCACATCATCGCAAGCTAAAAACAAAGTTCTGCTCTGCATTATTTAATCCATCACAACTTTGCTTCCTCATGCGCTTCGATATCTATTCGCTATCAAATACCCACATTCTCAGCAATTCAACGCATGAAAGGTCGTCTGAAAACATTTTTACTTAGCGTATTTCTCAAAAATCTTATCGATCAACGCATCGGCGGCAGCCCAATCTACGCCTTCAGTTTCCGGGGATGCTACATTTTTATCAGCTGCAGCCGTCATGTTTTTTCCTGAGCCGGCACCTGAAATATCAACCTTTACCTTCATAGATAAACCGACACGAAGCGGATTAGCCTGCAACTCTTTCGCATCCAAACTGATGCGGACCGGAACACGTTGCACAACCTTAATCCAGTTCCCCGTCGCATTTTGCGGCGGCAAAAGAGAGAATGCACTGCCCGTACCCGCTGACAAACCCATCACCCTGCCATGATAGACCACTTTATTTCCATATAAATCAGCAGTCATTTCAACAGGTTGACCAATTTTCATTTGACGCAGTTGCGATTCTTTAAAGTTAGCATCCACCCAAAGATTACTCAAAGGAACCACAGCCATCATTGGGGAACCTTGGGCAATACGCTGCCCAACTTGAACATTTCGTTTGGCAATCTGTCCATTCATCGGTGCGCGAATTTGGGTGCGTTGCAGATTCAGCCATGCATCCTTAATATGGCTGATGGCTGTTTGCACCGCAGGTTGTTGCCGCAGAGGGATATTATTACCTAAAACTGCTTGTGCAGAAGTCTCTTCCGCTTCCACTGCCTTCAAAGCCGCTTGCGCCTGAACCACCGCAGCACGGGCATGACTCAACTCTTCACCTGAAATCGCATCCGTTCCCGATAAAGCTTCACGTCGGCGCAAATCTGCCTGAGCCTTTGCCAATTCGGCTTTTCGTAAAAGAACTTGCGCTTTTGCTTTTGAGTTAACCGCAGTTTGTTGTTTATTCTGACGAATTGCCTGAATCAATTCATTTTGAGCACGCTCGTAAGCCAGTTGGAAGTCGCTGTCATCCAACGCAACCAAGACATCCCCTTTTTTGACCACATCAGTATCGTCATACATCACCTTCCTTACCGTACCGGTGACCTGAGGGGTAATTTGCACCAGATGACCCGCAACATAGGCATCTTCTGTCTCTTCCTCGTATTGCCAGAATAAGAAATACGCAAGAGCCACACCGACTGCAATCAAAATAAAAAGCAGTGTAATAACTGCCAGATTACGCCCGCGTTTACGCCCCACCCTTGAACTTTTTGTCCCTGAATTGCGTAATTGTTCATTATTTTCTAGATTCGCATCCATGATTTCATTTTAACCTGGGTAATTACAGACTATTTTCCTTATGCACCCCATCCCACTAATATCTCATTGATTTTAATAGAATAGACAATACTGAAAAATACATACAGAGGTGCATTCTATAGCCGCATCGTTACTCAATCAAGTAACAATCATATTTAAAAACCATTTGGATATCCCCTTTTACCATTAGGCGCAAACAATCATTTCAAAGTCATCCAAGCAATACCGATTCCTGACAACCAAAAAGCAATTGGCGACATTCTGAATACATACATTTAAACGTTAAATGCATATCCAAAATATCGCCAATTGACTTGATTAAAAGGAAAGGGGTCGTCTGAAAACCTTCTATTGCGTTTTAAACCCACCGCCCAACTGGGCATTCAGATTGCTCCATGCAATCAACCGTTCAGATTGATACTGCACCAATTGCATTTTCACTTGCAACATATCATCTTGTTTTTGTAATGCGCTAAGACCATTATCCAATCCCGCCCTCACTCTACCCTGAGCATTTTTAACCGACTTCTCGGATATTTTCAGCATTTTATCCCAAGTAGACTGTTTGCTTTGCAGGCTTTGGTAATCTACAACAGCATCCGCAGCAGAACGCATCGCATTCAAAACCGTTTGATCGTACACGGCCACCTGCTCATTATATTCTGCGCGTTTGCCTGCCAATTTTGACTGTAATGCCCCAGACGTAAAAATAGGAAGATTGATAGCAGGAACAATACCCAGCATGCCTGATGTTTTACCCCTTACCACATTGAACGCATCAATATGTCCAAGACCCGCCAAGGCTTTTAACTCAATATTGGGATAAAACTCTGCTTCGGTGGATTTAACCGTATGCAGCTTAGATTCCAATAATGATTTTTGTACCGCGATATCCGGTCGGGCTGCTAACAAATCCGCATGGATTCTATTCACAGGCACAACAGGAACCGCCCCCATCCTACCGGGCTCTTGTTCGGAAAGCGCTCCCGGCACATTACCGCTCAATACTGCCAAGGCATGTCGGACTTTGGCAATCTGTTGTTCCAATGACGTTTTTTCCAACTGAAGTTGCTGACTTGCCAATTCAAGCGGGTACAATGATTGTGCGGGCATCAGGTTTGCATGGACTCTGCGTGAGACCAATTGCTGCATTTTCTCTGACAGATTGATACGTTCCTGCACAAGAGCTTGTCGCTCGCTCAAAGCCTGCCAAATAAAATATTGCTTGGCTACCGCGTTCGCCAGCTCAATCCGTGCCTGATGGGCTTCATACAGAATTGCCTGACGGCGTCCCAAAACCGCTGCAATCTGCTCACGGTTTTTTCCCCAAAAGTCGAATGTCCAACTTCCCTGTACTGCCGCGTTTGCCAACAATAATGTATGGTCGGTATCGATACGGGAAGATGCGGGCTTGGGTGCAACATACATTCCAACCCCGCGCGCGGACATACCGATTTGCGTTTTGCCGGCGGCTTCGGTTATTCCCAGCTGCGCTTGTGCTTGCTCGAAACGCGCCTTGGCAATACGCAAATCCGTTGATGTCTGGATAGCTTGTACAACCAGTTGATTCAGTTTGTTATCTTTTAATTGCAACCACCATCCGTCTTGAATGAGGGATGCCGACTTACCATCGGGCAAAGAATACACCGTTGGTTCTTCCAACGGTACTTGTTTACCAAACTGCGCACAAGCTGCAAGTACAGATACTGCGATAATACAGATGCCCCGTTTGGCAATATTTGATTTCATGGCAGACTCCGTTTTTTACTTTTATCCCTGCCACAATTCTTACTGCATCAGATCAGCTGTCCAAACGGTTCAACAGCTTGCCCAACAGATTTTGCAACTGGGTATAATCCTCATTGGTAAAATCTTCCCAAGCTTCACCGCTCTTACTGGAAATCTGCGGCCATACTTGTTGGATAAAAGACTCACCTTCCTGTGTCAATTTTAACACAATCTGGCGGCGGTCTTGCTGGTTGATATGACGACCTACCCATCCCCGTTCTACCATCTCATCGGAAAGACGGGTCGCACTGGTACGTGTCAAATCCATCAAGTCGCTCAAACGCGAAGGAAGGATTTCGCTTTTAGGGCTGACGTAAACCGCCATCAAAGCGAACCATAAATTCTCGTTGATACCGAAAGTTTTCAAATTTTCATTAAGATGACTGCTTAGACGTTCGGTTGTTACCCGTAACAGACGCCCTGTTCTTACCTGTTGTTCTGAAAACTCAGGCAGGCGGTCGGAAAGTTGGCGCAGCGCGTTGACCAAGTCGGTTTGTGAAAAACTCATTATAAATATCCTCTTCTTAAATTTATTGGCTGTATATGCTGCAAATCAGAACAAATAATGACAATCTCATTTGCTTCAAAATACCAAATACTTATTCAATGCCGCTATACTAATTCAACTGATTATTTTCCGAATGAAAATCTGACAATCGGTCCAAGAAGATAACAAGTGGCGTTTTTTATGCATAAGTCATCTAATTTGTATGTAATTCCGAATTCTTACTCTACAAAATCAGTATTCAGAAAGGATAGATTTGTGGTTACCGACAACTTAATTTATTGTTTATATTGAAAACCCCATAATTTATTAGAGAGATGGCGCTTCTCCTTAGTTCTATAACTCAAAACATGACTTTTGAGATACTACTGAAAACACTTCAAAAAAATTTTAACTTTTACGATTAATGCGGAAAAATTAACTAGAAAAATCATAAATTTAAAAATCAGTTTAAATTCAATCCGCATTACTTTGCAAAGGCATTACCGCCACATCAAAACATCCGCACCCACCTATCATTTTTTGCATTTCCATCCCAGCGTTCAACCGCTAAATATAGTGGATTAAATTTAAATCAGGACAAGGCGACGAAGCCGCAGACAGTACAGATAGTACGGAACCGATTCACTTGGTGCTTCAGCACCTTAGAGAATCGTTCTCTTTGAGCCAAGGCGAGGTAACGCCGTACTGGTTTAAAGTTAATCCACTATAATTATCAAAAAAATCACAAACATAGTTCCCCTTATATTACAATCCGCCTTTCGTGGTTCGAAAACCTCCCACATTAAAAAACTAAGGAAATCCTCATGTCCCGCAATACCGAAGAGCTGCAAGGCATCTCTCTTTTGGGCAATCAAAAAACCCAATATCCGACCGGCTACGCTCCCGAAATTCTTGAAGCATTCGACAACAAACATCCCGACAACGACTATTTCGTCAAGTTCGTCTGTCCCGAATTCACCAGTCTCTGCCCCATGACCGGGCAGCCTGACTTTGCCACCATCTACATCCGCTACATCCCGCACATCAAAATGGTGGAAAGCAAGTCCCTGAAACTCTATCTCTTCAGCTTCCGCAACCACGGTGATTTCCATGAAGACTGCGTCAACATCATCATGAAAGACCTGATTGCCCTGATGGATCCGAAATACATCGAAGTTTTCGGCGAATTCACACCGCGCGGCGGCATCGCCATTCATCCTTTTGCCAATTACGGCAAAGCAGGTACCGAGTTTGAAACACTGGCACGCAAACGCCTGTTCGAACACGACAGCCAATAATCCATCCCCTTTTTAAGCATTTTCAGACGACCTTTTTCACGAGAAGGTCGTCTGAAAGCCTTTCCGAAAGATTTCCATGTACGAATTTACAACAGCGCAACAACAGAAGGCGCTCTTCTGGCTGGTGCTTTTCCATATCCTCATCATTGCCGCCAGCAACTATCTGGTGCAGTTCCCCTTCCAAATTTTCGGCATCCACACCACTTGGGGCGCGTTTTCCTTTCCCTTCATTTTCCTTGCCACCGACCTGACCGTCCGCATTTTCGGTTCGCACTTGGCACGGCGGATTATCTTTTGGGTCATGTTCCCCGCTCTTTTGCTTTCCTACATCTTTTCCGTTTTGTTCCACGACGGCAGCTGGACAGGCTTAGGCGCGCTGTCCGAATTCAACACCTTTGTCGGACGCATCGCCTTAGCCAGCTTTGCCGCTTACGCACTCGGACAAATCCTTGATATTTTTGTGTTCAACAAATTACGTCGTCTGAAAGCGTGGTGGATTGCCCCGACCGCATCAACCGTCATCGGCAACGCATTGGATACGTTGGTATTTTTCGCCATTGCCTTCTACGCCAGCAGCGATGAATTTATGGCGGCAAACTGGCAGGGCATCGCTTTTGTCGATTATCTGTTCAAACTCACCATCTGCACCCTCTTCTTCCTGCCAGCCTACGGCGTGATTTTGAATATCTTGACGAAGAAGCTGACGACACTGCACACCCAACATCCTCAAAAGCAGATGCAGCCGGCACAAGAATCTTGATGAAGTTCGACAGAACGATTTACGATTCCCGTTCATAGAAAATACAAAGAGGTCGTCTGAAAATTTCAGACGACCTCTTTGTGTTTTATGGCCTCGCCAACAGGAATCGAACCTGTATTTTACGCTTAGGAGGCATACGTTCTATCCGTTGAACTATGGCGAGCGTGTTAAACTTTTCCTGCAATAAACGATAATAATCCTGCGGCAATCAGCGGACCGACCGGAATGCTGCCCATAAACGCCACACCGATAACCGTACCGATCAAAAGACCTGTTACCAAAACAGGTTGTTCGCTCATCAGCGGTACGCCGCGCCCTGCCAGCCAGGCGACAAGGATGCCGATTAATACGGCGGCAATCATTTTAAAATTGACAAACTCCGACAGCGGCGGAATTTGAACCTTCCCTGAAACCAGCGGGCTTAAGACCCCGATTGTCAGCAAAATAATCCCAAAATGCAAGCCGTGTTTTTCCATGAAAGGAATATATTGCGACAAAGCAGTCTGTTGCATTAACAGCAAAATTGCTGCGGAAATCGTAATCGAGTTGTTGTTGCTGACGACGCCGAGAAAAATCAGCGTCACCAAAAACATCGGGACGAAATTGAAATTCATCGGATTTAAGAAACCCGTGCCAATGATTCCTCAGCCAACTGAATCATCGCCTGCTTGACTTCGCTATCAGGCAATACTGCCAAAGAAGCCACGGCTTGCTCAACGGCTTTTCGTGCTTCGGAAATCGAATAAGTCAACGCGTCGGAATGGACAACATAATCATGGATTTTTTGGAAACTGCCGCGATCCGCATTTTCCAAAGCGTGGCGCACATCGTCAGCCACTTGTTTCGAACCGTTGCGCATCAGATAAATCAGCGGCAAAGTCGGTTTGCCTTCTGCCAAATCGTCGCCGACGTTTTTACCGATTTCTTCGGTTTCGCCCGAATAATCCAAAACATCATCAATAATTTGGAACGCCGTACCGACATACATACCGTAATCTTTCAACGCCTGCTCATGCTCGGGGGCGGCATTGCCCAAAATCGCACCAACCTGAGCAGCTGCTTCAAACAATTTGGCCGTTTTATATTGAATCACTTGAACATATTGCGCTTCGGTAATATCGGTATTGCCGATGTTCATCAGCTGCATGACCTCGCCTTCAGCAATAATATTAGTTGCATCCGCCATGACTTCCAAAATGCGCATACTGCCGGAATCAACCATCAATTGGAAAGCGCGCGTATACAAAAAGTCGCCGACCAACACCGCCGCCGCGTTGCCGAACAGATTATTCGCCGTTTCGCGTCCGCGGCGCAAATCGCTTTCATCGACAACATCGTCATGCAGCAGGGTTGAAGTGTGGATAAATTCCACCATTGCCGCCAAAGCATACAGCTTATCTCCATCATAACCGACCGACTTACCTGCCAAAATCGTCATAATTGGACGCAGACGCTTACCGCCGGCACTGATAATATAAGTACCGATTTGCGAAATCAGCGCAACATCAGACTGAACCGCTTGGTTGATCACCTCATTGACCCGTGAAAGGTCTTCAGGCAGATGGCGTTGGAAATAAGGCAGGTTTTCGAGCATAACACATTCTCAGTCGGCAAAATGAAGCAGGCTTGCCGTATAAATAAATGGGTTGGGTATAAGGCGGAAATAATATTGCCGCATAAAAAATATCGGCAATCCAACGCGCGATTATAGCAGCAAAGCCCGTTTGACACATCTTTCAGACGACCCTGCCCCCACAAACGAAATAAACTTTGACAAAACAGGCAAATAGCAATAGAATCTCGTGTTTCGCACAATGGTGTGCGGGATATTAACCATAATTCTCATGGAGTTGAGTATGTACGCGGTCGTAAAAACCGGCGGCAAACAATATAAAGTTGCCGTTGGCGAAAAATTGAAAGTAGAACAGATACCAGCCGAACTCGACAGCCAAATCGAACTGACCGAAGTTTTGATGATTGCTGACGGCGAATCTGTAAAAGTTGGCGCTCCTTTCATTGAAGGCGCAAAAGTAACAGCTAAAGTAGTAGCCCATGGTCGCGGCGAGAAAGTACGCATTTTCAAAATGCGCCGCCGTAAACACTACCAAAAACGCCAAGGCCATCGCCAAAATTTCACCCAAATCGAAATCGTGGCAATCGCCTAATTTTTGAAACTTAGGAGTATTACAAATGGCAAGTAAAAAAGCAGGCGGTAGCACCCGCAACGGTCGCGATTCAGAAGCCAAACGCTTGGGCGTAAAAGCCTACGGCAACGAGCTGATTCCGGCAGGTTCCATCATCGTCCGCCAACGCGGTACCAAATTCCATGCCGGCGACAACGTAGGCATGGGCAAAGACCACACTTTGTTCGCCAAAGTTGACGGTTATGTTGAATTCAAAACCAAAGGCGCGCTGAACCGTAAAACGGTCAGCATCCGTCCTTACACCGGTTCTGAAGAATAATCCAAGTTTATCGTGATATTGAGAAAGCCGTATTTCTTAGGGAATACGGCTTTTTTGTTTGTATGGGTTGGCAATGATTTTGCCATCGCCGATTCAATCTTAAACAGCGCAAACAACAAAGCAACACACGATACAACAGACACGATAGGAAACTATAGTGGATTAACTTTAAATCAGGACAAGGCGACGAAGCCGCAGACAGTACAGATAGTACGGAACCGATTCACTTGGTGCTTCAGCACCTTAGAGAATCGTTCTCTTTGAGCTAAGGCGAGGCAACGCCGTACTGGTTTAAAGTTGATCCACTATACACTGTACTGCTTAAAAGCCAAGCTACTACAAAATTTCAGACGACCCCCTCGCCCTCATGATAATCTTATCCTTCCCATACTCTGGCGTAAGAAAAAAGCAAACCCATATAGCCGCTACTTATTGTTTTTAAAACATGGCATGATACGCAACACATTGCCGCCATTGACTTACATTAAGCTCAGCGTAAAAAATCATTCACGATATAAATACTTGAATTACTCAATCGATACTTTTGCTATAATCAATTACTCAATGCAGATTACCCTTATCTCATTCAAACACAGTAAACTTAAGGTCGTCTGAAATTATCCGTCCCCCTTTAACAAAAAGGATGCCTCATGAGCTTACACAGCGATATTCTTGTCGTCGGCGCAGGACCTGCCGGGTTGAGTTTTGCCGCAGAACTGGCCGGCAGCGGTTTGAAAATCACCCTGATTGAAAAAAGCCCTTTAGAAATTTTACAAAACCCTCCTTATGACGGGCGTGAAATCGCATTGACCCACCTGTCCCGCGAAATTATGCAACGCTTGGGCATGTGGGATTTGATTCCGAAAGACGAAATTTACCCCTTGCGCGATGCAAAAGTCTTGAACGGGCAGTCCGATTACCAACTCCACTTCCCGCAACCGACCCAAGCGCGCGGTGAACCTGCCGACTGCTTAGGCTATCTGATTTCAAACCACAATATCCGCAAAGCTGCTTATGAAGTCGTATCCAAACTGGAAAACGTTACCATCCTGACCGGTACGGGCGTCAAAGAAGTCAAAACCTCCGAAGACGAAGCCCAAGTCATCTTGGAAAACGGCGAAGTTTTGAGCGGCCGCCTACTCTTGGCAGCAGACAGCCGCTTTTCCCAAACCCGCCGACAACTGGGCATTTCCTCCGATATGCACGATTACAGCCGCACCATGTTTGTCTGCCGCATGAAGCATACCCTGTCCAACCAGCATACCGCTTACGAATGCTTCCACTACGGCCGCACCATCGCCCTGCTGCCTTTGGAAGAGCACCTGACCAACACAGTCATTACCGTCGATAGCGACAAAGCAGACACCATCAAAAAAATGTCTCCCGAAGAATTGGCAGCCAGCGTCAAAGAGCAGCTCAAAGGCCGTTTGGGCGACATGGAATTGGTCAGCACTATTCACAACTACCCCTTGGTCGGCATGATTGCCCAACGCTTCTATGGCAAACGCAGCGCCTTAATCGGCGACGCCGCCGTAGGCATGCACCCTGTTACCGCACACGGTTTCAACTTGGGTTTATCCAGCGCGGACCTCTTGGCAAAACTGGTTCTCGAAGCGGAACAACGCGGTCAAGACATCGGCGCCGCCAGCCTGCTGGAAAAATACAGCACCAAGCATATGCTCCATGCCCAGCCGATTTACCACGGCACCAATATGCTGCTCAAACTCTTTACCAATGAAACCGCGCCCGCCAAAATCTTGCGCGGCTTGGTATTGCGTGCCAGCAACAACTTCCCGCCACTGAAAAAACTGATTACCAAACAACTCACCGGCTAATCCGTTTAAACACATCAAAAGGTCGTCTGAAATGTTTTTCAGACGACCTTTTAACTATCCAATCAAATATAGTGGATTAAATTTAAATCAGGACAAGGCGACGAAGCCGCAGACAGTACAGATAGTACGGCAAGGCAACACCGTACCGGTTTAAAGTTAATCCACTATAACAAACTTCCCATGCCGTAAAACACACCCGTTCATACGCCTGAGTTCTGCAGTTTCAGACGACCTCCAAGATTGCTATGATATAGTGGCTTGACTTTAAACTGGTACGGCATTGCCTCGCTTTTTCCTGATTTAAAGTGAATCCACTATCCCACTCCTATCATCCTTCCAAACGGAATCCCAAATGTCCGACAACCGCCTCGACACCGCCCGCCGTCATTCCCTGTTCCTCGCCCGCCAGCTCGACAACGGCAAACTCAAGCCTGAAATTTTCCTGCCCATGCTGGACAAAGTGTTGACTGAAGCGGATTTCCAAGCCTTTGCCGACTGGGACAAAATCCGCGCGGAAGAAAACGAGGAAGAATTGGCGCGGCAGTTGCGCGAGTTGCGCCGTTATGTGGTGTCGCAGATTATCGTGCGCGATGTAAACCGCATCAGCGATTTGAACGAAGTAACCCACACGATTACGCTGTTTGCCGATTTTGCCGTCAATACCGCGCTGGACTTTGCCTACGCCTATTATCGGGACATGTACGGCACGCCGATCGGGCGTTATACCAAATCGCCGCAGCATTTGAGCGTGGTGGCGATGGGCAAGGCGGGCGGCTATGAGTTGAACGTGTCTTCCGACATTGATTTGATTTTCGTCTATCCCGAATCGGGCGACACCGACGGCAGGCGCGAACGGGGCAACCAGGAATTTTTCACCAAAGTCGGGCAGAAACTGATTGCGCTGCTGAACGACATCACCGCCGACGGGCAGGTGTTCCGCGTCGATATGCGGCTGCGGCCGGACGGCGATTCGGGCGCGCTGGTATTGAGCGAAACCGCGCTGGAGCAATACCTGATTACGCAGGGGCGCGAATGGGAACGCTATGCGTGGTGCAAAGGCCGCGTGGTCACGCCGTATCCGAACGACATCAAATCGCTGGTGCGCCCCTTCGTGTTCCGCAAATATCTGGATTACAGCGCGTATGAGGCGATGCGGAACCTGCACCGCCAAATCCGCAGCGAAGTCAGCAAAAAAGGCATGGCGGACAACATCAAACTCGGCGCGGGCGGCATCCGCGAAGTCGAATTTATCGCCCAAATTTTCCAAATGATACGCGGCGGACAAATGCGCGCGCTGCAACTGAAAGGCACGCAGGAAACGCTGAAGAAACTTGCCGAGCTGGGCACCATGCCGTCTGAAAACGTTGAAACCCTGCTTGCCGCCTACCGCTTCCTGCGCGACGTCGAACACCGCCTGCAATACTGGGACGACCAACAAACCCAAACCCTGCCCGCCTCGCCCAAACAGCAACAACTGCTCGCCGAAAGCATGGGTTTCGACAGCTACGCCGCCTTTTCAGACGACCTCAACGCCCACCGCACCAAGGTCAATCAGTTGTTCAACGAAATTTTGAGCGAACCCGAAGAGCAAACGCAAGACAATAGCGAATGGCAATGGGCATGGCAGGACAAACCCGACGAAGAAGAGCGGCAAGGCCGTCTGAAAGAACACGGGTTCGATGTCGAAACCATCGCCGCAAGGCTCGACCAAATCCGCAACGGTCATAAATACCGCCACCTTTCCGCCCACGCCCAGCCGCGTTTCGACGCCATTGTACCGCTGTTGGTACAGGCAGCGGCCGAGCAAAACAACCCGACCGATACGCTGATGCGGCTGTTTGACTTCCTCGAAAACATCAGCCGCCGCTCCGCCTATCTCGCCTTTCTCAACGAGCATCCGCAAACCTTGGCGCAACTGGCGCAGATTATGAGCCAAAGCTCATGGGTGGCGGCGTATCTGAGCAAATATCCGATTCTGCTGGACGAACTCATCAGCGCGCAGCTTTTGGATACCGCGTTCGACTGGCAAGCCCTCGCCGCCGCCCTTTCAGACGACCTCAAAGCCTGCGGCGGCGACACCGAAGCGCAAATGGACACCCTGCGCCGCTTCCAGCACGCCCAAGTCTTCCGCCTCGCCGTCCAAGACCTCGCCGGACTGTGGACGGTAGAATCCCTCTCCGACCAACTCTCCGCCCTCGCCGACACCATCCTCGCCGCCGCCCTGCCATGCGCGTGGGCGGACATGCCCAAAAAACACCGCGACACCCCGCAATTCGCCATCGTCGGCTACGGCAAACTCGGCGGCAAAGAACTCGGCTACGCCTCCGACCTCGACCTCGTTTATCTCTACGACGATCCCCATCCCGACGCAGGCGACGTATACAGCCGCCTCGCCCGCCGCCTGACCAACTGGCTTTCCGCCGCCACCGGCGCAGGCAGCCTCTACGAAACCGACCTGCGCCTGCGCCCAAACGGCGACGCCGGCTTCCTCGCCCACAGCATCGCCGCCTTCGAAAAATACCAGCACGAAAACGCATGGACGTGGGAACACCAATCCCTCACCCGCGCCCGCTTCATCTGCGGCACACCCGAAATTCAGACGGCCTTCGACCGCATCCGCACCGAAATCCTCACCGCCGAGCGCGACCAAACCGCCTTGGCAGGCAAAATCATCGAAATGCGCGAAAAAATGTTCCCCACCCATCCGCCGATTGACAGCAACGTCAAATACGCACGCGGCGGCGTGGTCGACGTCGAATTTATCGTCCAATACCTCATCCTTGCCCATGCCCGCCGATATCCGCAACTCCTCGACAACTACGGCAACATCGCCCTCTTGAACATCGCCGCCGACTGCGGCCTCATCGGCAAAACCCTCGCCGAACAAAGCCGCACCGCCTACCGCTTCTACCGCCAGCAGCAACACAACACCAAACTGCGCGACGCGGAAAAAACCGAAGTAACCGACGAATTGCTGGCACATTACGGCAATGTCAGGAAATTGTGGCGGGAAGTGTTCGGGGAGGAGGCGAAACTCGGATAAAGCGGATGTTACGAAGAGGGATTAAGTCATTAGCTGCATAGCGTGGGTTCTACTACCTAAAAATCACCGCAAACCCGTAGCGTGGGCTTTGCCCACGAATCAAACCCAAAATTTCAGACGGCCTCTTTTACCCAACATTATCGTGGGCAAAGCCCACGCTACAATGTACACACACGGGGCAAATAGAGATGTAGGTCGGATACTTGTATCCGACAAAAACATTTGATGCGTCTATCGTTTCCGAAATACCGCTGTTGGAAATGTCGGATTCGGGAATCCGACCTACGGGCTGAAATCAATAAGGAAGAACATTATGTCCCAAGTTTTTAAAGATTTTGATTTGTCCTCCGTATGGGAAGCTAATAGTTGGGCAGATGAAAACTACAAAGAAGCTCCGTTTACCCCTGAAATTTTGGCTGCCGTAGAAAGTGAGCTAGGCTATAAATTGCCGCAAAGTTTTATTGAATTGATGGCAGTACAAAACGGCGGGATATTTGTCAAAAACTGCTTTCCAACCACGCAGAGAAATTCGTGGGCAAAAGATCATGTGCAAATTTGCGAGGTATCGGGAATCGGTTTTGAAAAAGAAGGGAGTCTGTGCGGCGAGATGGGGCAAAAACTTTGGCTGAAAGAATGGGAGTATCCGCCTATCGGCGTGTATTTTGCCAACGACCCGTCAGCAGGGCATGCCATGTTTGCCTTGGACTATCGAGAGTGTGGAAAAGACGGAGAGCCGAAAGTGGTGCTTGTCGAACAAGAATGGGATTTTGAAATAGTCGAACTTGCCCCCGATTTCGAAACCTTTATCCGCAGCTTGCGACATGAAGATGAGTTTTCAGATAAGTAAATACAAAATTGAAAAGGGTAAGTCGTCTGAAATCCGTAGCGTGGGCTTTGCCCAAAATTTCAGACGACCTCTTTTAGCCGTCATTATCGTGGGCAAGGCCCACGTTACAATGTACACCGACGAGGCAAATAGTCGTCTGAAAACGAGAGCAACGAGCTTTGCCGAAACCTCCGCCGTCATTCCCGCGCATGCGGGAATCCAGATGTAGGTCGGATACTTGTATCCGACAAAAACATTTGACGCGTCTGTCGTTTCCGAAAAACCGCTGTTAGAAATGTCGGATTCGAGAATCCGACCTACGGCTGACTTGAAAGTAATGAGAAAAATGGAAATCTTTGCAAAATTCCCTACCCCCCTTAAAGTCCAACCCAGACATTTAAGGGGTTTCTCATAAGCACCTTGGAATGTTATGCGAAATAATAAAGGTTTGAAGAGGTCTTAAAAATGGAATTAAATAAAAAAATTATTACTTTATTTATGTGTTTTTTTGTAGTTTCATGTGGCAATCAGCCCCATTCACCGTATAAAAAGAATATTGCTAATGATATTAGAAATCCTAAACTACAAAGTAATCTTCATTTTGAATGTCATTCTTCTGAATATAAGTTTAATACTCTTCCCCCGATTCCTAGTGTTCCAGAAAATGCTATTGGAGTAATGCTGGCAGATGAGCAGATAAATAATGCGCCTTTCAACCGTTCGCGTCGTCTGACTATTCCCATGAATACTGGATTAATCATTTCTAAGTTGCAGAACTTAGGATTTCAAGAGGTTAGCCAAGAAAGCTTTGACGGGAAAAACCTGTATAGCACTACTGTTATTGATGGCTCCATCTACTCCATATATTTA
This sequence comes from Neisseria macacae ATCC 33926, assembly GCF_022749495.1. Lineage (NCBI taxonomy): Bacteria > Pseudomonadati > Pseudomonadota > Betaproteobacteria > Neisseriales > Neisseriaceae > Neisseria > Neisseria macacae. The sequence goes on along the minus strand of NZ_CP094241.1, from coordinate 550,275 downwards.
ATATTTAAAGATTTTGTTAAACCTGATTGCAACTATGAAATTAGACTGAAATATTCCAATGGGAAAGTAAATGGTGTAGAGGTTCCATTGGGATATAATGGTTGGATCTTTAAAGATATCACCATCCCCAAATTAATCATCTCTACCATCAACCATAAAAACAAACCGGATAATCTGTTTCAAGACCTGCTGGACAAACATATCCAAAATATCGAAACCTTTAAACAGAAACAACCGCTTAATAAAGAGCTGATCAGTACGCGTGCCGTATATGATGGGATTACTTATGAAATCAACTCGTTCGGAGGTGGTAGGGTAACGATGTTGCAAATCTATCGATATAAAGACGGCAAAAAATTCCATTAATAAGGCTGTAATACGCGTAGGTTGGGTCTAGATCCAACAAAAGCTGTTGAATCTTCTGCAATGTTGGGTTTTCAACCCAACCTACCCGAAAGGTCGTCTGAAAACGTTTTCAGACGACCTTTCTGACGCTTTGTTATTTTAAAACCGCACAATTGATTGTGCGGTTTGTCATGGTCAGTATTTGAAATCAGTATTTGAAGTTTTCGCCGAGATAGACGGAGCGGACTTGTTCGTTGTTGACCAAGTCGTCCGGCTTGCCGGAGGCGAGGACGGTGCCGTCGCTGATGATGTAGGCTCTGTCGCAGATGCTGAGGGTTTCGCGTACGTTGTGGTCGGTAATGAGTACGCCGATGCCGCGCGATTTGAGGAAGTCGATGATTTTTTGGATGTCGATGACGGCGATGGGGTCGACGCCGGCGAAGGGTTCGTCCAGGAGGATGAAGCGCGGCTGCATGGCGAGTACGCGGGCGATTTCGACGCGTCGGCGTTCGCCGCCGGACAGGGAGGGGGCAGGGTTGTGGCGCAGGTGGCCGATGTTGAGGTCGGCAAGCAGTTTTTCGACTTCGCCATCGATGCGGCTTTTGTCTTTGGTGCTGATTTCTAAAATGGCGCGGATGTTTTGTTCGACGGTCATTTTGCGGAAAATCGAGGCTTCTTGGGGCAGGTAGCCGACGCCTAAGCGGGCGCGTTCGTGTATGGGCAGGTGGCGCAGTTCTTGTCCGTCGAGGGTAACGCTGCCTGCGTCGGCGGCGATGAGTCCGACGATCATGTAAAAGCTGGTGGTTTTGCCTGCGCCGTTGGGGCCGAGCAGGCCGATGACTTCGCCGCTTTCGATTTCGAGGGAGAAGCTTTTGACGACTTGGCGTTTTTTGAAACTTTTTTGCAGGTTTTGAACGACGAGGCGGCTGGTGTTTTCGCTCATAAATGACTCTTGGTTCGGAGGTCGTCTGAAAATGTGGCTTGGGGAACTTGCTATGTTGGTTTTCAGACGACCTTTGGTGTTGTCAGATGCGGGTTATTTGGTTTTTTGGGTGCTGGACGGTTGGATGACGACGCTGACCCTGCCGGATTTGGCGGCGGATTTGGCACCTGATTTGGAGCTGCCGTTGATGGTATAGACTTCGGTTTTGGTGTTGTAGGTGATGACTGCGCCTTCGGCAACGTCGCCGCCGCGTTGGACTTTGGCGTTGCCGGTCAGGGTAACGAGGTTGATGGCGGAGGAGTAGGTTACGTTGTTGGCTTGTCCGTTAACCGTGCCTTTGTTGTCGTCGAGTGTCTGGCTGAAGCGGACGGGCGAGCCGCTGGCTTTCATAAACTGTTCGCCTTTGTCGTTGCGGGAGACGTTGACGCTGCCGGCGCGGATGTTGAGCGTGCCTTGTTTGATGATGACGTTGCCGGTGAAGGTGGTGCTTTGGTTGTTTTGGTCGAGCGAGCCTTGGTCGGCTTCAATCTGTATCGGCTGCTTGCTGTCGCTTTGCAGGGCGTAAGCGGGGGCGGTGGCGAAAAATGCGGTTAAAACACATGCCTTACATATTTTTTGTATCATAAATCGTGGCTTTCACTCTGGATGGGAAGTTCAACAAACCTTTTTTGTGGTCATACGTCAGACCTTCGGCGTTGCCGCTCGATTCGCCGTATTGGAAGGTAACGGGCGTGTCGGTTTGGGCGTATTGCGATTCGGTGTCGACGTGCAGAAGATCGGTTTTGACGACGCCCGCCTGCCGCTTGGCATCGGCGGCTTTGGTCAGGACGACGTTGTGTTTGAACAGGAGTTGTTTGGTTTGGGTGTTGTACACGGCTTCGTCGCTGCCGACGTCGTAAAGCCGGCTGCCTTCTTGGAAGAAGACGAGGTGCGGCAGCTCGAAATGGACGTCGTTGCTTTCGGGAAACTGTTTCGCCCCTTTTGCGCTCAGATGCTCTTTCAGACGACCTTGTTCGTCAAACCGCCGCCCGTCTATGCCGTCCATCGTGTATTGCGGCTGGTTGGGGTTGAGTTTGACTTCTTCGATGTCGATTTCGCTGATGCGCCCCAGCCATGCCGACAATCCGCCGAGCGCGACCGCCAGCACCAAAGGGAATGCGATTCCGTACCGCCATCTTACTTTCATTTGATGTACTCGTTCAAAGCCGCGCCCAGCGTACCTTTCGCGCGCATAATCAGGTCGCACACTTCACGCACCGCGCCTGCGCCGCCCGCGTGTTTCGTAATATAGGCGGCGTGTTGCAGCGTAAACCAATGCGCGTTGGGGACGGCAACCGGCAATCCGCAGCGCACCATCACCGGCAAATCGACCACGTCGTCGCCGACAAAGGCGCACTCGCCTTCTTCTACGCCCGCCTGCGCACACAATTCTTCATAGGCGGCGCGCTTGTCCGAAATGCCTTTGAAGTAGTAATTTATGCCCAACTGTTTGACGCGGATGCCGACGGAGGGCGCGTCCCGACCTGTGATAATCGCAGTCTGCACGCCGCTTGCCTGAAGCATCTTCAAGCCGTGTCCGTCCAATGTGTGGAACGATTTGATTTCTTCGCCGTTGTCGCGGATAAAGATGCGGCCGTCGGTCAAAACGCCGTCCACATCCAATATCAGCAGCTTGATATGCGCCGCGCGCTGTTGCAGCTCGGGGTCTAAGGTTTGCATAGTGTTTCCTTGCGGATTGCTAGGTTTCAGACGACCTATTCTAACATAAAGGTCGTCTGAAAAAGGTTAGCCCGCCTTTACACAATCCGCGCCATCAGTAAATCGTGCATATTCAGCGCGCCGGTCAACACGCCGTCGGCATCGGTTACCAAAAGCCCGTTCACATGGTTTGCCTGCATGACTTTCAGGGCTTCGGTGGCGAGGCGTTCGGCGGGGATGGTTTTGGGGGAAGGATGCATGATTTCATCGACGGTCAGTCCGTCAAAGCGGTCGCGCTGTTGGAACAGGCGGCGCAAATCGCCGTCGGTGAACACGCCTTTCAGACGACCTTGTTCGTCCGTTACCGCCAGCATACCCAAGCCTTTTTCGCTCATACTGACGATGGCCTCTTTTAAGGGCGTGCCGAGTCGGACGGCGGGCAGGGCGTCGTCTTTGTGCATAATGTCTGCCACGCGTAAAAGCAGGCGTTTGCCGAGGCTGCCGGCGGGGTGGCTCAAGGCGAAATCGTCGGGCGTAAACGCGCGTGCGCGCAAAAGGACAACTGCCAATGCGTCACCCAAAGCCATGACGGCGGTGGTGCTGGTGGTCGGGGCAAGTCCCAGCGGGCAGGCTTCTTTGGAAACTGACGCGGTGATGTGAATGTCGGCATGGCTCGCCATGGTCGAATCGGGGCGGGCGGTAATGCAGATGAGGGTAATGTTTTTGCGTTTGAGCGCAGGGATGATGGCGGCAATTTCGTCGCTTTCGCCGGAATTGGAAATTGCGACGACGACGTCGTTGTCCACAATCATGCCCAAATCGCCGTGTGCCGCTTCCGCAGGATGGACGAAAAACGCGGGTGTGCCGGTCGAAGCCATGGTCGCCGCTATTTTGCGCCCGATATGTCCCGACTTGCCCATGCCTGTGATGACGACCCTGCCTGTGCAGTGCAGCAGCGCGTCTGCCGCAAGGACAAAGTTTTCGTCCAATTCCGCCGCAATTTCGCGCAAGCCTTCCGCTTCGGTGTGCAACACTTCGCGCGCCCAATCGAGATATTGACCGTTTCCTGCCATAATTTCATGCCTTTTTGTGTTCGTTTTATATCGTTTTGGACATCATTAAATGCCCTAATATAGTGGTTTAACTTTAAACCAGTACGGCGTTGCCTCGCCTTGCCGTACTATCTGTACTGTCTGCGGCTTCGTCGCCTTGTCCTGATTTAAATTTAATCCACTATAATCTATCCAAATTTTCCGAATAGGGGTAGCATTACCGCCTGCTTCGCAAATAACCTATATTTAAAGGAATCAGAGATGACTATTTTATCGGACGTTAAAGCATTAGGACAACAAATCTGGCTGGACAACCTTTCCCGCTCACTCGTACAAAGCGGCGAATTGGCGCAAATGCTGAAACAAGGCGTGTGCGGCGTCACTTCCAATCCCGCCATCTTCCAAAAAGCCTTCGCCGGCGACGCGCTTTACGCCGATGAAGTCGCCGCCCTCAAGCAGCAAGACCTCAGCCCCAAACAACGCTACGAAACCATGGCGATTGCCGATGTACAGGCAGCCTGCGACGTTTGCCTTGCCGAACACGAATCCACCGGCGGCAAAACCGGTTTCGTCAGCCTCGAAGTTTCCCCAGAGCTTGCCAAAGACGCACAAGGCACAGTAGAAGAAGCCCGCCGCCTCCATGCCGCCATCGCGCGTAAAAACGCCATGATTAAAGTTCCCGCCACCGACGCAGGTATCGAAGCACTCGAAACCCTCATCGCCGAGGGCATCAGCGTGAACCTGACCCTGCTGTTCTCACGCGCCCAAACCCTCAAAGCCTACGCAGCCTACGCGCGCGGCATCGCCAAACGCTTGGAATCAGGACAAAGCGTTGCCCATATCCAAGCCGTCGCCAGCTTCTTCATCTCCCGCGTGGACGGCGCGCTTGACGCAACGCTGCCCGACCACCTCAAAGGCAAAATCGCCATCGCCCTTGCCAAAGCCGCCTACCAAGACTGGGCGCAATACTTCGGCAGCACCGAATTTGCCGCGCTGGAGGCAAAAGGCGCAAACCGCGTGCAACTCTTATGGGCATCCACAGGCGTCAAAAACCCCGCCTATCCCGACACGCTCTACGTTGACAGCCTGATCGGCGCGCACACCGTCAACACCGTTCCCGACGCTACCCTCAAAGCCTTCATCGACCACGGCACAGCCAAAGCCACGCTGACCGAAGGCGTGGAAGAAGCACAAGCGCAGCTTGCCGAAACCGCCGCGCTCGGCATAGACGTAGAAACACTCGCCAACCGCTTACAGGAAGACGGTTTGAAACAGTTTGAAGAAGCCTTCGACAAACTGCTCGCCCCGCTGGCTTGATGGTCAAAACCCAAGCCAGCCTTAGCAACCCGGTTTCTAAGCTTCACCGATAAAACAAACCCAAAAGGTCGTCTGAAAACCTCAATTCGGGATTTCAGACGACCTTTTGCCGTTTCCATCATCTATATAGATTCAAATAAATGCCAAATATCATCACAGTGATTATTTCAATACTGGCAGAATCTGCCAAAAATAATGTGCAAAATCGAAAAAAGGCAGGGCGGGTATCCCTATCGATTATCCCCTTTTTAAAAGAGGCTTCGAACGCTTAAAACAATCATTCAAAATTAAATTAATTTCCATAAATTTCTATTATGAATTACCGTCTATCCTAAATAAATACCGAATATCAAAATATCATATTAAAAATATTATATAAATCAATTTATTAAAAATATCTAAATTTCAAGAACACCGCTTATCTAAATAATCATACCGTTTGTCAAAATATTCAAATATTATTAAAAACGGCTTTCAAAAGTGACGAAACACGGCACGTGACACAAAACGTCTTCTTCACCTCCCCCAAAAAAATCAAAAAATGACAAAACACGTCATATCGCAGAAACAATCCCACGTCATAAAAAAACCCAAATCTGCCCGAAAAATCCTTCAAAACAAATTTAAACCTATTAAAAACATAAAATTACAAAATATTTTCATAAAAAATCCAAAAAAATCCAAGCTTGGCACATCCCCTGCTTGATACATTACGTCCGGCAAGGGAAACGAAGCAACGAAGCCCGAACCGGGAAGCTGTATATTCCTTCTACTTGATGGTTTTACTCATAAACAAGCAGAGCCAAACACATTACGGATTTTTTAACAACAAACATTTTTTTTATTCACAACACTTTTTAAACTGGAGTTTATTAAATGAAAGCAATCCAAAAAGGTTTCACCCTGATCGAATTGATGATCGTCGTAGCAATTATCGGTATCCTGGCCGCTATCGCCCTGCCTATGTACGGCGACTACACTGCCCGCGCACAAGCGACTGAAGGCTACGAACTCTTGGGCGGTATGAAAACGCCTTTGGTTGAGGCAGTGGCTGCAAGCAGTAACGCTAATGCATGTAAAAATGATGCTGCTTGGTACACCTCTTCTGTGCGCACAGGTAAATATGTAAGTGGTGTTGTACCTGCCGCTGCTGGTACTGGTGATGCTGCGACTTGTGCTTTGACTGCTACCTTCAAAGCAGCAACCGAAGGTGTCAATGATAAAGTAGCTACTAAAACAATTACCATGACACTGACTCCTGCAACTGGTGCTTGGGCTTGTACTACAAACCTGGCTGACAACGTAGCACCTGCTGCTTGCCGTGCTGCTAAAAAATAACAACGACAAATTCCATAAATAGTGAATAACAAAGCTCGCTCTGGCGGGCTTTTCTACCATCTATTCAAGCAAATCGGGCAAACCGATTCCTTTTCTACTCACTTCATTAAAGGTCGTCGTATGAAACAACAAGGTTTTACCATTACCGAACTGATGATTGTCGTCGCCATTCTCGGCATACTTGCCGCCATTGCCCTGCCGTTGTTCGGCAACTATACCGCTAAGGCGCAGGCAACTGAAGGGCATGAAATCCTTGCCGGTCTGAAAAGCCCGTTGGTCGAGGCTATTTCTACCGAGGGCATCAATGCTTGCGATGCCACTAAACCTTGGTTTACCTCCAGCGTACATACGGGCAACTTCGTCAACGACGTTGCTCTGAAAAAGACTGAAACCCAATGCCTGCTGACCGTTACTTTCAAAAGCAGTGGCGTAAACGACAAAATCACCAATAAAAAAATTAATATCCGCTATACCGTAGGAACTGGGGTATGGGAATGCGGTACGAATGTAGACAAAGAATTACGCACCGCTTCATGCCAAGGCGACCTGCTGTCGCTGTAATTAAAGGCGTAGGTCGGATACTTGTATCCGACAAAAAAACGATGTCCACACCTTGAGAAAATTCGGGAATGATTGGAATGTCGGATTCGAGAATCCGACCTACATGGATTGTTCGGTTTCGATGTAGGTCGGATACTTGTATCCGACAAAAATCTTTCCGAAAAACAAAAATTTAATTTAAAAAAGGGAATTCATGCGATACCGACGCTTTTATCAAACGGGCGGTACTTACTTTTTTACGGTGGTTGCTGACAAACGACAAAAAATCCTGACTGATGAAACGGTGCGTTCGGCCTTGCGGCAGGCGGTAATGACGGTTCGGGAGCGGTATCCGTTTGAAATTGAAGCATGGGTGCTGATGCCCGACCATCTGCATACGATTTGGCGTCTTCCTGAAAATGATGCCGCTTATTCGGAACGTTGGCGGCAAATTAAACGGTACAGCCAATATTTGATTGGAGGGGAATGTCGGCTTTGGCAAAAAAGGTTTTGGGAACATACCATTCGTGATGAAACGGACTTTATCCATCATTTCAATTATCTACATTTTAATCCCGTAAAGCATGGCTATGTCGGTCAGGTTTCCGATTGGCCGTTTTCTACTTTTCACCGTTATGTGAAACAGGGGATTTACCCAAAGCACTGGGGTGGAAGCAATGTGGATTTCAGCATTAAATATGATGGGTAAGTCGGATACTCATATTTGACAAACGTTTTATGTTTTACCGCTTTTGATTATGGCGGAAATGTTTGAAAATGTCGGATTCAAGAATCCGACCTACATGTACTGAAAAACGCTTTTCAGACGACCTTTTGCCTCATCGGTGTACATTGTAGCGTGGGCTTTGCCCACGAAAATGGCGGGTAAAAGAGGCCGTCTGAAATTTTGGGCTTGATTCGTGGGCAAAGCCCACGCTACGGGTTTCTATTCTCCTGCTACGTTTTTTGCCCATAGGTCGGATTCTCAAATCCGACATTTCCAACAGCGGTTTTTCGGAAACGACAGACGCGTCAAATGTTTTTGTCGGATACAAGTATCCGACCTACATTTTAAATTTACATCTCTTCCAATTTCGCAAATTTGGTATCCAGCTCTTTCACGCCCTGTTTGCCGAAGTTGATGGTCAGTCGGGCGGATTCGCCTTTGTCCACGGCATCGATGATGACGCCGGTGCCGAATTTGGCGTGGCGGACGTTTTGTCCGATGCGGAAGCCTGCGTAGGTTTGGGGCTGTTTGTAGTCGTCGATGATTTTGTCTTTGGGCGCGGCGGTTTGGCGCGGGCTGCCGTAGCTGTCGTAGGCGGTCTTTTTGACGGACAGGTAGTGCAATACTTCGGGTGGGATTTCTTCGACGAAGCGGGAGACGATGCCGAATTGGGTTTGCCCGTGCAGCATCCTTTGTTGCGCCATGGTGATGTAGAGGCGTTTGCGGGCGCGGGTGATGGCGACGTACATGAGGCGGCGTTCTTCTTCGAGGCCGCCGCGTTCGGCAAGGCTCATTTCGCTGGGGAAGCGGCCTTCTTCCATGCCGGTGAGGAAGACGGCGTTGAATTCCAAGCCTTTGGCGGCGTGGACGGTCATGAGTTGGACGGCTTTTTCGCCCGCGCCTGCTTGGTTTTCGCCGGACTCGAGGGCGGCGTTGCTTAGGAAGGCGAGGATGGGGAAGGCGGGGTCGTCTGAAATGTTGTCGGGCAGAATTTCGAAGTTGCTGTCTTCGGGTTTGAACTCGATGGCGGCGTTGACAAGTTCGTCGAGGTTATCGAGGCGGTCTTGGTTGTCGCCTTTTTGGGTTCGGTAGTGTTCGGTCAGGCCACTGTCTTTGAGGATGCCGACGATGATTTCGGGCAAGGGCATTTGTCCGACTTGGTTGCGCAGTGCTTCAATCAGGCGGACGAAGGCGGCGACTTTGGCGGCTTTTGCGCCGGCATTGCAGGCTGCCTGCCAGAGGGTAATGCCTTGTTCGATTGAGGCCGTCTGAAGGTTTTCGATGGTGCGTGCGCCGATGCCGCGCGGCGGGAAGTTGATGACGCGCAAGAGGGCGTTGTCGTCGTCGGGATTGACGGCGAGGCGCAGGTAGGCGAGCGCGTGTTTGATTTCTTGGCGTTCGTAAAAGCGCAATCCGCCGTAGATTTTGTAGGGAATGCCGCTGCGGAACAGGCTTTGTTCGATGACGCGGGATTGGGCGTTGCTGCGGTAGAGGACGGCGATTTCGTCCAAATCCCAGCCTTCGCGTTCGAGGGCTTTGGTTTCGTCAACAATGAACTGGGCTTCTTCGAGGTCGGTAAAGGCGGAGTAGTAGCGGATTTTGTCGCCTGCTTCGGCGTCGGTGCGCAGGTTTTTGCCGAGGCGTTCGTCGTTGTTTTCGATGACGGCGTTGGCGGCGGCGAGGATGTTGCCGACGGAGCGGTAGTTTTGTTCGAGTTTGACGGGCGCGTCGATGTGGAATTCTTCCATCAGCGCGGTCATGTTGCCGACGTGCGCGCCGCGGAATCGGTAGATGCTTTGGTCGTCGTCGCCGACGGCAAACACTGCCGCGTTGCCGCCCGCCATGAGTTTCAGCCAGGCGTATTGCAGTTTGTTGGTGTCTTGGAACTCGTCGACCAGAATGTGATTGAAGCGGTTTTGGTAGTGTTGGCGCAGGATTTCGTTGCTTTGCAGCATTTCGTAGCTGCGGAGCATGAGTTCGGCAAAATCGACTACGCCTTCGCGTTGGCAGATTTTGTCGTATTCGGCGTAGCATTCAATCATGCGGCTTGTGTGCGGGTCTGGTGCGCTCAACACGGAAGCGCGCAAACCGGATTCTTTTTGCGCGTTGATAAAGCCTTGCAGCGAACGCGGCGCGATGATTTCTTCGGCGATGTTGAGGCTTTTGAGCAGGCGTTTAATCAGGGAAAGCTGGTCGCCGCTGTCGAGGATTTGAAAGGAAGACGGCAGGCCTGCGTCGCGGTGGTGCAGCCGTAGAAAGCGGTGGCAGAGACCGTGGAACGTGCCGAGCCACATGGCGCGGACGTTGATGGGAATCATCGCGCCGAGTCGGGTTTGCATTTCTTTGGCGGCTTTGTTGGTAAACGTTACCGCCATAATGCTGTGTACACTTGCCTGACCGGTTTGCAAAAGCCATGCGATGCGCGTGGTCAGCACGCGGGTTTTGCCGCTGCCCGCGCCCGCCAGCACAAGGGCAGATTGCGGCGGCCAGGTTACGGCGGAGAGTTGTTCGGGATTCAAGCCTTGCAGCAGATTGGGGGCGGATTGGTCGGGAAACATGGGAAGAGGCCGTCTGAAAAATGTGAATACGGTATTTTAATGGAAACGGCAAAGGTCGTCTGAAAAGATGTTTCAGACGACCTTTCGATATCGAATGCTGTCTATCAGGCAAAAGTTTGACAAGCCGAGACAGCCTGCTGACGACATTGATTTAGAAATTGAAACTTTAGGACGGAAAGCGGGAAATGCGATTTTGACGGAGCAAGGTCGTCTGAAATTTATAGTGGATTAAATTTAAATCAGGACAAGGCGACGAAGCCGCAGACAGTACAGATAGTACGGAACCGATTCACTTGGTGCTTCAGCACCTTAGAGAATCGTTCTCTTTGAGCTAAGGCGAGGCAACACCGTACTGATTTAAAGTTAATCCACTATATAAAACAGCGGCTTCAGACGACCCTTCTCTTCATTGCCAGCCATCCGTTTACCATCATCAGACTCAACCCCAACCAGATAAATCCATAGCTGATTAATGACCCGCTCTCCAAAGGTTCGCCCAGCCACGCAATCGAAATGATAAACAGCAAGACCGGCTCCAAATAGCTCAACATACCGAATACGGCAATGGGTAATAATTGGCTTGCTTTTAAATTCAAATGCATGGCGACCGCGCTATTGATACCCAGCAGAACGATAAAGCCGATAAGTTTTGGGGTCGACGCAATCAAATTAATGGTATCGGTTTGCGTCAGAATACAAGACAAGGCACAAGGCGCAATCACGAGCAAATCAAACGTCAGCCCTATCAATGCCGGCACGCCCAGTTTGCGGCGCGCCAAATAATAGATGGGGTACGTCCCGAATACCCATACCGTCGCCCATGAAAATGCGCCGGATCGTACCAACTCCCATACCACGCCCAAACATGCCGATACGACCGCTACTATTTGCAGACGGTTAAGCGTTTCCTTAAACCAAATCCTGCCGCACGCCAGCATCGCCAATGGGAACAGGAAATAGCCCATTGCTACATTCACGCCTTCACCATTGACCGGCGACCATACAAACAGCCAAAGCTGACTTGCGAAAACAGGCGTGGGCAACATAATCAAAAACCAACGTTTCCAATCCCTGCCCGTTTCACGAACAAACTGCCCTGCCGCCTTCCAGCCATCGCTCATGCCCATCAATACGCATATGGCCGCCAACATTGCAACCATGCGCCAAGCAAAAACTTCCGTCCCGGTCATCGGATACATCCAAGTTCCGTACAGAAACAGCATGGAAAACAATAAATTGGAAGCCAACGCCGCCACAAGTCCCTTTGAGAAATCCGTCATGTTTAGACAACCCTGCAAAAACCTCATTGTATAGTGGATTAACTTTAAACCAGTACGGCGTTGCCTCGCCTTAGCTCAAAGAGAACGATTCTCTAAGGTGCTGAAGCACCAAGTGAATCGGTTTCGTACTATCTGTACTATCTGCGGCTCGTCGCCTTGTCCTGATTTAAATTTAATCCACTATATCTCTCAGCCGTCCGCCCTCTCTCAACCAGTCTCAAAAATGCATAGGCAATCCAAGAGATGCAACAAATAAAAAAAGCCCTGCTTTGCAGGGCTTTTTGAGATTCCAAAAACGAATTAACGTTTGGAGAATTGTTTTGCGCGGCGTGCTTTGCGCAGACCTGGTTTTTTACGTTCAACTTCACGAGCATCGCGAGTCACGAAACCGGCTTGAGACAAGGCAGGTTTCAGCGCAGCGTCGAAGTCGATCAGGGCGCGGGTAATGCCGTGGCGGATAGCGCCGGATTGACCGGTTTCACCGCCGCCGATAACGTTGACTTTGATGTCAAACGCTTCAGCGTTTTCAGTCAGGACCAAAGGTTGGCGAACAACCATGCGGCTGGTTTCGCGGGCGAAGAATTCGTCAACGGGACGACCGTTTACGATGATTTGGCCGGTACCTTTAGTCAGGAATACACGAGCCACTGAACTTTTGCGGCGGCCTGTGCCGTAATAGTATTTACCGTTCATGTCGTGTCCTTATTTCAATTCCAAAACTTTGGGTTGTTGTGCGGCATGGGCGTGTTCTGCACCAGCGTACACTTTCAGTTTTTTGATCATAGCGTAACCCAATGGGCCTTTAGGCAACATGCCTTTTACGGCTTGTTCCAAAGCGCGGCCCGGGAATTGCTCTTGCATTTCACGGAAAGTACGCTCGTAGATACCGCCGGGGAAACCGGAGTGACGGAAGTATTTTTTGTCTTCGAATTTGGCACCGGTTACACGCAGTTTGTCCGCGTTGATGACGATGATGTAGTCGCCGGTGTCAACGTGGGGGGTGTATTCAGGTTTGTGCTTGCCACGCAGACGGTGTGCGACTTCGGCTGCAACGCGACCCAGAACTTTATCTTGGGCGTCGATAACGAACCATTCGCGCTTCACCTCGTGGGGTTTCGCTGAAAAGGTTTTCATAGTGGAAATCCAGATAGATATAGAAAGTTGTGAATTTTAAAGATGGGATTGGCTTTTGTCAATCGGATTGGGGTCGTCTGAAAGTGTTTTTTCTATGATGGCGTTTTTATGCATTGGGAAATGTTGTTTTTAAGCTGGAAAACATTACTGATAATTCAAAATATCGGGATGCGTTTTCAATTTGATGCTTGGTTTTTCAGACGACGTCGAAGCCGATGATAAATGAAAGCCATGCCGCAATCGGGCATGGCTTGATATGGGAATCCCCGCGAGAGCCGTTTTGGCTGAATCCGCTTGAACCTTGTTGACAAGGCGGTCACCTCGGGCAGTTTCGGGTGCATCTAAGGATAGACGCTCGCGCCCACTGCAACTCCCGGCAACCTTAAGCGAACTTATTGGTTCAAAGGAATATATGCCTTCGCGGACACCGCAGGGAAAAAGAAAAATCAGTTTTGTTCCAACCGCGCCAAAGCTTTTTGGCAAGCGTTGTTCATGTCGGTTATTTTACGCTCAAATTCACCTATTGCCAAATCGTCTTTGAGTGTGATTTTAAGGAGGTCGTGGACGACGTTGAGCGCGGTCATAATGGCGATTTTATCGCTGCCGACAATGCGTCCGCTCTCTTTGATGGCGGCACTTTTTTTGTTGAGCATATCAACAGCTTGGAGCAGGGTATCTTTTTCTTCGCTCGGGGTGTTGATGGTGAAATTGACATTCATGATGTCGAGGCTGACTTGTTCGATACTCATGGCGTGTCCTTATGATTGCGTTTCTTGCGGCAGGCGGGCAATGAGCCGGCGGATTTTTTCTGCAGTCTGCTCTAATGCGCTGCGGTATTGTTCTTTTTCGGCGGTAAGGTTGTCGATTTTGCCTTGTAGGTCTTCTTTGAGTTTGCCGACTTGTACGAGCAGCGCTTCGCTCAATTCGTCAACGGCAGCTTCGTGTTCGCGCTTTTGTTGTTCATGCTCGAGCTTGAGGCGGTCGATTTCTTCGTTAAGGCGGCGGTTTTCACCAACAAGGGTTTCAAATTTTTGGGCCAGCTGGTAAACGCTGACTTCCAAGGTGTCGAGTGATTGATTCATGTATAGGCTTCCGTATTGCCGCATGGTGGCAGGCGGTCAGGATATTAGGATGATGATGCAGGGATGTCAATCGCTACCGAATGTTGAGGTCGTCTGAAACTTTTTGGCTTGATGTTTTCAGACGACCTTTGCCGTTCGGTCTTACTCAAAGCGCGCGCTGCGCTCCATGAGTCTTTCTGCAACTTGCTGCGGGGTCATTTCCTTGCGGATGAGTTGCAGCAGGGTTTGGGTAATGGGCATATCGATTTGGTATTTCACAGCGGTGTTAAACACTTCTTCGATGGTGCTGACGCCCTCGGAAACATGGCCGATTTCCACCAACACTTGATGCAGTTCTTTGCCTTCTGCCAAACCCAAACCGACACGGCGGTTGCGCGAAAGTGCGCCGGTACAGGTCAGGATAAGGTCGCCGATGCCGGCAAGCCCCATCATGGTTTTGGGCTGCGCACCCATAGCCATGGCAAGACGGGTGATTTCGGCGAGACCGCGCGTCACCAGCGCCGCACGCGCATTGAGCCCGTATTCGAGACCGTCGGAAAGACCGGTGGCGATTGCCATAACGTTTTTGACGGCACCGCCGACAGCCACGCCGATAACGTCCGTGCTGCCGTAAAGGCGCATTACGTTGGTGTTGAGTTGCGGCACCAATTCCTCGATCCATTCCTGATTTTCTGAGGCGACAACCACGGCGCAAGGCAGTTGTTTGGCGAGTTCTTGGGCAAAGCTCGGACCTGACAGCACGCCGATTTTTTTGTTCTCAGGCAATACTTCTTTCAATACTTGGAAGGTCAACAGCCCTGTATCTTGTTCAAAGCCTTTGCAGGCAGCAAGGACGGGGATATGGTCGGCATTGTGTTGTTTGAGGAGTTCTGCGCTGCTTCTCAAACCTGCGACAGAAGTTACGACAAGAACGAGCCCGCTGTCTTTGAGCGCATCACCCAAATCGGCATAAACGGTTAAAGATTCAGGGAAAGGGAAACCGGGCAGACCGCGTTTGTTTTCACGTTCTGCCTGCAATGTACGGACTTGTTCGGGATTGCGTGTCCAAAGGGCGACTTCGTTGCCGTGGCTGGCAAAGTGCAGGGCAAGGGCTGTACCCCAAGAACCTGCGCCGATGACGGTGATTTTCATTGTGTGTCTTCCAACGGTAGATTGTCGTTTAATTTAAACCAATCGGCTTGGCAGTGCAAGCGATAGAGGCCTATTCGACATGAAAACCGCATGAAAATGCAGAAGCTATCACATATATTGCTTATCTCTATTGAAAATCCAATATTGATTTACCGAAAAGGGCAAACCCCGCCCGCTGTTTATACTTCGCGGACAAAAAAAGCCGGACATATCAAACGGACGCAAACAAAGCGGAATGCCATTCCCTATTTTCGCCCGCCATTCATCACGGCAATCAACGGAAACGGTGCTTACTCATAATAATATCCACTACAAAAAGGAACACGCCATGAACCACCGCAACACCCGACTGCTCCTGTCGCTTGCTGTTTTATCCGCATTGGCCGCCTGTGGCGGACAGGAAAGCAAGGAACAAAAACCTGCTTCCGCACCGGCCGAAGCCTCTGCCGTTCAGACGCCCCCTGAAGCTGCTTCAACCGCCTCAGCAGCGTCCCAAGCCGCCGTTGACAGCAACGCTTCTCCTGAAGATCAAGAGCTGCTCAAACGCGCACAAGGCATCTTCAAACCGCTGCCAAGCGCCGAAGAAATGCAGAAACTGCGCCCGTTTACCGAAGAACAGGTCAAACTCGGCCATCAATTATGGTATGAGCCGCGCCTCTCCAAAGGCAACACCGTAAGCTGCAACTCCTGCCACAACCTCGCCACCGCAGGCGTGGACAACCTGCCGACCAGCCAAGGCCATAAAGGACAGTTCGGCGGACGAAACTCCCCGACCGCTTTAAACGCCGCCCTGCTCGGCATGCAGTTCTGGGACGGACGCGCGGCTGACGTTGAAGAACAAGCCGGCGGACCGTTGGTGAACCCTGTGGAAATGGCAAACGACTCGCAAGAAGCAGCCGCTGCCAAAATTGCCAAAATCCCCGAATATCAAGAACTGTTTAAAACCGCCTTCCCCGAAGACGGCGCAGTTTCCTTCAAAAACATCACCACCGCACTGGGCGCATTCGAACGTACTCTGCTGACGCCGACCAAATGGGATGACTACCTCAAAGGCAACGTCAACGCCCTGAACGAACAAGAGCGCAAAGGCGTGCGCGCCTTTATGGACAACGGCTGTATCGCCTGCCACAGCGGCGTCAACCTTGGCGGCGCAACCTTCCAAAAATTCGGTTTGGTTGAAGGCCCGTACTGGAAATTCATCGAAGATCCGAAACACGACAAAGGCCGTGCCGACGTAACCAAAAAAGCCGAAGACGAATTCTTCTTCCGTGTCCCGGGCTTGCGTAACGTCGCCAAAACTTATCCATATTTCCACAACGGCAGCGTTTGGGAATTGGACAAAGCCGTTACCATCATGGGTAAAGCGCAACTGGGTAAAGACTTATCTAAAGAAGACACCGACAACATCGTTGCCTTCCTAAAAACCCTGTCCGGCAATGTTTCCGACACTGCCCGCACCATGCCCGAACTGCCTTTGTCTGCACCGACGGAATCCCATCCGAACAACAAATAAGCAGTAAATGAATGAAGGTCGTCTGAAAATTCAGGTTCAACAAAGCCCAAAGCTTTAGAGAACAGGATTTCAGACGACCTTTAATGCCGTTTCATGATCCCAAATCATTCGATGTCCGCATCCCTTTTCCCGCAAATGACACGTCGGACAAAAATCGGCTCCATGTAAAATAAAACGCGCACCGTTCAAACAATTACATCCTGAATAAAATCAACCATATGATTTATTTAAATTTTTATAAAAACCATCAACAAACGAACCTCCAACCCACATCATCAATATCCGGATACCCATCTTCAAACATGCCTCGTCAGTTGACGGCGGCAAGGCAAAATGTTGAAATACACATCTAGGATAAAAAATAAAAAGCGTTGACCAAACGCCTATAAACACACTGCAAAATCCGTTCAGACGACCCTTTCTTCGCCTCCTTACCAAACCAAACGTCGTCTGAAATCACATAGTGGATGAACAAGAAGCAGTTGACAGCGTAATGTAAGCCAAGCCGCGCCGCTTCAAATCCAATCCACCATAAAACCAATCAACATACATTGCACCATGACCTTACTCGGCCTCAAACTCAGGCAGACCCAACAACTCAACCAACGTCTGCAACAATCCCTGCGCATCCTGCAAATGTCCGGCATCGAACTCGAACGCGAGGTCGAAGACTGGTTGCAGGACAATCCCCTGCTCGAACGTCCCGAAGCCGACGAATTTGCCGACGCAGAGTTCAATCACGGCACCACCATGCCGCGCAGCAACCACCTCGGCGGCGACGATGCCGAAGATGCGTGGCTCAACATCGCCAAAGAACAAGATTTCAACCAATACCTGCACGCCCAAGTGTGCGAACACCCCCTTTCCGACAAAGAAGCCGCCTACGTCCACATCCTTATCGACTTCCTGGACGACCAAGGCTATTTCACCGACAGCATCCAAGACGTTATCGACAACACGCCCTTGGAATGGATGCTGGACGAAGACGAGCTGCAAAACGCCCTCGACCTTTTGCAGACCTTCGACCCGCCCGGCGTTGCCGCCGCCGACCTGACCGAATCCCTGATGCTCCAACTCATGCGCCTGCCCGCCAGCCCTGCGCGTCAGGCGGCCGCCCACCTCATCCAAAGTTCGCTGCACGATTTGGGCAAAAACCGCAAACAAAACATCATCCGCTTCCGCAAACTCTTTCCCGAAATCGACAGCGAAACCATAGAAGCCGCACTCGACATCATCGCCACGCTCAACCCCTACCCCGCCTACGGTTTCGCCTCCTCCGAACCGACCGCCTACATCCAGCCCGACGTTTGGGTCAAAGAAGGCAAAGACGGCTGGAAAGTCATCGGCAACGAAGCCGCCTGGCCCAAACTGCAACTCAACCGCGAATACTGCGAACTGATGAAATCCGCAGAAGACGGCGCACCCGAGTGGAAAGAAAAAATCAACGAAGCCAAGCAGCGCATCGACTCTCTCGAACTGCGCAAAAGCACCGTCATCCGCCTTGCCGAATACATCGTCAAAAATCAGGAAGACTTCTTCATCTTCGGCGAAATCGGACTCGCACCCATGCTCATGAAAGACGCAGCCGCCGAATTGGGGCTTGCCGAAAGCACCATTTCGCGCGCCGCCAACCAAAAATATTTGTCTTGCCCGCGCGGACTATTTGCGTTACGCTATTTCTTCACACAGGCAGTCAATTCCGAAGGCGACAAAGAAGGCCTGAGCCAAGGCGCGATTAAAGCCGTTTTGGGGCAGATTATCGAAAACGAAGACAGCAGCAAACCCCATTCCGACGAAACCCTTGTCCGCCTCCTCAAACAACAGGGCATAGACATCGCCCGCCGCACCGTCGCCAAATACAGGGAATCGCTCGACATCCCGCCGGCACACAAACGCAAACTTACCGAATGACAGTTTTAAACCGCAGTTTTCCCGTTCCGTTTCTGACGGACTGAACCCCACCGAAGGAGCTGTATTATGAATCTGAAAATCACCGGTCTGAATTTCGACGTTACCGAGGCCATCAAAAACTACGTTTCCGAAAAATTGGAACGCATCAACCGCCATGCAGCCAACGCCATTTCCGTTACCATTACCCTTTCCGTGGAAAAACTCAATCAACAGGCTGAAGCAGACATCCATCTGGCGGGTAAAGACCTCCACGTCGAGGCCGTTGAACAAGATATGTACGCCGCCATTGATGTTCTGATGGACAAGCTCGACCGCGCGGTGCTGAAACATAAAGAAAAAAGTGGCGATGTCCGCAACACGGTAAAACCTGCCGCAGAATAGTTCACAATCCTAAAGGTCGTCTGAAAACCTATTTTCAGACGACCTTTACATTAAATTTCCTTTTGCGGTACCAACCCGCACATCTCCCCATCTCATCAACTCGCTTCTGAGTTTCTTACCCGTAGTGGATTGAATTTAATAGAACACGGCAAAGCCGCCCCATTCCATTAAAACCCATCCACATATGACCCAAAATCCAACACATCCTACCTCGATACCTTATCCCGCCACCCGCCCACTTGCATGAAAACGGAATGAAAGATAACATTCCCCTCCTTGCAGCTGGGATAAAATATATGTTGCAATCGCCGGGCAGTCGGGTAAAAGTGCAAAATGATTCCACACAGCGTCACCGCTTTAACATTCAGCACATTTTAAAACATTAGAAATTAAAACCGCCCACTGCCGACCTATTCATTTACTTTCATTCAGGTAGTTTATTCATGGATCAAAATAACACTCCACACCCTAATGTACCCAACGACACTGCAGTCATGACCGTCAAGGATTGGCTCATCACATTCCTGATACTCGCCATTCCTATCGTAGGCCTTGTCATGATATTTGTCTGGGCATTTGGGGACGGTAACAAAAACCGCAAACACTTCATGCAAGCTTATTTGTGGCTTATGCTGGTTTGTTTCATTATCATGATTCCGCTAGTATTTTTTGTAATGACACGCCTTCCTGCCGCAGTAATGCAGCAACAAAATTTTGGGCAGCCTGCATATGAAGCACCAATGAACAACATGCCTTCTGAAAAATTTGATGCCAACAGCCTCCCCGAGCAAGAAACATCTGCCGACGACATGTCGGAACAAGAAAACGAAGCTGCCTCAGAAGTTTCTGAAGAAGTTCCCGAAAACGCTGAATCTGCCCAATAATCAGAATTTACCCCGGCAAGTCAAAAGGTCGTCTGAAACAGATTTCAGACGACCTTTTAGCATGAATCAATACTGACTAATATAGTGGATTAACTTTAAACCAGTACGGCGTTGCCTCGCCTTGCCGTACTATCTGTACTGTCTGCGGCTTCGTCGCCTTGTCCTGATTTAAATTTAGTCCACTATAATACCGCCGCCCGTCCTACCCATACGGGACAACGCTATAAACTGTAAAGATGGCACAGCGGGACAAAACAAGCTTGTATACTGCATTTTCACACATACATTCCTCACAACACACAAGGAGACAAGAGATATGGGTTGGATCAGCACCATCATTATTGGATTTGTAATCGGCGTATTGGCGAAATTCCTGCACCCGGGCAAAGAAAACTTGGGCTTCATCATGACCACCCTGCTAGGCATAGGCGGCTCCGCGTTGGCCGGTTTTGTCGGACAACAAGTAGGCTGGTATCGCGTCGGCGAACCGGCAGGATGGATTGCCTCCACCGTATTTGCCGTCATTATTTTAGCCATTTATACGCGCCAGATTAAAAGCCGTTAAACCTCATAATAAGTGATAAACTTTGATATCGTAGCTCAACGATTCAAATACAGACAGGCTGTTTATTAAGGAATGCCTCATCTGCCGATGCAAGGCGGCAAGCCGCAGACGACGCCCGCAAGCCAACCTTGTAGCCGTACATGCAGATTCCTTTCTATTCAGCCTGTTTTATGCAGATACCACATGAAACGACTCTTACCTTATCTAAAATCCCTTATCCAAGCCCTCCTCCTCTTTATTCTGATTTCCGTAGCCGTTGACTGGTGGCGCAAACCCAATCAACCGATGCAAGCCTCATCAGATTCCCTCCGTGTTATCAATGGAAGCAGCACTTCGCTCGAAACACTCAGCAAAGAACGTGTTGCCGTTGTCTATTTTTGGGGAACATGGTGCCATATCTGTTCATACACATCCCCGACAATCGATCGCCTACATCAAAACGGTATTCCTACGCTCGGTGTCGCCGTACATTCCGGCTCCGATACAGAGATTCAATCCTATATGAAGGAACATCAACTGCAATTCCCGACAGTCAACGATTCAGACGACCAATTGGCAGCCAACTGGAAAATTGCCGTCACCCCGACCATCATTTTGATTAAAAACGGAAAAATGATACATCACACCTCAGGGTTGAGCAGCTATTGGGGATTGCGCAGCAGAATCTGGCTGATGAACCTCTTCTACTGACCAAACCCCTATGCACCTGAAAGACAGTGCGAAAGAGCGCATCGACGCGCTGGCTCAGATTTTCGGCAAACAGGCGGAGGCGGACAAATTGAAAGCGGAAATCAACGCTTCGTTTGAAGCGGCCAAGGCCGCCGACTCCTCCATCAAGGAAAAAGGCAACCACGGCCAGCCCGTTACGTTCGAATACATTAAAAAAACCAATCCCGACTGGTTGTTTGTGCTGGACCGTTCTGCCGCCATCGGCGAGGAAGGCAAGGCGGCCAAAGACGTTTTGGACAATCCGCTGGTGGCCGAAACGACGACTTGGAAAAAGGGACAGGTGGTCTACCTGCCGCCGGAAACCTACCTTGCCGCAGGCGGCGCCCAGGAATTGCTGAATGCGTCCAAACAGGTAACGGAAGCGTTTAACGCCGCCAAATAAACCGACAGCGCGGAATCTGGCATGGCGGCAGTGGGATTTCAGACGGCCTGTGCGCCGCAACGGCAATCTTGTCCCTTTTCCGCCCCCTTTCCCGCCGCTTGGAAAGAGTAGATTACCGAATATGGCCGTTACTGTTTTTTAGATATTTCACTATACTGTTTCAGACGGCCCCGTCCTGCTTTTGAGGCCGTCTGAAAATGTTTTCACACTGGAGAAACCGCTCATGAAACTCTACCGCTACCTCACCGGACCGGACGACGCCTCGTTCTGCCGCCGCGTTACCGAAGCACTGCAAAACGGCTGGGAGCTGTACGGCAACCCCACCCTCACGTTCGACGGCGAACACATTATCTGCGGGCAGGCCGTCGTTAAGGAAAGCGACGGCGGCTACGACCCGGAAAAACCGCTGTCGGAATACTGACCGGACGCGCCGCCGGTTTTCGTTTTTGTTTTTCAGACGGCCCCGATGACGGTTTGAGGCCGTCTGAAACCCGTCCCCACCGAACCTATGCCTCCGAAACCTTCTTCTTTCAACCTGTCGAACCTGCTGGCGCTGGCGGTACTCTTTATCGTCAGCCTCTCCGTCGGCGTTGCCGATTTCAGCTGGCAGCACGTCCTCTCGCTTAAAATCCTTAAAATATAAAGAACTCAAACACCATACGGCATATCCATCGCTTCAAAATATATTCGTTTTTTAAAGAAATGAATTATCCCAAAAATCCGTACTTGATGATTTTGTTGAGATTGCGCAGAAAATAGACTAAGATAGGATTATAAGAAAACTTGGGAACATTATTATCAAAACAAACTGTTTAGCGTATTCCCAACATACCCAAACAATGATGCTTTTGTTCCCATATATCCTTGCCGCTTCAATAGCGGCTTATAATGAAAAAACGCTTTTTGCATACCCGCCTCGCGCTTCAACGGTTTGATTTTTGATAACAATGGAGACTTATAATGCCCAACCAATCTAAACATGCATCTATCAATATTGGACTGATTCAAGCCCGAGAAGCGTTGATGACACAATTCCGCCCTATTTTGAACCAAGCCAATATTACCGACCAGCAATGGCGTATCATCCGCCTTCTGGCAGAAAACGGCACATTAGACTTCCAAGATCTCGCCAACCAAGCCTGCATCTTACGTCCCAGCCTGACCGGCATCCTGACCCGACTGGAAAAAGCAGGCTTGGCGGTACGCCTGAAACCCTCTAACGACCAGCGCCGCGTTTACCTGAAGCTGACCCAAGAAGGCGAAAAACTGTACGAAACCATAGGCGCACAAGTGGATGAACGCTATGACGCCATCGAAAAAATCTTATCCAAAGAAAAAATGCTCGAATTGAAAGAGCTTTTGCGCCAGCTCGCGCAAATTGAGCAGGCACTAAAATAAAAGAAACTGAATGACAGATTCCGCACACACACTCAAGAGTCCATTCCGCGATGCTATGGCATCCTGTGCCGCAGGCGTCCATGTTATTACCACAGACGGACAGTCCGGACGTTACGGCATTACCATGACAGCCGTAGCGCCGATTACCGACGAGCCGCCTACCGTTATGTTATGTATCAACCGGCAGGCAGGCATCATTCCCATATTGCAGGCAAACCGAAACCTCTGTATCAACACCCTGTCAGAAAATCAGCAAGACGTCGCCGAACACTTCGCAGGACTCACCAACCTTTCCCCCGAAGAACGCTTCGAATACCACATTTGGCATAGAGGGCAAACCGGCCAACTCGAAGTTGAAGGCGCACTGGCCCATTTACACGGTCACATTATCGATCAACACGAAATCGGCACACATTTCATCTTTTATGTCCGCATCGATGAAATCACCACTACCCACACCGACAACCCGGCGCTACTGTATTTCCGCCGACAATTCAAATCATTGGCCTGAACACAAGGTCGTCTGAAAACCCATCTTCGTTTTCAGACGACCTATTGATTCCGTATCCCCTCATCAACGACCAATCAATACACCGACAACCAAAGTATCATTCCCTTTGAATCCTGACGGCACAACACTGTATACTTTCACATCAAATGACTATAGTGGATTAACTTTAAATCAGGACAAGGCGACGAAGCTGCAGACAGTACAGATAGTACGGAACCGATTCACTTGGTGCTTCAGCACCTTAGAGAATCGTTCTCTTTGAGCTAAGGCGAGGCAACGCCGTACTGGTTTAAAGTTAATCCACTATATAATCCCATCCCAAACAAGGACAGCCATGAAAGCAATGATACTGGCAGCAGGACGCGGAGAAAGGATGCGCCCCCTGACCGACCACACACCCAAACCACTTCTAAAAGTCGGCAGCGAACCACTCATCGGCTGGCATATACGTCGTCTGAAAAACGCAGGTTTCACCGAAATCGTCATCAATCACGCATGGCTAGGCGAACAAATCGAAGCCACACTTGGTAACGGCGCACAATACGGAGTCAGCATAGCCTACTCTCCCGAATCGACAGGCGGACTGGAGACTGCCGGAGGAATCGCTACCGCCCTACCCTTACTGGGCGACGCCCCTTTCCTTGTCATCAACGGAGATGTTTTGACCGATATCGACTTCAACGCCGCCCGACAGGCTGCCGCATCCCTACAAACATCCAACCTACTGGCACATATTTGGTTAGTTCCCAACCCCCCGCACAATCTGGAGGGCGATTTTTCCATTTCTCCCGATGGACAGGTACACTCCAATAAAACCGAAGGAATCGCACTAACCTTCAGCGGCATAGGCATATACCACCCCGACCTTTTCCAAAATACACCACCCAACCAAATCGCCAAACTCGCGCCTCTATTGCGGGAAGCCATGAACCAACACCGCGTTACCGGCGAGCAACACAATGGATTATGGCTGGATGTCGGCACTACAGAACGACTCAAAATAGCAAATGAACTTGCCGCAAATTGGGATTAACATTCACCACTCAGCTCATTTATATTCATTAAAACATAATATAAAGTTCAGAAATATAATTACATAAAATATCATGACCAACCTGATAATTCATTGTATAAAAACTCTATATTTTAATAATATTTAAATTAATTTTGATGACTTTAGATACAGTTTTTATTGTAAGAAAATTTATTACAGCACTTACGCATTTTTCCTGAAATATGGATCCGTATCTTTCATACCATACCTACCGTATTTCCTGTATTTAACACACCAAACATGAATCATCCTTCATTCAATTATCGTCCCCTATCAACCAGAGATACGCCATGAATATCACAGCCATTCAAACTGCACTGGAAGCAGTAAAAATCCCCGGCACCGAACGCACGCTCGGCAGTGAAAAAGCCGTCCAACTGTTGGAAGAACGCTCCGACGGCCTCCATATCGGACTGAAATTCGGATTCCCCGTCGGCCACATCGCCGCCGACATCGCCAACAGCCTGCAAGAAGCCGTCATCGGCATCACGGGCGATGCGCATATCCACCTCAGCATCGACACGGAAATCACAACGCACAAAGTACAGCCCGGCGTTGCCACCATCAAAGGCGTCAAAAACATTATCGCCGTTGCATCCGGCAAAGGCGGTGTCGGCAAATCCACCACCACCGCCAATCTTGCCACCGCCATGGCACGCATGGGCGCGCGAGTGGGCGTACTGGATGCCGACCTCTACGGCCCCAGCCAACCGACCATGTTGGGCGTGCAAGACCGCAAACCTGACCAACAAAACAAAAAACTGATTCCCGTCGAAGCGGATAGCGGCATTCAAGTGATGTCCATCGGCTTTCTGGTCGATACCGACCAAGCCGTCGTTTGGCGCGGCCCGATGGTCAGCCAAGCCTTGCAGCAGTTGATGTTCCAAAGCGAGTGGGACGAAGTGGACTACCTCTTCATCGACCTGCCGCCAGGTACTGGCGACATCCAACTCACCCTGTCGCAAAAAATCCCTGTAACCGGTTCAGTCGTCGTTACCACGCCGCAAGACATTGCCCTGATTGATGCACGCAAGGCGGTCGATATGTTCCAAAAAGTCAACATCCCGATTTTCGGCGTACTGGAAAACATGTCGGTACATATCTGCTCCAACTGCGGCCACGCCGAAGCTATTTTCGGTTCTGAAGGCGGCAAAAACCTGGCAGGTCGTCTGAATGTCCCTCTGCTCGGACAGCTTCCGTTAAGCCTGCCCGTACGCGAAGCAATGGATGGCGGCGCGGCGAAACAATTGCTTGATGAACATCCCACCATTGCCAAAATCTATACCGACGCAGCCTTCCAAATCGCCCTGACCATTGCAGACAAAGGCAAAGATTTCAGCAGCCGCTTCCCGAAAATCGTGATTGAATGATACAACCACAAACCAATAAAGCCCGATTGCAATAATCGGGCTTTATTTTTGACTAAAAGGTCGTCTGAAAACTCAGATTGTCTTTACAAATCTCAGCTTATCCCAATATATACCATCCAAACAAAAACACCTCTTATCCACACCATGGCACAAGTATCGAAAATACAACACAAATCTATGGAATAATTAACAGAGAGACAAAAAAGAAAAATATCATTTCCAGTGGAAAAAATATATCTTCATATAAAATTTCCTACCATATTAAATATATAAAATGCAACGCTTGATTTCAACAATGACCAAACCGAACAAATAAGATATTTTTAATTAACTAAAAAGCAAAAAACGCAATTTAAAACCAAAATAAATCAAAATACATAAATATATTATATGTGTTATTATTTTTTTTGTTATATATTACATATAGATAATGAGGAAATCGATTGTTTTTTTATAATGAAGTTAATATTTGATAAAAAAAAATAATAAATACAAAATAAGGAACTTCATATAATGGTGATCATGTACGAAGTAGCAAATCGTGCTTCGAACCATTTGTTTTCTGAATCAATTTTATTTTTTAGAAATAAAATTTTATGTATTTTACTACTGCTCGATGACCAGTGGTATGCATATTAGATAAACGGCATATATTTGTCAATTAAAATATGCAAAATATATAGATTCATCCATATTATTATTTATGTGTTTTTATCAGGGAGATAATTATGAAACACAAAACACACATGAATCGTTTTACCGCGCTCAACAAAACAATGGCTTTGTCATTGGCAGCCGCAGGTCTTGTTTCTGCTTCGCCCGCATTTGCAGCGGCGCTGACAAATGCTTCATATGTAAGCATTCACGATAACGGCGAACCCGCCCGCGGCAACTATGACAGCAAGGGCGCAACTGGCCGTTACGGCGTGGCTGTAGGCGTTAACGCCAGCGCAAAAAGCCACAGCACCGTTGCAATTGGTACTGAAACCACTGCTGAACATGAATCTGCCACTGCAGTTGGCACACTCTCCAAAGCTGAAGGCACTGCCGCTGCAGCTTTCGGTCAAGGCGCCAATGCAACTGCTAATGCAGCTACCGCTATCGGTCGCCAAGCTGCCGCAAAAGGCAACAGCAGCACTGCAGTAGGTTCTTCCTCTGTCGCTGAAGGCTTGTCTTCTACCGCATTTGGCTCCGGCTCTAATGCTACAGCTCCTGCCTCCACCGCTGTCGGACAAGGTACTCAAGCAACCGGCGCTTACACCGTTGCAGTAGGTCAAAAAGCTCAAGCCAGCGGTACTTCTGCAGCTGCAGTAGGTTCTTCTTCCGTTGCCAGCGGCAACTACTCTGTTGCAACAGGCCCTGCTTCCCAAGCTACTGGAAACGCCAGCGTCGCTTCTGGTCTGCAGGCCCAAGCTAAAGGCGGCTCTTCTGTCGCTATCGGTCGCGGAGCGATTGCAAGTGATGAATACTCTGTTGCTTTAGGCGCAAATTCTACTACTTCTGCTGCAGTAGGCACTAACAGCGCTACTGTAAACGGTGTAACTTACAGTGGTTTTGCCGGTACTAATCCTACATCTACAGTAAGTGTAGGCTCAGCAGGTAACGAACGTACAATCACCAATGTTGCAGCCGGTCGTATCACACCTACCAGCACAGATGCCATCAACGGCAGCCAACTGTACCAAGTAGCCGCACAAACAAACGGCAACACCATCGTTATCAATAACCTCCAAGACCGTATCAACGATATGAACAAAGACCTGCGTGCAGGTATCGCTGGTGCTACTGCAATCGGCTTCCTGCAACGTCCGAACGAAGCAGGTAAAAGTATCGTTTCTGCAGCTGTAGGTGGCTATCGTGGTCAACAAGCAATTGCTGTTGGTTATGCACATAATTCCGATAACAACAAATGGTCTATCAAAACCGGCGTAAGCGTGAACACCCGCAAAGATGTCAACTGGGGCGGAAGCGTCGGCTACCAATGGTAAGACCTAGAGGGGATGGTTTAAAATCATCTCCATCTATCAAAGATTTGATATAAAAGGAAAAAACATGAAATTATCGAAATTTGTATTGCCTGCGATTGCAGCACTCTCCTTGGCAGCCTGTGGTAATCTGAGCAAAGTTAGCAAAGAAGGCACTACTGACAATCCCGTATGGCCTGATGCAGCAAAAACCACCCTGCGTCACGATGGTACTCAACATGGTTCTTGGCCAAACTGGGATAATGTCCGTCAAATTGAAGCCGGCATGAATAAAGACCAAATCTATGAACTGATTGGACGTCCTCACTTCCAAGAAGGTCTTTATGGCGTGCGCGAGTGGGACTACTTGTTCAACTACCGTGAGAATGGCGAACACAAAACTTGCCAATTCAAAATTCTGTTTGATAAAGACAAAAATGCCCAATCATTCTATTGGATGCCTGAAGGCTGCGGTCCGAAAAAAGCAGAACCTCAAGTTGTTCGTGAAGTCATTATTCGCGAAGTTGCACCTGCTCCCGCACAAACTCGTATTCGCCAATAAATTATCGACTAATGAACTGAGTTCCTATTTTTAATTTACTGAAATAGTCGCTCATATCAAATCAAAGCCGAATCATGTACTCAAACATGATTCGGCTTTTCGCATTTTTAGTTTTCAGACGACCTACATGTGGTCTATCCCCACCATACTGTCTCTTAAATACCACCAAATTATCCCGCTAGAAACAGCATCCAAAGCAATCACTCCAAGAGAGTCTCATACAAAGTTCCGACGAGAAGTGTTGCAACTGTATTGTTTGCCTTATAATAGCGACTCCCTAAAAATTTCCAAACTACCCTCCCTATAATATTCTGCATAAATAAGGGATTGCACATACCATCGGAATATCATATTATTCCTTAACAATAAATAAAAACACTTAAAATAAAATTTCCTTTTAATACAGTTGAATACAAAATATCAAGTAACCAATGGGGGTCTCCTTTTTGTAAGATATTTCATCGGCATTACGCCTGAAAATATTTACTGTATAAAAGGTTATACAAGAAATGGATAATTGAATAATGAGTATCGGACTATTACGCGTACTGCTTCAAAGCCAGACCATTACAAATGCACAAGCTGAACATTACGGCAATGCCTTGAAATCAGGGAAAGAAATCTTACCCATGCTTTTTGCGGACGGCATCATCTCTCCTAGAAGTTTAGGAGAATTAGTTGCACGAGTATTCAGCTACCCCTTATTGGATTTGCATCATTATCCTCGCAGCAATGTCATAACTGATGTTTTAAGCGAAGAACAGATGGTTCAAAATCGATGCATACCCATATTTCGTCGCGGCCGTAAAGTTTATCTGGCCGTATCAGACCCGACACAAATCCAAAACTTCCAAAAAATCACTTTTTCTTCAGGTGTGACGATAGATTTAGTTGTCGTACCTGACGACCAGTTAAGCTCTCTTTTAGAATGGTTAGGACAACGTTCTACCACCATCTTAAAAGAAATTAGTGAAGAACAAGAAGCTGCCCAGCCCTCTCAGGCGCTTTATATTGACAATGAAGAGGCTGAAGATGGGCCTATTCCACGCTTTATTCACAAAACTTTATCAGATGCACTAAATGCAGGCGCATCCGATATACATTTCGAATTTTATGAACAAATGGCTCGTGTCCGTTTTCGTGTAGATGGACAGCTAAGGGAAGTGGTTCAACCCCCTGTTGCTGTACGCGGACAGCTGGCTTCACGTATCAAAGTAATGGCGCGTTTGGACATTTCGGAAAAACGCGTACCGCAAGATGGTCGTATTCAGATTGCTTTCCATAAACACGGTCGCCCCATTGATTTTCGTGTAAGTACGTTACCTACGCTTTTTGGCGAAAAAGTGGTAATGCGTATTCTGAATTCTGATGCAGCAACTTTAAATATTGACCAACTGGGATTTGAGCCTTTCCAAAAAGAAATGCTGCTTGAGGCTATTCATCGGCCTTATGGCATGGTATTGGTAACAGGTCCGACAGGCTCCGGTAAAACCGTATCACTTTATACTTGCTTGAATATTTTAAATACAGAAGACGTCAATATTTCCACCGCAGAAGACCCGGCCGAGATTAATTTGCCCGGCATCAACCAAGTCAACGTCAATGATAAACAAGGTTTGACTTTTGCTGCGGCGTTGAAATCTTTCTTGCGACAAGACCCTGACATTATCATGGTAGGTGAGATTCGGGACTTGGAAACCGCGGATATTGCCATCAAAGCGGCACAAACCGGACATATGGTGTTTTCAACGTTGCATACCAATAACGCGCCTGCGACCCTATCCCGTATGTTGAACATGGGGGTTGCCCCATTCAACATTGCCAGTTCCGTCAGCTTAATTATGGCGCAACGACTATTGCGTCGTCTGTGTTCGAGCTGTAAGCGTGAGGTTGAACGTCCTCCAGTTCCCGCATTAAAAAAAGCAGGATTTACAGATGAGGATTTAGCAAAGGATTGGAAACTCTACCGTCCTGTCGGTTGCGATAGTTGTCGTGGTAAAGGCTTTAAAGGCCGTGTCGGTGTCTACGAAGTAATGCCGATTACCGAGGAAATGCAACGTGTCATTATGAATAATGGTACGGAAGTTGATATTATGAACATGGCCTATAAAGAAGGCATGGTCGATTTACGCCGTGCAGGCTTATTAAAAGTTATGCAAGGGTTGACTTCATTAGAAGAAGTGATTGCTCACACTAACGATTAAACCATTGAATCGAAGAAACACGGGGACTTTTGTTTTCTTCATTCTTAAACATTAAACCAAGGGGTAACAAAATGGCTCAAGCAGAGCAAAAAAGAGGCTTATTCGCTCAAAAAAATAAAGGCAAACGTTTTACGTTTGAAGGTAAAAATACCAATACGGATCAATTAGTCCGAGGCGAAGTAGTCGCCAAAGACGAAGAAGAAGCGCGTAAAAAGCTCCAACGTCGCGGGATACGCCCTTTACGTATCAGTAAAGTAAAGGCAACTAAAAAGCGTCGTATTACTCAGGAAGACATTACTGTCTTTACCCGTCAACTTGCCACCATGATGAAAGCAGGTCTGCCTTTAATGCAGGCTTTTGAAATTGTCGCACGCGGACACTCCAACCCATCCATGACTGAAATGTTGATGCAAGTCCGTGCAGATGTGGAACAAGGTAGTGCATTAGGTAAATCATTTGCCAAATACCCAAAATATTTCGACCGTTTTTATTGCAATCTGATTGCGGCCGGCGAAGCTGGCGGTGTTTTGGAAAGCCTGTTGGATAAACTTGCTGTATATAAAGAGAAAACGCAAGCCATTAAGAAAAAAGTGAAAACTGCGCTGACGTACCCAATTTCTATTGTTGTTGTTGCAATAGCATTGATCTTCGTAATGATGCGTTGGGTATTACCTGAATTTGGTAAAGTTTATGCTGGAATGGGTGCTGAATTGCCTGGTTTAACCAAAATTGTTATGGATATTTCCAAAATATTCGTGGAATATGGGTGGCTGATGATTGTTATGGTTATTGCCATTTGTTTTGGTGTTTATAAACTACATGAAAAATCACCAAATTTCCAGAAACGTATAGATGCGATGGTTTTACGTTTACCAATTTTTGGTCAAATTGTCCGTAAAGCAACTATTGCTCGCTGGGCTCGTACCACTTCCACCTTGTTTGCAGCAGGCGTACCTTTGGTAGAAGTTTTAGATTCAGTAGCAGGTGCAGCCGGTAATATCCTTTATGAGGAGGCAACACAGGACATTCGTGCGAAAGTTACTCAAGGTCTTTCTTTGACTTCGAGTATGCAAAGTACGGATATGTTCCCCAATATGGTTATTCAAATGGCCGCTATTGGTGAAGAATCCGGTTCCCTTGATGATATGCTGAATAAAGCTGCAGAGTTTTACGAGGATGAAGTTGATAACTCTGTAGCACAATTATCCTCACTGATGGAGCCCATCATTATGGTAGTTTTAGGCTCCATCATCGGAACATTGTTGGTAGCAATGTATCTGCCGCTGTTTAACCTCGGTAACGTAGTAGGTTAATATGTTGGAGTCTTTGGATACATTAGCACCATTTGCTATTCCATTATCTGTCGTTGTTGGTTTGTTGATCGGAAGTTTCCTTAATGTTGTCATTTATCGCGTTCCTGTCATGATGGAACGCGGCTGGACCCAGTTTGCGAAAGAGCATTTGCAACTTGAATTAACGGAAGAAGAGCAGCAACCATTCAATTTGATGAAACCGGATTCACGCTGCCCTAAGTGTCATGCTCCGGTAAAGGCTTGGCAAAATATTCCGATTGTCAGTTATCTGATGCTTGGCGGTAAATGTGGTGCGTGTAAAACGCCCATCAGCATCCGTTATCCCTTAATCGAATTATTGACCGGTATATTGTTTGGCGTAGTGGCGTGGCAATATGGCTGGACGATGGCTGCATTTGGCGGTTTGATATTGACTGCGCTATTGATTGCATTGACCTTTATCGATGCGGATACTCAATATTTACCCGACAGCCTGACCCTGCCGTTGATATGGTTAGGTTTGCTGTTTAATTTGAATGGCACATTCGTGCCGTTGAAATCCGCCGTTTTAGGTGCAGTTTTCGGCTATATGAGCTTATGGCTGTTGTGTTTTATCTATAAGCTTTTGACTGGAAAAATCGGTATGGGTAACGGCGATTTTAAATTGCTGGCTGCACTAGGTGCATGGCTTGGGGTCGGCATTTTACCTGTATTAGTCTTTATGGCAGCGTTAATTGGTCTGATTGGTGCGATTATCGGACGGGTTGCCAAAGGACAATATTTTGCTTTCGGTCCGAGTTTGGCTATTGCCGGCTGGATTATTTTGGTAGCTAACGAGCCGGTACATCGTGCCGTCACTTGGTGGCTGACCAAATCAGGGTTTTAATATGACTTTATGGATAGGTTTGACGGGTGGTATCGGCAGCGGGAAATCTCAAGCAGCAAAAATCTTTTCTGATTTGGGTGTCCCGCACATTGATGCCGACGCCCTGAGTCGAAACCTGACGGCGGATAACGGTATAGCATTACCGGCTATCCGCCGTCTTTTTGGCGACAAGGTTTTTCATACCCAAAACAGTCTGAACCGTGCTGCTTTGAGGGATCTTGTTTTCAGACGACCTCAAGCCAAAAAAGAATTGGAGGAGGTGTTGCTGCCTTTGATTTTAAATGAAATCAAATCGGCAAAAACCCGCTATCCTAACGCAGCATACGGCATTATCGATGTACCTTTGCTGATTGAAAATCCGGAATTTTTAGCGGCTGTCGATAGAGTATTGGTTATTGACGTTTCTGAAGCAACCCAAATTCTTCGCGTTCAGCAAAGAAGCGGTTTGAATACAGAAGAGATCAAGCGCATTATGAACACTCAGGCCAACCGCAAGACGCGGCTGCTCTATGCAGATGATGTTTTAGAAAATGAAGGGACTTTATCTGAATTGACCGAAAAAATTCAGGGCTTGCATAGGTTTTATCTGGGATATTCCGGCAACTCGAAATTTGGTACATCATTGCCCTAACGTGAAATATTTCAATCAACAGACAAAGCATAAATGATTTGTAAGGAACAAATAATGACTGAAGTAACGACTGTGAAATGTCCGACCTGTCAAAAGCCGGTGATATGGAATGAAGAGAGCAAATACCGGCCTTTTTGCAGTCAACGCTGCCGATTGATTGACTTAGGCGAATGGGCGCAAGAGAAATATACGGTTGCAACAGAAGAAGATGATAGTTTATCGGACTTATTAAAATTATAAACGATAGAACATAACTATCTAATAGAACCTGGTTTAACAAACAAAAAATAAAGCCATTTACCCCTCCCCCTCCTTCTCAATGAGATGGAAAACACAAAAAGGTCGTCTGAAAACACCATTCCGTTTTATCTTACGGAAGCAGCATTTTCAGACGACCTTTTGTTCTTAACGCTTATTTCAGAAGAAACCGCTTCTATTGCGCTTACTTCACAATCTCAACCGGACCGTGATCGTCGCAGTGGTCGCCGTGTTGGTGGTGCAGGCGGCCGTTGACGATGTAGTCGGTGTGATCGCCGTGCGGTACGGCTTCATGGCCGCAACCTTCGCCGTGAACGTGGCCTTTGCAGGTATCGACAGGATGGCAGCCGTCAGGATTGGTTTCATTGACGCTTAAGCTGTGTTCGTCGTAATGGCCGTTGTGTTCGTGGTGCAGATGACCGTCGTGCAGATAGTCGGTGTGGTCGCCGTGTTTGATGGCGGTATGGCCGCAACCGGTGCCATGGGTATGGTCGTGATGATCGTGGATTTTGCAAGTCATTTTGATTCCTCGTTATCGGTGGTTAATTCAAACCCTTTAGGTTACGGACTACATGTTATCCTTTTTTGGCAACCTAGTAAACAATTTCCTCTTTATTAACATAGTGTTACAGTATATCATCATAGGCTTTAAAGGTCGTCTGAACGCGCCATTTCGATGATATGCCTCTTACGGATGTTTCAGACGACCTCCCCATTCGTTATCATTTATAATGTCATTTCTTAGGCGGCCCGGCAATCCGTGCCGATGGTGCGTATAGGTCGTCTGAAAACAATATCAAGATAAATATAGGATTTTTACACTATGTGGGACACAGTACGGCAATGGCTGCATACTCTGCCAGTACGCGAGGAAGTGGTGGAATCGGTGCTG
Organism: Neisseria macacae ATCC 33926; assembly: GCF_022749495.1. Classification (NCBI taxonomy): domain Bacteria; kingdom Pseudomonadati; phylum Pseudomonadota; class Betaproteobacteria; order Neisseriales; family Neisseriaceae; genus Neisseria; species Neisseria macacae. Next base: position 515,743 of record NZ_CP094241.1, on the reverse strand, counting down.
ATGGTCATGGCGCTGCTGGTTTTGCGGGGCGTTTTGCTGAAACTGTATCTGCGCCGTCATCCGCATTACAGCATCGAGGAAAAACGCCGCTCCTTGGTACTCAGCCGCAATCTGACGCTGATTTTGACGATTTTCGGGCTGGCGGTAATTTGGGCGACACAAATCCAGACGCTGGCGCTGTCGATGTTTGCCGTAGCGGCGGCGATTGTGGTGGCGACGAAGGAACTGATTATGTGTTTGTCGGGCAGCATCTTGCGCTCGGTAACGAAACAATATTCGGTCGGCGACTATATTGAAGTGAACGGCCTGCGCGGGCGTGTGGTCGATATTAATCTTTTGAATACGCTGATGATGCAGATCGGTCCGAACCCGCTGGTCGGGCAGCTTTCGGGTAAAACGCTGTCGTTCCCGAACAGCCTGCTTTTGAACCATTCCGTCCGCCGCGACAATATTTTGGGCGATTATGTGATTCATACGGTGGAAATTCCCGTGCCGATTCATTTGGATTCGGATGTGATTGTAGGTCGTCTGAAAGCCGTATTGGAGCCTTTGTGCCAACCTTATGTACCCGCCATCCAGCGGCATTTGGAAAACGTGCAGGCGGAGAAGCTGTTCATCACCCCTGCCGCCCAGCCGCGCGTAACCCGCGTGCCGCATGACGACAAGGTGTACCTTATCATCGTGCGCTATGCCTCGCCCGTGGCGAAGCGTTTAGAAATCCAGCAAGCAGTGTTGGATGAATTTTTGCGCGTACAATACCGCCTGCTAAACCCTCAAGCTTAACCCCATAATCTATTAACAATCAGGAAAATACTATGTTGCCCGAATCCGCCCTTACGCAAATGTACCCCGTCATCATGACCCCCAGCCACGACGGGAAATATTTCCACAATTACGTCCTTTCGCTGCTCAATATCGTCCACACCAGCGCGCAAAACGGCTGGCCGCTGCAAGTAATGATGCAGCGCGGCGAGAGCCTGATTACCCGCGCGCGCAATAATTGCGTGGCGACCTTCTTGGAAAACAAAGAATGGACGCACCTCTTCTGGATAGACTCCGACATCGGTTTTTCCGCCGAAGCGTTCTACCGTCTGCTTTTGGCAGACAAAGACGTCGTTGCCGGCATTTATCCGTTGAAACGCGAAAACTGGCCTGACGAAGGCGTTCCTGCCGGCACGACGCAGGCGGATTTCGAGCGGATGTACACCGCCTACACCGTCAACACAGGCGATAAAAACGAAAACGGCGAAATCGTCCTGCGCGTCGATGAAGAAGGCTTTATGAAAGTCGATGACGCGCCGACCGGATTCATGGTCATCAAACGCAGCGTGTTCGAAAAAATGATGGCCGCCTACCCCGAGCTGAACTACATCTCCGACAGCGACTACAAACGCGAAGACAAAGGGCTGCACTACCGCTTCTTCGACTGCATGGTCGATCCCGAAAGCAAACGCTACCTTTCCGAAGACTACACGTTCTGCCGCCTGTGGCAGCAAATCGGCGGCGAAGTCTATGTCGACGTCCAATCCAACCTAACCCACCAAGGCGCGAAAATCTACCGCGGCGCGTTTGCCGATTCGTTGCAAACCAATATCGCACAAGCCGTGTTCGCCCCCGCCGGCACACCGATGAGCCTCGACCTCGCCGCCCCGCTCAAATCCAACCCGCGCGGCGCAGAATAGCGTAAAAACAGGGAAAGACGCTTTAAGCCCGACAAGATGGCACTATATCTCCCCTATCGTTTGCCCCATCGTTTTCAGACGACCCCGAATCCAAACAGGTCGTCTGAAAACACAATCGGTTCGCCCGAACGGCAAACCTAAAACCCAGACACACATTATCCCCATTTTCCCATTGACTCAGGCGGCAGCCATTTTTCAGACGACCTCCGTCCGAACCCGCCACCCACACAAAGGAATCCCATCCATGACCGACAACGTACTGCTCCATTTGGGCGAAGAACCCCGTTTCGACGCCATCCAAACCGCCGACATCAAACCCGCACTGCAAACCGCCATCGCCGAGGCGCGCGCACAGATTGCCGAAGTCAAAGCCCAAACGCACACCGACTGGGCGAACACCGTCGAGCGTCTGACCGACATTACCGAACGCGTCGGCAGGATTTGGGGCGTCGTGTCGCACCTCAACTCTGTGGTCGACACACCCGAACTGCGCGCCGTCTATAACGAACTGATGCCCGAAATCACCATCTTCTTCACCGAAATCGGACAAGACATCGAACTGTACAACCGCTTCAAAACCATCAAAAATTCCCCCGAATTCGCCACCCTCTCCCCTGCACAAAAAACCAAGCTCAACCACGACCTGCGCGATTTCGTCCTCAGCGGCGCGGAATTGCCGCCCGAACAGCAGGCAGAACTGGCGAAACTGCAAACCGAAGGCGCGCAACTCTCCGCCAAATTCTCGCAAAACGTCCTAGACGCAACCGACGCCTTCGCCCTCTACTTCGACGACGCCGCACCGCTTGCCGGCATCCCCGAAGACTCGCTCGCCATGTTTGCCGCTGCCGCGCAAAGCGAAGGCAAAACAGGCTACAAAATCGGCTTGCAGATTCCGCACTACCTCGCCGTCATCCAATATGCCGACAACCGAGAATTGCGCGAACAAATCTACCGCGCCTACGTTACCCGCGCCAGCGAACTTTCAGACGACGGCAAATTCGACAACACTGCCAACATCGACCGCACCCTCGAAAACGCCCTGCAAACCGCCAAATTGCTCGGCTTCAAAAACTACGCCGAGCTATCATTGGCAACCAAAATGGCGGACACCCCCGAACAAGTCCTCACCTTCCTGCACGACCTCGCCCGCCGCGCCAAACCCTACGCCGAAAAAGACCTCGCCGAAGTCAAAGCCTTCGCCCGCGATCGCCTGAACCTCGCCGACCCGCAGCCGTGGGATTTGAGCTACGCCAGCGAAAAACTGCGCGAAGCCAAATACGCATTCAGCGAAACCGAAGTCAAAAAATACTTCCCCGTCAGCAAAGTTCTGGCGGGCCTGTTCGCCCAAATCAAAAAACTCTACGGCATCGGATTCGCCGAAAAAACCGTTCCCGTCTGGCACAAAGACGTGCGCTACTTCGAGCTGGAACAAAACGGCAAAACCATAGGCGGCGTCTATATGGACCTCTACGCCCGCGAAGGCAAACGCGGCGGCGCGTGGATGAACGACTACAAAGGCCGCCGCCGCTTCGCCGACGGCACGCTGCAACTGCCCACCGCCTACCTCGTCTGCAACTTCACCCCGCCCGTCGGCGGCAAAGAAGCCCGCCTGAGCCATGACGAAATCCTCACCCTCTTCCACGAAACCGGCCACGGCCTGCACCACCTGCTCACCCAAGTGGACGAACTGGGCGTATCCGGCATCAACGGCGTCGAGTGGGACGCAGTCGAGCTGCCCAGCCAGTTTATGGAAAACTTCGTCTGGGAATACGACGTCTTGGCACAAATGTCCGCCCACGAAGAAACCGGCGAGCCCCTGCCGAAAGAACTCTTCGACAAAATGCTTGCCGCCAAAAACTTCCAACGCGGCATGTTCCTCGTCCGCCAGATGGAGTTCGCCCTCTTCGACATGACCATTTACAGCGAAGACGACGAAGGCCGTCTGAAAAACTGGCCGCAGGTTTTAGACAGCGTGCGCAAAGAAGTCGCCGTCATCCAACCGCCCGAATACAACCGCTTCGCCAACAGCTTCGGCCACATCTTCGCCGGCGGCTACTCCGCAGGCTATTACAGCTACGCATGGGCCGAAGTCCTCAGCGCCGATGCCTACGCCGCCTTTGAAGAAAGCAACGACGTCGCCGCCACAGGCAAACGCTTCTGGCAGGAAATCCTCGCTGTCGGCGGCTCCCGCAGCGCAGCGGAATCCTTCAAAGCCTTCCGCGGACGCGAACCGAGCATAGACGCACTGCTGCGCCACAGCGGCTTCGACAACGCGGCTTGATAGTAAGGTTGAGGTAATGAAAAGGTCGTCTGAAAAGTTTTCAGACGACCTTTTTTGCATAATATTTCATGTTCGACACCCGATAAAGAAACTTTCAGACGACCTCTCCGCCTTATCGGACACCTCATCCGACCTTGTCTTTTCCGCCCTCTATTTCACTTCTCATTCATCATTAAAATTCATCAAATAATTAAACGATTACGGCATCAAAAATCCGCCATACCACCCCGTTGCAAATCGTGCTATGGTCTATTGGATACGTTTGAAAAACCTTAACCACCTTGTATTCTGATTACAAAGAAAGGCTTCAAAATGGATGGTTGGACTCAGACTTTGAGCGCGGGCTGGCTGCTGAGTATTGCGGCGATGGCGATTGTGCTGATTTTGCTGTTGATTGTGAAACTGCGTGTCCACGCGCTGTTGACGCTGGTGTCGGTGAGCCTGCTGACGGCGGTGGCGACGGGGCTGCCGATGGATAAGATTGTGAACGACGTTCTGTTGAAAAACTTCGGCGGCACGCTCGGCAGCGTGGCTTTGCTGGTCGGTTTGGGTGCGATGCTCGGGCGGCTGGTAGAAACTTCGGGCGGGGCGCAGTCGTTGGCGGATGCGCTGATTCGGATGTTCGGCGAAAAACGCGCGCCGTTTGCTTTGGGCGTGGCGTCGCTGATTTTCGGTTTCCCGATTTTCTTTGATGCGGGATTGGTGGTGATGCTGCCGATTGTCTTCGCGACGGCGCGGCGCATGAAGCAGGACGTATTGCCTTATGCTCTGGCGTCTATCGGCGCGTTTTCGGTGATGCACGTTTTCCTGCCGCCCCACCCCGGTCCGATTGCGGCTTCGGAATTTTATTCGGCGAACATTGGGCAGGTACTGATTTTGGGATTGCCCGTCGCCATGTTCACTTGGTATGTCAGCGGTTATCTGCTTGGGAAGGTTTTGGGACGCACCATCCGCGTTCCCGTTCCCGATTTGCTCAGCGGCGGCGCGGTGGACAACGACCGGCCGCAAACGCCTGCCAAGGCTTCGACCGTGGTCGGCATTATGCTGATTCCTATGCTGTTGATTTTTATGAACACGGGGCTGTCTACCTTAATCAGTGAAAAAGTCGTCAGCGCGGACGAACATTGGGTGCAGGTGGCGCGCATGATCGGTTCGACCCCTGTCGCGCTGCTGATTTCGGTTTTGGTGGCGCTCTATGTTTTGGGCAGAAAACGCGGCGAAAAGGCAAGCGCGCTGGAGAAAACGGTGGACGGCGCACTCGCCCCCGTTTGTTCGGTCATCTTGATTACCGGCGCGGGCGGCATGTTCGGCGGCGTGTTGCGCGCGTCGGGCATCGGTCAGGCGTTGGCGGACAGCATGGCGGATTTGGGTATACCCGTATTGTTGGGCTGCTTCTTGGTGGCATTGGCGCTGCGTATCGCGCAAGGTTCAGCAACCGTCGCGCTGACCACCGCCGCCGCATTGATGGCGCCCGCCGTTGCCGCCGCAGGCTTCAACGACTGGCAACTCGCCTGCGTCGTTTTGGCAACCGCGGCAGGCTCGGTCGGTTGCAGCCACTTCAACGACTCGGGCTTCTGGCTGGTCGGCCGCCTTTTGGATATGGACGTACCGACCACACTCAAAACATGGACGGTCAACCAAACGCTGATTGCCGCCATCGGTTTTTCAGTGTCGGCGCTGCTGTTTGCCGTGGTTTGAGGTCGTCTGAAAACGGTTTTGAGACGCTGAAACCGTCTGCCCGACCTTATATTTTTCAAATCCAACAAAGGAAGAGAACATGACGACGCATTTTGTGATGATGGGCGTTTGCGGCTGCGGCAAGACCACCGCCGCCCTATCCCTGCAAAAACACCTCAACCAATGCCCCTACGCCGAAGGCGACGATTTCCACTCCCAAGCCAACCGCGACAAAATGGGCGCGGGCATCCCGCTGACCGACGAAGACCGCTATCCGTGGCTCTGCAACCTGCGCGACTGGATGACGGAACAGGCGCAAAGCGGCGCGGCGTACACCATCGTTACCTGCTCCGCCTTGAAACGCCAATACCGCGACATCCTGCGCGGCGCACAAGGCAAAACCGCCTTCATCCACCTGACACCACCGCAAGCCATCAACCTCGAACGCATGATGGCGCGCCAAGGGCATTACATGAAGGCGGGGATGCTGGATTCGCAACTGGAAATCCTGGAAGAACTCGGCGCGGACGAATACGGCGTCAAAATCGACAATCCCGGTTCGCCCGAAGCCGTAGAAGCCGATATTTTGGCGTGGGTCAAAGCGGAAGGTTTGTTGTGAAGAAAGTGTGTAAATAGTTGTCAGGAAGGTCGTCTGAAAACAGATAGGTCACATTTCGACAAAACAAGTTTTCAGACGACCTTTCTCTTTGTCCGCCGCCATCCCGCATACCCAAACCCCTTATAAAAACAATACAATTCGGCTACAATAGCCCTTTGCATTTTTTCAGACGACCTTAGCGAAACGTCGTCTGAAACCGAAATACCGAAACCATAGAGAATCACAATATGACCGATTACAGCAAAACCGTAAACCTGCTCGAAAGCCCGTTTCCGATGCGCGGCAACCTTGCCAAGCGCGAGCCTGCGTGGCTGAAAAGCTGGTACGAGCACAAACGCTATCAAAAACTGCGCGAAATCGCCAAAGGCCGTCCGAAATTCATCCTGCACGACGGCCCGCCGTATGCCAACGGCGACATCCACATCGGTCATGCCGTCAACAAAATCCTCAAAGACATCATTATCCGCAGCAAAACCCAAGCCGGTTTCGACGCGCCTTATGTGCCGGGCTGGGACTGCCACGGCCTGCCCATCGAAGTGATGGTGGAAAAGCTGCACGGCAAAGACATGCCCAAAGCGCGTTTCCGCGAATTGTGCCGCGAATATGCCGCCGAACAGGTTGCCCGCCAGAAAAAAGACTTCATCCGTCTGGGCGTGTTGGGCGACTGGGACAACCCCTACCTGACCATGGATTTCAAAACCGAGGCGGATACCGTGCGCATGCTCGGCGAAATCTACAAATCGGGCTATCTCTACCGCGGCGCGAAACCGGTTCAGTTCTGCTTGGACTGCGGTTCTTCGCTGGCGGAAGCGGAAGTGGAATACAAAGACAAAATATCACCTGCGATTGACGTTGGCTATCCGTTTAAAGACACCGCCGCGCTTGCCGCCGCATTCGGTTTGGCAGGCATCGAAGGCAAAGCGTTTGCCATCATCTGGACGACCACGCCTTGGACGTTGCCCGCAAGCCAAGCCGTGTCTGCGGGTGCGGACGTGGTGTATCAACTGATTGATACGCCCAAAGGCAAATTGGTGCTCGCGAAAGATTTGGCGGAAGACGCGCTCAAACGCTACGGTTTTGCTTCAGACGACCTCAACGTCCTCGCTGAAACCACCGGCGACAAGCTGGAAAACCTGCACATGAATCATCCGTTCCTCGAACGCGATATTCTCATGCTCAACGGCGAACACGTTACCACCGACGCCGGTACGGGCTTGGTGCACACCGCCCCCGCGCACGGTTTGGAAGACTACGCCGTCTGCAACAAATACGGCATCGAGCTTTACAACCCCGTCAACGCCGAAGGCAAATACATCAGCGAAACGCCGCGCGTCGCAGGCATGAGCGTTTGGGAGGCGAATCCCGTCATCCTGCAATGGCTGGAAGAAACCGGCAACCTCTTGGCAAGCAGCAAAATCGAACACAGCTACGCCCACTGCTGGCGCCATAAAACCCCGCTGATTTACCGCGCGACAGGCCAATGGTTTATCGGCATGGACAAAGCGGGAAGCGACGGCAAAACCCTGCGCGACAAAGCCATCAAAGCCGTGGACGACACCGAATTCTTCCCGTCTTGGGGTCGTGCGCGCCTGGAAGCCATGATCGAAGGCCGCCCCGACTGGGTCGTTTCGCGCCAACGCTATTGGGGCACGCCGATGACCTTCTTCATCCACAAAGAAACGGGCGAGCTGCATCCGAACTCCGCCGAGCTTTTGGAAAAAATCGCCCTGAAAATCGAAGAAAAAGGCATCGAGGCATGGTTCTCACTCGATAAAAGCGAATTATTGAGCGCGGAAGATTGCGAAAACTACGACAAACTTTCCGACACGATGGACGTATGGTTCGACTCCGGCTCGACCCATTATTCCGTCTTGAAACAGCGCGAAGAATTGGACTGGCCCGCCGACCTCTACCTCGAAGGCAGCGACCAACACCGCGGCTGGTTCCAATCCTCCATGCTGACCGGCTGCGCCTCTTCAATGGGACGCGCCCCGTACAAACAGCTTTTGACCCACGGTTTCGTGGTTGACCAAAACGGCCGCAAAATGTCGAAATCCATCGGCAACGTCGTCGCGCCGCAAGAAGTCTATAACGAGTTCGGCGCCGACATCCTGCGTCTGTGGGCAGCATCCACCGATTACAGCGGCGAATTGGCGATTTCCAAAGAAATCCTCAAACGCGTTACCGAAAGCTACCGCCGCATCCGCAACACCTTGAGCTTCCTGTTTGCCAACCTGAGCGATTTCGACCCGTTCGAACACACCGTACCGCAGGCAGACATGGTCGAAATCGACCGCTACGCCTTAGTGTTGGCGCGTCAGCTGCAAGAGCGTCTGGCAGGCGACTTCTATCCGCGCTATGCCTTCCACTTCGCCGTGAAAGACATCGTCGCCTTCTGCTCGGAAGACTTGGGCGCGTTCTACCTCGACATCCTGAAAGACCGCCTCTACACCACCAAAGCCGACAGCCACGCCCGCCGCAGCGCGCAAACCGCCCTGTATCACATCACGCGCAGCCTGGTTCTCTTGATTGCACCGATTTTGTGTTTCACCGGCGAAGAAGCGTGGGACATCATCGGCGGCGGCGAAGAAGACAGCGTCCTCTTCCACACCTGGCACGAGTTCCCGCCCATCAACGAAAAAGCCGAAGCCGAACTGGTGAAAAAATGGACGGCAGTCCGCGAAGCCCGCGAAGCCGTAACCGCCGCCATCGAACCTTTGCGCGCCGACAAAACCGTCGGTTCGTCCTTGCAGGCAGAAGCCGAAATCACCGCGCCGGAAGCCACCGCCGACTACCTGAACGCCCTGGGCGAAGAATTGCGCTTTGCCCTCTTGGTGTCCAAAGTCGAAGTCAAAACCGGCAGCGAACTTGCCGTTACCGCCAAAGCCAGCGACGGCGAAAAATGCGAACGCTGCTGGCACTACACCCACGACATCGGCACAGTCGCAGGCCATGAAACCATCTGCAAACGCTGCGCCGAGAATGTGGACGGCAAAGGCGAAGAGCGGCATTACGCTTAAGGTCGTCTGAAAAAAGGTCGTCTGAAAACCGAATCAGGTTTTCAGACGACCTTTTGCTATCAATCGCCCAAACAGGGAAATCCGTTCAATATTTCTTAACGTTCACTCAATCCGCGATCTCCGTAAACTTCTCCCAATTTGCCAATACATATGCCACAGCCGCCGCCATATCGTCGTCCGCGATTTCGTAATATTCGCCGTCCAATTCCTCAAAATCGGGAAACTCGGCACGAATCTCATCCAAAGACGCCCCGCTGTCCGCCATTTCCTCGATTTTTGCGCCGTCCCGCTCGTATAAAGCCTTCGCCTTATCCAAAATCTTAGGTGTCGGTTTAATCCGCCAGCGGCGCAGGCTGTCGGCGACGGGGTTATGGAACACATATTCGCCGTAACCCGCCGCAATCAGTTGCACAAAACCGCCCTCCTGCACTTGGCTGTCCAAATAGCAGTAAGCCGTCAGCGTGTGCTGTTCGTCGTTCAAACACCGCATTTCCTCATCGCCTGCCGCATCTGTATAATCCAAATACGCCGCGCTCAATGTGTAGAGAAATTCTGCGGCGTCTTGAGGGTTCAAATCGTCCTGCCGGAAAAGTGTCGTCATGTTAAAGTCCATTTGAAAATAAAGTGGATTTAAAGCTGATTCATCATAAAAACCGCATTATAACCAAAGCATTATCAAACCAAAACCCATTGTCAGACGACCTTTTGCGCTGCACAAGCAGGCGATATATCGTACAATAAGGTCGGACTTACCAAGGAAAAATCATGAACGCAAACACCGAAACCGTCATTATCTACCCCAAAGACCTGCCGCTGCACTGCTCCGGTCCCAACCACGAAACTTGGAACGGTCATCCGCGCGTCTTCCTCCCGATTCAGTCCGACAGCGACATCGAATGCCCCTACTGCGGAACGCGTTACCATCTCGAAGGCCACATTCCCCACCACCATTATTGAGACGCTATGAAGAGATACGCCCTCCTGCTGTTGCTCGGACTGTGTACCGCCTGCGGTTCGTATAAAGCCGTCCGCCCCGATGCCCCTCTCGCCATCGTCGCCGAAGCGCAAAACAACGCCATCCGCTACCAAGCCGCCGACGGCAGCCGCATCTCCGCCATCTACGTCAACAGCAACAGCCCGATGACGGTCGAACTGCGTCAGGGGAGTACGGTCGAAAAACTAACGCAAACCCATTCGATGACCAAAACCACGGAATACCGCAACGCAAGCACAATATGGCAGCTTCAGGACGGCTTCGCCACGCTTACCCGCGGTGGCAAAACCGTCGTTTTCACCGAAATCATCGAATAATCCTGTCTGAAGTTCTTATCAAAAGGTCGTCTGAAAAACCTTAAACGATGGTTTTTCAGACGACCCCTGCGTTAAACCGACAATCTGGAACTTTCATTCCTGCATCTGGATTTGACAGGAAAAATCCCCTACGGCGCTGCTTGAACCATATTGCGATATGGTGTATCCGAACAAATCAAAGGTCGTCTGAAAACCTTGTTTTCGAGGTTTTCAGACGACCTTTTATCATGGGCAGGTTATTCCTACTTCAACATCATGCAGTCCATTTGACCCAGCCCATATGCGAAGTCAGCAGAATCAATCCGCCGAAGACGATGCGGTAATAGGCAAACGGAACGTAGTTTTTACTGGACACGAATTTCAACAGCGATTTAATCGCTAAGAAACCTGCCAAGAAGGCGGCGATAAAACCGACGGCAATCAGCCCGATATCCTGCAACGTGAAGAGTTCATAGTGTTTAAATACGTCATAGCCGGTGGCGGCAATCATCATCGGCACGGCGAGGAAGAAAGAAAATTCGGTCGCGGCTTTTCGCTCGATGCCCCACAGCATACCGCCCATAATCGTACTGCCCGAACGCGAAGTCCCCGGCACCAGCGCGCACACTTGGGCGCAGCCGACCACAAGCGCGTCAATTGGACGCATTTCATCCACGCTTTTGACTTTAGGTTTGACTTTGCTTTGGCGTCTTTCGACCCACAGAATAAAGAGTCCACCCAACACCAGCATGATAGCCACGGTTTTTGGGTTAAATAGATATAATTTAATTTGTTTTCTAAACAGAAATCCCATCAAAGCGGCAGGCACGAATGCGATGGCAAGGTTCAACACGAAGCGGTTGGCGGTACGGTCTTTGCCCAGTCCGGACAAAACGGAGGTGAAACGTTGACGGTATTCAAAAATCACGGCAAGCACCGCGCCCAGTTGGATGGCGATTTCAAAGACTTTGCCGTTGCTGTGGAAATTGAGCAAGTCGCCCAATACAATCAAGTGGCCGGTACTTGAAATCGGCAGAAATTCCGTCAAGCCTTCCACAATGCCCATAAGCAGGGCTTTTAATAGAGTCAAAATGTCCATATTGCTTTCTTTTTGGTTTTCAGACGACGTTTGCCCGTCTGGATTTCAGGATGAAGCGGTATCAGAATCGGAAAACTGCTGCGGTATGACTGTATTTACCCCATCCCTCAGCAGTATCGTTTTTATGAATTTTACGCCGCCCAAAACAAACAGACAGTTCGGAAACCGCCTTATCTTTACGGTCATTCCGAAACTGTCTGGCTAAATTCCGTCAGCGCGCGGCTTTGCCGGGATGCTCTTGGCGGACTTTGTTAATCAGCTCGCCTATGATTTTCTGCCCATTCGCCCAATCGCTGCTGAATATGACCCGATATTTGCCTCCGACGATGACGTCCGGCGTGCCGTCGATACGGTAAGTCTCGGTCAGGCTTTGCATTTTTTTAGCGGCTGCGAGGCTGGCGGGTGCGTCGTATGCGGCAATCAGTTTTTTGCTGTCAAAGCTTTTTTGTGCCGCCGCCCAGCTTTTGAAAGTGGCGGTATCCGCCAAATTGATTTTCTGTTCGTGTACGGCTTTGAAAATAGCGGGGTTTGCCTGATACTTCAAACCCGAAGCGTTAACCGCCGCGGCAACCCGCGCCAAGCCCAGCATTTCAGGCATCCAGACGACGTGTTCGGTACGCAGGTAAACGTCTTTCGGGAAAGTTTTGCTGTATGACAGCAAGACGGGATCAAAGTTTTGGCAATGTATGCAGAAATAGCCGAAAAATTCCAAAACTTCGATTTTGGATGCGTCTCGTTGCGGAATCGGTTTGTTCAAAACCGTGTAATCCACGCCTTCGACCGCAGCCTGCGCGCTTGCGGAAAAGGCAAGCGCGAGGCTGAGGAGGACGGCTGCCGGTTTGGTTGTCCGTTTCATTGCCGCCTCCTTATTGTGCCGAACGCACCAGGCTGTTGATATTGTGTTTTTGCAAGTCTTTCTGAACGTTTTTTGCGGCTTCAGACGACATGCTGTTGCTTTGTACGCGGTAAACGGTTTTGTCGCCGTTGGTGCGCTCGACCACTTTGGACGAAATGCCCAGCATGGCGAGTTTGGCACGTTGCGCGTCGGCGCTGTTGCGGTCGGCGTACGAACCCATTTGCAGGATGATTTTTTTACCGCCTTCCGCTGTTTTGGCTTCGGCTTTGGCGTTGTCGGCTTTGGCGGTTTGTTTGTCCGCCTCGGCTTTCTTCGCTTCTTTCGCCGCGCCTTTATTTGCTTCCTGACGGGCTTTTTCGATGCTGCCGCTGTTCAGGATTTGCTCGGGGGTCGGTTTGTTGGTTTTGGCCGTTTCGGTTTTCTTGGCTTCGGCGGCTTTCTTCTCAGCCGCTTTTTTCTCGGCAAGTTTGCGCTCGGCGCGCGCTTTTTGTTTGTCCGTCAACTCGGCTGCCTTTTTGGCTTTATCGACGGCTTCTTTGTCGGCTTTTTCTTTTTCTGCGCGTTTTTTCGCAAGCTCTGCCTTTTTCTCGGCAAGTTTTTGTCTCAACTCGCGTTCGGCAGATTCTTTGTCTTCTTTTTCAGCTTCGCGCAGGGCTTTTTCTGCTTCGCGGGCTTCGTCTTCCGCTTCATGGACGGCACGCTCTTTTTCCGCTTTTTCTTTGTCCGCGCGTTCTTTCTCGGCTTTGGCTTTATCTGCCTTTTCTTTCGCTTCTTTGTCTGCGCGCTCTTTTTCTTTGGCTGCCGCATCGTCGTCGGCTTCGCTGCGTTTCTGTTCGGGCTTGGCTTCTTCTGCCGGACGCTCTTTCTCTACGGGAACGACGACAGGCTGCTCTTCAGCCTCAGGCTTGGATTCAGGTTTGGATTTTTCCTGCGGCTTGAGGATTTCAGGCTCGGTTTGCTGTTTTTGAGGCTCGGTCGCGCCCTTGAAGGCGTTCGGGGTGTCTTGATTCAGAAAATACAGGATGCCCCCGATCACGCCGGTGGCGAGGATGAGGCCGAAGAAAAAGCCGAAAAGGCCTTTGCCGTATTGAGTGTTCTTATTCATGAGATACCTATATTGATGATGCCGTTCAGACGACCTTTTGGCGGCAGAGGAATCTGCTGCTGCCATCGGCAGGGACGGGTCATTTTATCAATATCCTTTATATTGGGCAAAAATGCGCCGTTTGTTTACATGGTTTTTACGAAAACCGCCGTGATGTTAGGACGCGCTGACAATTGACCGACGACGGGCTTCTTTTGCCCAAACAGAATACTCCGCATTGGACACACCAGCAAGATACCCGATCTGTCTAAACTTTTATAGTGGATTAAATTTAAATCAGGACAAGGCGACGAAGCCGCAGACAGTACAGATAGTACGGAACCGATTCACTTGGTGCTTCAGCACCTTAGAGAATCGTTCTCTTTGAGCTAAGGCGAGGCAACGCCGTACTGGTTTAAAGTTAATCCACTATACTTTGAATCTTCCGTTTTCAGTACCCAAGGTCGTCTGAAAAACCTTACAACGCGCGGCGGAAGCTGACGGCTTTCAAAACATGGCTTCTGCCGACTTCTTCATCGCCCGCCAAATCTGCCAGTGTACGCGCCACGCGCATGATGCGGTGGAAGCTGCGGGCGGAGAGGGAGAGTTTTTCCAACAGGCTGCCCAAGGCTTCCTGCGCTTCTTTTTGGATGCGGGCGGACGTGTCGAGTTCACTGACGCTCAAGGCGGCATTGACTTTGCCCTGCCGCGCGTATTGCTTGTCGCGGGCGGCGATCACGCGCGCCAACACGACGGCGCTGCTTTCCCCCGCTTCCTGCTGCATCAGTTCGGCGGCGGACAGGCTGGGGACTTCGATGGTCAAATCGATGCGGTCGAGCAGCGGGCCGGAAATTTTACTGCGGTAACGCGCGACGCTTTCGGGCGTGCAGCGGCAGGGTTTGACGGGATGCCCGAGATAACCGCAAGGACACGGGTTCATGGCGGCGACAAGCTGGAATTTGGCGGGATAGACGGCTTGGCGCGCCGCACGGGAAATGTGGATTTCGCCGTTTTCCAAAGGTTCGCGCAAAACTTCTAAAACTTTGCGGTCAAACTCGGGCAGCTCGTCCAAAAATAAAACACCGTGATGCGCCAATGAAATTTCGCCCGGACGCGGGTCGGAACCGCCGCCGACCATGGCTGCCGAGCTGGCGCTGTGGTGCGGGCTGCGGAAAGGACGGTGGCTGTCGAGTTGTTGCTGATGATTGGGCAGGAGCGAACGCAACGCCCACACTTCGACCAATTCGTCTTCGGTCAAAGGCGGCAGAATGCCGGGCAGCCGTTGGGAAAGCATGGATTTGCCCGTTCCCGGCGGGCCCATCATCAAGAGGCTGTGTCCGCCCGCAGCAGCGATTTCCAAAGCAAGGCGGGCAGTATGTTGACCCTTGACATCAATGAGGTCGGGCAGTTTGGCGTTTTCAGACGACCTCTGCGGGACTTGGCAGGCGGTTTGCGCCAAAGGTTCGATGCCGTTCAAATGGGCGGCGACTTCACCTAACGAACGCGCACCGTAAACGGTAATGCCGCGCATCACGGCGGCTTGCTCTGCGTTTTCCTGCGGCAAGACGAAAGAACGTCCCGCCTGCATACCCTGCCATGCCATCGCCAACGCGCCGCGCACGGGGCGCAACATGCCGGAAAGCGCCAGTTCGCCGGCAAACTCGTATTGCGCGAGCTTTTCGGGTGCGATTTGCCCGGATGCGGCGAGGATGCCCAGCGCAATCGGCAGGTCGAAACGCCCCGATTCTTTGGGTAGGTCGGCGGGGGCGAGGTTGACGGTGATTTTTTTGGCGGGGAAGTCGAAACCGCTTTGGATGATGGCGGCGCGCACACGGTCGCGGCTTTCTTTGACTTCGGTGTCGGGCAATCCGACGATATTGAAATGAGGCAGGCCGTTGGCAAGGTGGGCTTCCACTTCGACCAACGGCGCATTCATGCCGCTCAAGGCGCGGCTGTAAACCAAGGCAAGCGACATGTTTCAGACGACCTTATTCGCCGGCTTCGGTTTGCTGTTTGATTTCTTCGACGGCTTCTTCGGCTGCGGCTTCGGCAGCTTCCAATGCAGTCTGCTCAGGCTCTTGCGCGGCTTCGAGTTTTGCCAGACGCTCTTCCAGCTCGACCAATTTGGTGCGGGTTTTAATCAAAACCTGCTGCTGGATGTCGAATTCTTCGCGCGTAACCAAATCCATACGGTTGAACGCACTGCCGAGCATGGCTTTGACGTTTTTCTCCATGTCTTTGGCGGGGCTGTTGGCGATGGTTTCGCTGATTTTTGCGCTGACTTCTTCAAAGAGTTGTTTGCCGAACATAATCCGTATCCTTTATATCAGAATATATAAAATCCAAGCGTATTGTATAAGGAAAAAGGTCGTCTGAAAACGGGCATTCTGCTGCCGCGCCTTTTCCCTTCCAAACATCGCCCGCGTGTAGCAAATGCCCGCAAAATCGCTCAATCTTGCGGGCATTTTTGAAACGGCTTTTGCCGTCTGTTTCGATATTCGGCGTATTTTAACGCTCGACGCGGGCATCAAAAATCGGCAACCACCACGCACCGCCGGTAAAGCCTTTGCACGAGCCGGTAGTGTGTTCCTCGCTGCGGACGAAGCTCTTGCCGTCCCATACCGCCGTATTGCTTGTCCAGCAGTCGCCTATGCCGCGGCCTTTGAAGCTGCCGCTGAGGGTGGCTGTTTTCTCGTCGAATCCGCCGTGCCCGCCGTATACCATCGGCGGCAGCACTTGTTCGATTTTGGTCAACTCTTTATCGGCAATGGCATAGTAGCCGCTGGTTTGATAAGCACCGCCGATACAGATGGCCGAAATCAAAACCTGACGATCGTTGAGCGGATGGACATACAGGCTGCGGTTCCAACCCATTTGCTCTTTATTATGCAGGGCAGGACAGTAATTATCGTCGCCTTCGGAAACGCGGTTGCTGTTGCGCAGCAGCTTCATGACGGCGCTGTGGCGCGGTGTGTCTTGCTCCAGTATATCGCCTGCTGTTTTCGGTACGGCAACGGCGCGGATGACGGGTTTGGGCTGCGGGCTGAGGACTGCCTGACTGCTGTTGCCTTTGCGTATCAGCGCGGAAGGCGTATTCAGACGACCTTGGAATTCGTCCGCTTTCAACATTGCCGCCGCCGCGCCTTTGTCGGACAAGTGCCATTCATATTTTCCCGCGCGGATGCTGATTTTGCTTTCTTTTTTCAATGCTTCGAGCAAGGCGTTGGTTTGCGCGCTGCTCAATTTGCCTGTGCCTTTTTTGTTCAACACCAATTTGCCCAGTGATTTGCCGTTCAGCATCAATTCACTGCGGGCTGCCACACGGGCGAGCTGCCTATCATCGTCGTTAAACGGCAGCAGGGAAACTTCGCCGGCAACGGCGGCGCTCGCCCCCGCTTTTCGGGTAAACAAGATGGAAACCGGCGTTTCTGTTTCGTCCGCCTGATATCCAGCAAGACGGCATGTGCCGGTATTGTCGCAAGCGATGTCCCAGTCTTGGTAATTTTGATAAAAGCCTTGGGGCGGAGCGGCCAGTGCGGTGACGGGCAAAACAGCCAGCAGCCATTTTTTCATGATGTATTCCTTCAGTTTTATTTTATTGGTGGACGGGTAAAAGACGGCGCAGCAAGGAAACACAGTGCCGCGCTGCTTTTTTTGTAAAACATTATGATACTTCGTTTGCCAAAAAGTTTTTGACTCGGGACGGCAAAGGTCGTCTGAAACTCCCTTTCAGACGACCTTTATGCTTTTTTAGACGCCTGCGGCTGCTTTCAATGCGGCAGCTTTGTCAGTGCGCTCCCAAGTAAACTCAGGCTCTTCGCGGCCGAAATGGCCGTAGGCGGCGGATTTACTGTAAATTGGGCGCAAGAGGTCGAGCATTTGGACGATGCCTTTGGGGCGCAGGTCGAAATGTTCGCGAACCAAGGCAATCAGTTTGTCTTCGCTGATTTTGCCTGTGCCGAAAGTGTCGATGGAAATCGAAGTCGGTTCGGCAACGCCGATGGCGTAGGAAACCTGAATCTGACATTGGGTTGCCAAACCTGCGGCAACGATGTTTTTCGCGACATAACGGCAGGCGTAAGCGGCGGAACGGTCCACTTTGGACGGGTCTTTGCCGGAGAATGCGCCGCCGCCGTGCGGAGCTGCGCCGCCGTAGGTATCGACGATGATTTTGCGGCCGGTCAGACCGCAGTCGCCTTGCGGGCCGCCGATGACGAAGCGGCCGGTCGGGTTGATCAGGTATTTGGTTTCGGCAGTCAGCATTTCGGGCGGCAGAACAGGCTTGATAATCTGCTCAATCACGGCGTTGCTCAGTTCTTCATGGCTGATGGCAGGGTCGTGCTGGGTGGACAGGACGACGGTGTCGATGCGTTTTACTTTGCCGGTTTCGCTGTCGTAAACCACGGTCAACTGCGCTTTTGCGTCGGGACGCAGCCACGGCAGGCGGCCGTCTTTGCGCAATTCGCTTTGACGCTGCATCAGGCGGTGGCTGTAATAGATGGCAAACGGCATCAGGGTCGGGGTTTCGTCGCAGGCGTAGCCGAACATCAGGCCTTGGTCGCCCGCGCCTTGGTTCAGGTCGATGCCTTCGCCTTCGTTCACGCCTTGGGCGATGTCGGGGGATTGCTGGTCGTAGTACACGCCGACCGCGCAGCCGTTGGCATCAAAGCCCAGCTCGGACGAGTTGTAGCCGATGCGTTTGATGGTTTCGCGTGCGACTTTGATGTAGTCCACATGGGCGGTGGTGGTGATTTCACCCGCCAACACGCACAAACCGGTGTTTACCAGAGTTTCCGCCGCGACGCGCGCTTTGGGGTCTTGCGCCAAAACCGCATCCAAAATCGCATCGGACACTTGGTCGGCTACTTTGTCCGGATGGCCTTCGGAAACCGATTCGGAAGTAAACAGATATTCGCTCATTTCAATATTTTCCTTCAAAAACAAGCCGTCTGCTTTCAGACGACCTGTTGTTTCATCATACGTCCCACAACGGAAATCATAACAAAATTTCCACCTGCGCTCCATCCAAATGATAAATATTCCTACTTGGATAAAACGGTTCGGAATCCTGCCCGTACAGAACATACGGACAAAAAAATTCCCGCATCAAGCGGGGGGATTTGAATTGCCCTCTCGGACCACATCGGCTTTGCAGCCGTCCACCTTACCTTTCCGTCTGAAAAGCAGGTTGGCATGGAATTCCCAACTCTTAATGCAGCGCGGATGTTAGCAGAAAAGCCCCGCCCCCGCAAGCCGCGCGCCCTTGCGTTTTACGTTACAATACGTCGTCTGAAAACACCCGAACACCCTATCATGCACCTGCCCTCCGCCATTCCCGCCCTTGCCGCCGCCCTCATCTTTACCCTGCCCTTGGGCGCGTGCAGCAAAAAAACATCCGAACAAACCGTGCTTCAGGGCGAAACGATGGGCACGACCTATACCGTCAAATACCTTTCAGACGACCTTCCCAACCCGCCCGCGCCTGAAGCCGTAAAAAAGCAGATTGACGGCGCACTCGAAGAAGTCAACCGCCAAATGTCCACCTACCGCGAAGACTCCGAAATCAGCCGCTTCAACCAAATGCGCGAGACCCGCAAACCCATGCCCGTTTCCGCCGATTTCGCCGCCGTAACCGCCGAAGCCTTACGCCTCAACCGCCTCACACAAGGCGCGCTCGACGTAACCGTCGGCCCGCTCGTCAACCTTTGGGGCTTCGGACCGAACAAAGAAATCACCCGCGAACCCACCCAGGCCGAAATCGACAAAGCCGCCGCCCAAACCGGTACGGACAAAATCATCCTCACGCAAAACGGCAAACAAGCCACCCTCGCCAAAACCCGGCCCGAAACCTATCTCGACCTCTCCTCCATCGCCAAAGGCTTCGGCGTGGACAAAGTGGCAGGCGAACTTGAAAAACTCGGCATCCAAAACTACCTTGTCGAAATCGGCGGCGAACTGCACGGCAAAGGCTGCAATGCCAAAGGCGAACCTTGGCGCATCGGCATCGAACAGCCCAACATCGTCCAAGGCGGCAATACCCAAATCGTCGTCCCCCTCGACAACCGCTCCCTCGCCACCTCCGGCGACTACCGCATTTTCCACGTTGACCCGCAAGGCAGGCGGCTGTCCCACATCATCGACCCCAAAACCCGCCGCCCGCTGTCGCACCGCCTCGCCTCCATCAGCGTCGTCGCCGACAACGCCACCACCGCCGACGGCCTGTCCACCGGACTTTTCGTACTCGGCGAAACCGAAGCCCTCAAACTCGCCGAACAGCAAAACCTCGCCGTTTTCCTGATTATCCGCGACCAAAACGGCTACCATACCGAAATGTCCGGCGCGTTTAAAAAACTACTCCATTAATATCTACAGACTCATATCCATCCCCACAGGAACACCATCATGAAAACCCTACTCCTCACCTTCGGCCTCTTCCTCCTCGTCATCCTCGGCATGGCGGTCGGCTATATTTTCTCCAAACGCACCATCAAAGGCAGCTGCGGCGGCATCTCCTCGCTGGGCATGAAAAAAGTCTGCGACTGCGACACCCCGTGCGACACGCTGCAAAAGAAACTGGACGAACAGAAACAGCAGGAAAGCAAAGGCATCACCGTCGATCACTGATTCTCGCCCAAATTAGGTTCAGCCTTGCTTTGAACTTGGCAACACAAAAGGTCGTCTGAAACCGCATATTGCAGTTTTCAGACGACCTTTGATTTACAAGCTTGGCTGTTTTTAAAAGGCAGACAGCGATTTATCGAAGCTGCTCAAATTGCCGTCATTTCCGTACAAGCAGGAAGGACAGGACAGATATTTCCAATGTCGATTACGATACCAAACTCGCCAAAAAGGTCGTCTGAAAAACCTGAAACCCGTTTTTCAGACGACCTTTTGCTCCTCCTTACAAGCGCGTGACGCTCAACACGCCTTTGACATCGCCGAGGCTGGCGAGGACGCGCGGGAGGTCGTTGACCTGTTTGACTTCGAGCGTGAACCTCATGCTGGCTTCCAAGTCGCGGGACTGGGTTTGCACGGCGGTAACGTTGAGTTTGTGGCGGGCGAGTGCGTCGGATACGTCGCGTAAAAGGCCTGAGCGGTCCTGAGCGCGGATTTCGACATCGACGGCGAACACTTGTCCTTCCTGCAACGCCGCCCAGCTTGCGTCCAACACTTTTTCAGGCGCTTGTTCGGCGAGGTGTTGGAAAGAGGGGCAGGTTTTGCGGTGGACGGAAATGCCGCGTTCGCGGGTAACGAAGCCGACAATATCGTCGGGTGGTGCGGGTTTGCAGCATTTGGCAAGCGTGGTCATCAAACCGTCTTCGCCATCGATGAGTACACCTGTTTTGCCGCCTTTTTTGATTTTGGACTGTTTGACGATGGTGGTTTCGCTGACGGGTACGGGCGGCGGTTCGTTCAGCGTGCCGCAGGCTTTCTGGATGGCGCGGTTGGAAATTTCGCCCTGTCCGACGGCGGTGTAGAGGTCGTCGAGTTTTTTGTAGCCGAGGTTTTCGGCAAGTTCTTGCAGGTTGGGTTTGGGCGTGAGTTTGGTAAGCTGTTTGTCGAGTTGGACGCGGCCTTCTTCGCGCACGGTGTCGGCGTTTTGCTGGCGGATGTAGGCGCGGATTTTGCTGATTGCCTTGCTGGATTTGACCCAGCCTTCGTAGAGCCAGTTGACGGAAGGATGCCCTTCTTTAGCGGTGATGATTTCGACGCGCTGTCCGTTTTCGAGCGGGGTGGACAGCGGCACGATTTGCCCTTCGACTTTCGCGCCGCGGCAGCGGTCGCTAATGCTGCTGTGTAAGGCGTAGGCGAAGTCGATGGGGGTGGCGCCGGTGGGCAGGGAGAGGACTTTGCCGTGCGGGGTCAGGACGTAAATCGTGTCGTTGAAAAGCTCGGTTTTGAAGGCGGCGGCGAGGTCTTCCTTGCCGCTTTCCGCCATGTTTTCGCGCCAGTCCAAGAGTTGGCGCAACCAGGCGATTTTCTGCTCGTAGGCGGAATCGCCCTTGCCGCCCTCTTTGTAACGCCAGTGGGCGGCGACACCGAATTCGTTGAATTGGTGCATATCGAAGGTGCGGATTTGCACTTCCACGCCTTTGTCTTCCGGGCCGACGATGACGGTGTGCAAACTTTTATAGCCGTTGCCTTTGGGGTTGGCGATGTAGTCGTCGAACTCGCCGGGAATGGGCTGCCAAAGGCTGTGGACGATACCCAGCGTGGTGTAACACTCGGGAACGGTATCGACCAAAATCCGCACGGCGCGGATGTCGAACAACCCGTCAAAGCTGAGTTTTTTCTTCACCATTTTTTTGTAAATGGAGTAGATGTGTTTCGGACGACCGGCGACTTCAAAATGGACGTTGTATTTTTTGAGCTCGCCGCGCAGGATGTTGAGGAAGTTTTCGATGTATTCGAGGCGTTCGGTGCGTTTTTCGTCCAAAAGCAGCGCGATTTCGCGGTATTTTTCGGGTTCTTGATGGCGGAAGCCGAGGTCTTCGAGCTGCCATTTGAGCTGCCACACGCCCAGACGGTTGGCGAGCGGGGCGAAGATGTCGAGGGTTTCTTTGGCGACGGCGCGTTTTTCGGGGCTGTCGGGGATATTGCTGAGAAACTGCATGGTGCGGGTACGCATGGCGAGCTTGATCAACACGACGCGGATGTCAGTTACCATCGCCAGCAGCATTTTACGCATGGTTTCCGCCTGTTGGGCGCGCTCTTCAGGCGTGGCAAGGCTGTCCACACGGGCAAAGTGGGTGAGCTTCTGCACTTCGTCCACACCTTTGACCAGCTCGGCGACGGTGCTGTTGCAGCGTTCCGTGAGCAGCTCGCGCCAGTCGGGCACAAAACGCACGATGTCGGCCAAAAGCGTGGCGGCCACCGCATCGGGCAGCAAATCCAATTCGTTCACCATACGCGCCGCACCCAAAAGGTGCGCCAAAAGCGGCTCGCCCGCAGGCGTGGCCGCATCGGCAGGATAATGCGTCTCGGCCAGCGACAAGGCCGTCTGAAGCAGCTTTTGCGCAGGTTCGGGCAAACCGGCGGTGTGCGCGTCAAACCACGCGCGGGATTCTTGCAGCGGTGCGGCGGGGATTTCCGGTGTTTGTCGTGTGTTGCTCATGGCGTGCCGTTTCTCCGTTTGTTTTGTTTCGACATAGCGGCTGTATTGTAGCAGCTTGCCCGTATTTTGCGACAAAGCATGTTTCAGACGGCCTGGGCTACCCAACTTGCAATAACATATAAACATCAAAATAAAACAAACAATTAGCGTGTAAATGTGCTTGCAGTGAAAAAATATTGGAAATAATATCAATGCAAGTAATAATTTTTATGAAGAAGGAGATGAGTGTGAAATTTTTAGCTGCTTTGTTGTGGCCGGCCATGTTGCTGCCCATTTTGTCTCATGCCGATAGCGGCATTCAGACGGTCTCTGTTTCTCAAGCATATGCGGATGACGCAACGGGCTGCGGGCAGCTTTATCCTGTAAATAGCTTCGAGAGTTTGTTCAGGCAGATGGCAGGCACGGTGCATAGTGCCTGTTTGCTTGATATGCCGCCTGAAGATTTAGCGAAAAAGTGGCAGATTCCCGTGTACCGGCGCTATCTGCGGCTTTCCGGCCGTTTGCGGCCTGACGGAGAAAAACAGGCGGTACTCAGATGGAAAGACAAGGCAGAGCGGCAAAAATGGCTCAAACACAGGCGGCGTAAGCTAAAACGGCCGACCGACGGCTTTACGGTAGTGCATCAGACCAACTACAACGGCAGTACTTTTTTAGAAATCGAAGCAACGCCTGATTATTTAAAGCATTACCGTTCGCTGTTTCCTGACAACCGTTATCCCGAGGATTTGCCCCTGCCAAGCATTGGTTGGCATCCAATGTTTAGACCGATATTTTGTTCTGATTCTGCTGTAAGTTTTGGAAAATCATTAAAGGATATTGACAACTTAGAAAAATCATTAGAGGCTATTGACAACAACGGTCATATTAAGAATTTTCATGCAAGATTGTCTATTCATGATAGTGTATCTCTATACTTTATGCATGATAACCAAGAAAATATGAGATGTAGCAAGGAAATATCTTATATTCAATATAAAAAAAATTATTTTATCACCAAGTAAACGACGGAACGGAGATGTTTGGTGAGGCAACAGTTATGTCTGACGGCAAGCGCGCAGAAAACGGCGTAGAAGCTTTGAAAGATTTGGACAGCGACAATAATAATATCATTAATCAATATGATGAATTGTGGGGCGAGCTAAGAATCTGGCATGACGAAAACAGTAACGGGAAAACGGAGGAAGGAGAGCTTTCTCTATTGTCCGACTGGGATATCCAGTCGATCTCTTTGGATTTTGCAGAAATCAATCTGAAAGATGAAGCCGATAATAAAATATTATTTGAATCAGAAGTGGTTTTGGAAAACGGGGAAAGGCGCAAGGTTGCCGATATTGATTTCCAAAACGACAAAGGAATTTACAATGAGTTGGCAGGTGAAATTTCAGCAGAGACAGCCGCTGATGTCGTGTATCCGACGGAAATTTCAACATCGGTTATACTGCCCGGAGAAAATACTGCATATATCCCGGCCGTATAAACACGTTATCAGATATGGCTTCCAAAGATATTTGGCAGGATAATCCTTTTGCGTGAGGCATTCAGACGGCCTTTGCCCAATCAAACCCATTTTCGGAGGATTTTTAATGAAACTGTATTACTACGACCATTGCCCCTATTGCGTGCGGGCGCGGATGGCGGCGGGGCTGTTGGGCGCGGACGTTGAAGAAGTCGTGCTGGCAAATGACGACGAGGCGACGCCCATCGGCATGATTGGCGCAAAACAAGTGCCTATCCTGCAAAAAGAAGACGGTTCGTTTATGGGCGAGAGTTTGGACGTTGTCCGCTATCTTGACCGCGAGGGTCGTCTGAAAAATGAAATCCGCCCGGAAATACAGGCGTGGTTTGACAACGTGGGCGGCTACAACACCAAACTCGTCCATCCGCGCGTCGTGAAAATCGGTTTGCCCGAATTTGAAACGCCGGAAGCGGTGAAATATTTCACGGACAAAAAAGAGAAAAACATCGGCAGCTTTGCCACCAATTTGGACAAAACCGGTCAATATGTGGAACGGCTGCACGAGGATTTGGCGGAACTGGAAACGCTGATGACCGAAGGCGGCGCAGGCTTGAACGGTGAAGCCGGTATGGAAGACGTGTTGGTGTTCCCGATATTGCGCAACCTGACCGTTGTGCGCGGCGTCGAGTGGCCGCAGAAGGTTATGGACTACCTGCTGCGCATGAGCGAAGCATCGGGTGTGCCACTGTATTTCGACCGCGCCTTGTAATAACCGAATCCGCCGGATAAAACAAACGGAAAGGTCGTCTGAAAACTGTTTTCAGACGACCTTTCCGTTTGCGCCCGCCCTACCTTCCGGGAGTGAATGGAATCAGGCGGAACAAGCATGGCGAGAAATTGTTGATGTATGACCCCGAACAGATCGGGTGATACATCAATAATTCCTAGCTGTGCTTATTGTGCGGCAGGTGCAGAAGCAGCGGCAGCGGCTGCGCCTTCAGCGGCGCTGCGTTGGTAGCCTTTGTCTTTCATACAGGCATCGAACACGGCGCGGTCTTGGTTTGCACCGGAAGCTTGTTGACATTGAGCGATTGCCTCTTCAACGCTTACGCTAGGGGTTTTAGCTTCTTCAGTAGTTTTGCTGCTAGAGCAGGCACCCAGCATCAGGCTTGCAGCGGCAACGGCGATCAATAAAGTTTTCATGTCGTATATTCCTATTGTGATTGATGGTTTACAGCGCAAATTTGCGTCTGTCTCAAAACAGAGTCCCATCAGTACGATTTAGTTTCATTTACATATGAAAGTTTTCGATAAGTTTGAACTATGACAGTAAATGCCGTCAGGAAATGATAAGCGGTTTCAAAAATTTAAGGGACATAAACGCCGCCGGCATGACAATGTAAAAAATCCCCTTACCGACTCGGCAACGCAGTCGAACAACCATGCCCCGACCGCCTGCCGTTGGGCGGCGCAAGGGTTTTATGGCATAATCCCGCTTACCTTTCCATACCGCAGAGACCACATCCCCACTTCTGCGGTTTGCCGTAAACCGGCCGCACACTTTGCCGGCGGCATCCTACCGAACACACAATCAAAACATCCTCCCGTTTCAGACGACCCCATGCGGTATTCCGCATCCCGTCCGGACAGAAAGATACCGCCATGAATCCATTCGCCTCACTCGGGCTTGGCAGCGAAATCGTTTCCGCGCTGACCGAACAAGGTTATGAAAACCCGACGCCCATCCAAGCCGCCGCCATCCCCAAAGCACTCGCCGGCCACGACTTGCTCGCCGCCGCCCAAACCGGCACAGGAAAAACCGCCGCCTTTATGCTGCCCAGCCTGGAACGCCTCAAACGCTACGCCACTTCCAGTACCTCGCCCGCGATGCACCCCGTGCGTATGCTCGTATTGACCCCAACGCGCGAACTTGCCGACCAAATCGACCAAAACGTGCAGGGTTACATCAAAAACCTGCCGTTGCGGCACACCGTCCTTTTCGGCGGCGTCAACATGGACAAACAAACCGCCGACCTGCGCGCCGGCTGCGAAATCGTCGTCGCCACCGTCGGCCGGCTGCTTGACCACGTCAAACAGAAAAACATCAACCTAAATAAAGTCGAAATCGTCGTCCTCGACGAAGCCGACCGTATGTTGGATATGGGTTTCATCGACGACATCCGCAAAATCATGCAGATGCTGCCCAAGCCACGCCAAACCCTACTCTTTTCCGCAACGTTTGCCCCGCCCATCCGCAAACTCGCCAAAGACTTCATGAATGCGCCCGAAATCGTCGAAGTCGCCGCGCAAAACACCACCAGCGCCAATGTCGAGCAGCACATCATCGCCGTTGACGCACTCAAAAAACGCAATCTTTTAGAGCGGCTGATTGTCGATTTGCAGATGAACCAAGTCATCGTATTCTGCAAAACCAAACAAAGCGTCGACCAAGTGACCCGCGACCTCATGCGCCGCAACCTCGCCGCCCAATCCATCCACGGCGACAAATCCCAGCAAAGCCGTCTCGAAACCCTCAACGCCTTCAAAGAAGGCAGCCTGCGCGTTCTTGTTGCCACCGACGTCGCTGCACGCGGACTGGACATCGCCGAGCTGCCCTTCGTCATCAACTACGAACTGCCGACCCAGCCCGAAGACTACGTCCACCGCATCGGACGCACCGGCAGAGCAGGCGCGGACGGCGTCGCCATTTCCCTGATGGATAAAACCGAACAGAAAATGTTTGAAGCCATCAAAGAGCTGACCGGCAACGACTTGGCAGTCGAACGCATCGAAGGCTTCGAGCCGAACTGGTGGGGCGCGGACGCCGACGGCGATGCCGCCGCAGACACCCAAGCCGCCCCAACACGCAGCCGCGGCAGCGACAGAAACCGTTCCGAACGGAACAACCGCAGCGAACGCAATGAACGTAACGAGCGTAATGACCGCGGCGACAAATCCCCCCAAGCGGACAAAGCTGATCCCGGCGCCGCCTGCGGCACCATCGCCGGACGAAGCCGCCGCAGCCGCAGGGAACGCCAACCCTGCGCCCTGCTGCAACCCAATTACGGCACGAAATAAATCTGTTCTCTATAAAGTCTAAAAGGTCGTCTGAAAAAGTTTTCAGACGACCTTTTTGTGTGGAACCATCTCCCTTTCCTTCAAACGCACAACAAGGGGCGCGATCATGCATCCCTTGTTCATTATAGTGGATTAACAAAAATCAGGACAAGGCGACGAAGCCGCAGACAGTACAGATAGTACGGAACCGATTCACTTGGTGCTTCAGCACCTTAGAAAATCGTTCTCTTTGAGCTAAGGCGAGGTAACGCCGTTCTGGTTTAAAGTTAATCCACTATATCCGCAGGCAAAGCCTTTTCAGACGACCTCACACGCCCAAATATCCTTCCCTGCTGACAAGCCACCTTGCCAGATGCGCTTCGACGATTTCGGGGTTTTGTTCAATCAGCATTGGGGCGATTTCGCGCGCTTGTTCCAAGAGGTGTAGGTCTTCTTCAAGATTGGCGAAGCGCAGCATGGGGACGCCGCTTTGGCGCGCACCGAGAAATTCGCCGGGGCCGCGTATGTTGAGGTCTTGGCGGGCGATTTCGAAGCCGTCGGTGTGTTCGTAGATGACTTTCAGCCGAGCTTTAGCGAGTTCGCTCAAAGGTTCGGCAAACAGGAGGACGCACACGCTTTCTGCCGCGCCGCGCCCTACCCGCCCGCGTAATTGGTGAAGCTGCGCCAAGCCCATGCGTTCGGAGTGTTCGATCACCATCAGGGCGGCATTGGGCACATCTACGCCGACTTCGATGACGGTGGTGGCAACCAAGACGTTCAGACGGCCTGCGGCAAACTCCGCCATGACTTCGGCTTTTTCGGCGGCTTTCATGCGCCCGTGTACCAAGCCGATGTTGAGTTCGGGCAATGCCGCCTGAAGCTGCTCGAGGGTTTCGGTAGCTGTTTGCAGTTGCAGGGTTTCGCTTTCTTCAATCAGCGGGCAGACCCAGTATGCCTGCTGCCCTTTGCGGCAGATGTTGAGGACGAAGCCTTCGACTTCGGTGCGGCGGATATTGTTGACGAGGCGGGTTTTAATCGGGGTGCGCCCGGGCGGCAATTCGTCGATGACGGACACGTCCAAGTCGGCGAAAAAACTCATGGCGAGCGTGCGCGGGATGGGCGTGGCGGACATCATTAACTGATGGACGTCGCGCCCTTTGTTTTTGAGGGCGAGGCGTTGGGCGACGCCGAAGCGGTGTTGTTCGTCCACAATCACCAAGCCCAGATTTTGAAACTCGACGTCGTCTGAAAACAGGGCGTGCGTGCCGACGGCGATTTTGACGGTGCCGTCGGCGAGTTTGGCTTTGGCTTCGTCTTTGGCTTTTTTGCGCTGGCTGCCGGAGAGCCAGACGACTTCGAGTCCTAAAGGTTCGAGCCATTGTTTGAACTTGATGAAATGCTGTTCGGCAAGGATTTCGGTCGGCGCCATCACGGCCGCCTGCGCGCCGGATTCGATGGCGGTCAGCGCGGACAAGGCGGCGACGATGGTTTTGCCGCTGCCAACATCGCCTTGCAGCAGGCGGTGCATGGGGTGGGTTTGCGCCATGTCGCGGCGGATTTCGGACACGACCCTTTCTTGCGCATCGGTCAGGGCAAACGGCAGGGCGTGGCGCAGGGCTTGGGTCAACGTGCCGTCGCCGCCCAATGCCGCCGCCGTGCCGCTGACGCGCTTCTGCCGCGCCAGCCGCATGGAAAGCTGTTGCGCCAAAAGTTCGTCGAATTTGAGCCGCTGCCATGCAGGCAGCGCGCCGTCGGAAAGCTGGTGGATGGTGAAACTCGGCGGCGGCGAATGCAAAAGGCGCAGGCTTTCGGCGAGGTGCGGCAGTTTCAGACGGCCCAATAAGGCATCGGGCAGCGTGTCGTGCAGCGGCGTAACATCCAACGCCGTCTGGATGATGCGGCGCAAAGTGGGCTGGTTCAAGCCGTTTACAGTCGGATAGACGGGCGTGAGGCTTTCCGCCAAACCGCTGCTCTCGGCATCGCGGATTTTAGGATGAATCATCTCGTCGCCGTAAAACCCGTGTTTGATTTCGCCCACGGCGCGGATGCGTTTGCCGACCGCCATCTGCTTCTGATGGCTGGCGTAAAAGTGTATGAAACGCAGAAAAAGGACGCTGCCGGAACCGTCGGCGATTTGGACAATCAGCTGCTTGCGCGGTTTGAACGTTACTTCCTGATGGATAACTTCACCCTCGACCTGACACGGCACGCCGATCGGCGCATCCTTAATCGGCATGATGTGCGTCTCGTCCTCGTAACGCAGCGGCAGATGCAACACCAAATCCCATGCGGTGTTGAGGTTGAGTTTGTCGAGCTTCTTGGCGGAAACGTCGGTAATTTTGAGCTGTTTCTGGGTTTCGGGCGTCATCATGGCTTTGTCCTTTAATGGCGCGTATTTTAGCTGAAAATGTAGGAAGGGGTCGTCTGAAAGGACGTTCGGCACCAAGTTAATCCTTTATAATAGCGTGTTTTTCAGACGACCCCTGCACCAGATTACTCCATGAATTATCTGCAAAATATCGCCACCCTCTATCAACTTGACCCCCTACCCTGCGGTCTGCCCGAAGCCGAAATCACCGCTGCCGAACAACGCCTAGGCATCCGCTTCCCCGCCATGTTGCGCGAATATCTGCGTGCATTGGGCGGCAAAGAGGCGGTCAATCAATCGTTTAACCGATTGTTGCCATTGGAAAAGATAGATTTTGACGGCGATTATCTGGTGCTGATGGAAGAAAACCAAGGCGTATTTCTGTGCGGCATTGCTAAAGCCGATTTGGCGCAAGACAACCCGCCTGTCCATATCGGCTTTTACACTGATGAAACCGAAAGCTACAAATGGCAGCCGCACCTGCCCGACACCCGCACCCTACTGCTGGAATTGGCTTATACCAACGCCGCCATGGGCGGTCTGCACTACTGCGCCAACATCATGGACGATGAATCGACAGATGTCCAAGCCGTACAGTTTATCCAACAAAACCGCACCGAAATCATAGAACTCCGCCAAGAAAACCAACGCTTCTACACCGACGGCTTTCACGAAATCATCCTGCTTTGCTTCGCCGAAAACGGCAACGCAAGCGGCGTATTCATCGGCACTGCCGACCAAGACCGCTTTGACACGCTGCTCGAACTGTTCGGCTGGGACAGTTGGCTCTACACTTCTTATGACGAAGAAGATGACGAAGAATGTGATGAGGAATAAACCGGCAATATTTTTCAGACGACCTTTACCATGTTAACTAAAGAAAACCATGTCTGAGCTAGAAGCGTTGAACTGGTAATTTTAAGTAGCTGAAAATCAATATTTTTAAAACATTATGAGTAATGAAATTCTTACCTTTTTAGGAGGTAGCGGCAGTGGGTACAATAATTGGCACAGTTATCAATGCGTTTATCACCAATAAAGTAACTAAGTCTAATCAAGATTTTCAATTAGAAATGGAGCATCAAAAATATCAAAGAGCACAAATTGAAAAGAAATTAACAGAACAAAAAAGAATGTTGCTGGAAATTCATCAATTATTAAGTAAAATTTCCCGTGAGTTTTCTTTAACAGGCATCAATATAAAAAGGGAAGCACAAATAACTGCAGAACAATACGATGCAACGTATTCAGAAATATGCACATCCTGTGATTTAATCAGTGCATATTGTGATTTATTTTTTCCAGATTTATCTCGTGATATGAATCAGATATATGGGGAAATGAATATGTTTTGGGGGACTTTTAAAAGCTATCTCTACTTTCTGGAAATACAAGCCGACCAAGAACTACAGCAAAGCAAAATGAATGAACTTGTAACCATAGCCAACAAAATCAATGAACATATTAGAACAGCAAAATATAGGCTGTCTTCCATAATGGAAAAAATGGAGTAGCCAAAGTGAGGCTGGATTTTTGAATCAGACTTCCCTATTTCCAAACAAAACATTCATTGCTCAATATATCGTATTTGCCTTTCAGGCAGCCCGTACCCATCCAAAGGACCCCCATGAACATCACCCAAATCCTCTCTCAAGAACTCTCCGCCACCGCCGCCCAAATCACCGCCGCCATCGAGCTTTTGGACGACGGCGCGACCGTGCCCTTTATCGCCCGCTACCGCAAGGAGGCCACGGGCGGGCTGGACGATACGCAGCTGCGTCAGCTTGCCGAGCGGCTGCAATACCTGCGCGAGTTAGAAGAGCGCAAAGCCGTTGTTTTAAAAAGCATTGAAGAGCAAGGCAAGCTTTCAGACGACCTCAGGGCACAAATCGAAGCCGCCGACAACAAAACCGCGCTGGAAGACCTGTATCTGCCCTACAAGCCCAAACGCCGCACTAAGGCGCAAATCGCGCGCGAACACGGTTTGCAGCCGCTGGCTGATATGTTGCTTGCCGAGCAGCCGCAAGACGTGGAAGCCGCCGCGCAGGGCTACCTGAACGAAAACGTCCCCGACGCCAAAGCCGCGCTGGACGGCGCGCGCGCGATTCTGATGGAGCAGTTTGCCGAAGACGCGGAACTCATCGGCACGCTGCGCGACAAGCTGTGGAACGAAGCCGAAATCCACACGCAAGTCGTTGAAGGCAAAGAAACCGAAGGCGAAAAATTCAGCGATTATTTCGACCACCGCGAACCCGTCCGCGCCATGCCCAGCCACCGCGCGCTGGCGGTTTTGCGCGGCCGCAACGAAGGCGTGTTGAACATCGCGCTCAAATACCAGCCCGACGACACGCCGATTACCCAGCAAAGCGAATACGAGCAAATCATCGCCCGCCGCTTCAAGGTTTCAGACGGCCACAAATGGCTGCGCGACACCGTGCGCCTGACTTGGCGCGCGAAAATCTTTTTATCGCTGGAACTCGAAGCCTTGGGTCGTCTGAAAGAAGCCGCCGATACCGACGCGATTACCGTGTTTGCCCGTAATCTCAAAGACTTGCTGCTCGCCGCGCCCGCCGGACGGCTGACGACTTTGGGTCTCGACCCCGGCTACCGCAACGGCGTGAAATGCGCCGTGGTGGACGACACGGGCAAGCTGCTGGATACCGTCATCGTCTATTTGCATCAAGAAAACAATATGTTAGCAACGCTGTCGCGCCTGATTAAACAACACGGCGTGAAGCTCATCGCCATCGGCAACGGCACCGCCAGCCGCGAAACCGACAAAATCGCGGGCGAACTGGTGCGCGGAATGCCGGAAATGGGGCTGCACAAAATCGTCGTTTCCGAAGCCGGCGCATCGATTTATTCCGCGTCCGAACTGGCGGCGCGCGAGTTCCCCGGCTTGGATGTTTCCCTGCGCGGCGCGGTGTCCATCGCCCGCAGGCTGCAAGACCCGCTCGCCGAGCTGGTCAAAATCGACCCCAAATCCATCGGCGTGGGCCAGTATCAGCACGACGTGAACCAAAGCCAGCTCGCCAAATCGTTGGACGCAGTGGTCGAAGACTGCGTGAACGCCGTCGGCGTGGACGTAAACACCGCCTCCGCCCCACTCTTGGCGCGGATTTCCGGTTTAAATCAAATCCTTGCCCAAAACATCGTCGCCTACCGCGATGAAAACGGCGCGTTCGACAGCCGCAAAAAATTGCTGAAAGTACCGCGTTTGGGCGAAAAAACCTTCGAGCAGGCGGCGGGCTTTTTACGGATTAACGGCGGCAAAGAGCCGCTGGACGCGAGCGCCGTCCACCCCGAAGCCTATCCCGTCGTCGCCAAAATGCTGGCGCAACAAGGCATTACCGCTGCCGAACTCATCGGCAACCGCGAGCGCGTGAAGCAAATCAAAGCGTCCGACTTCACCGACGAACGCTTCGGCCTGCCGACCATTCTGGACATCCTGTCCGAGCTGGAAAAACCCGGCCGCGACCCGCGCGGCGAGTTTCAGACGGCCTCATTCGCCGAAGGCATCCACGAAATCAGCGACTTGCAAGTCGGCATGATACTCGAAGGCGTGGTCTCCAACGTTGCCAACTTCGGCGCGTTCGTGGACATCGGCGTCCATCAGGACGGCTTGGTGCACATCTCTGCCTTATCCAATAAATTCGTCCAAGACCCGCGCGAAGTGGTAAAAGCCGGCGACGTGGTGAAAGTGAAAGTGCTGGAAGTCGATGCCGCCAGAAAACGCATCGCGCTGACCATGCGGCTGGATGACGAAGCGGGCGGCACAGCCAAAGGCAACAGGTCGTCTGAAACCCGGCCTCAAGAACGCCGCGACCGCAAACCCCAACGCAACGACCGCGCCCCGGCCAATTCGGCAATGGCGGATGCGTTTGCGAAGTTGAAGCGGTAAGGCGGGTATCAAAAAGAGCTGCAAAATGATTTGCGGCTCTTTTTTTAAATCGAATTCACCTATTCATTTGATGAACATGCCCAAAGTTCAAACCCTTCTGCCAAAGAGAAACACCGATTCAGACGACCTGAAAATGCAAAAACCGCCCCAAGCAGGCGGTTCATATCGTTATTTTTTAAACCATCAATAAATATTGAGCGGTAGGCTGCGATCACCCAGAATGATAGGATCAGCAGCCACAATGCCATCATTGACAATGACTGATGTCGTCTTGACGGAGCCGGTGACGGCATTGAGGTGTCCCCATATATAGACCAGCCCTATCGGAGAGGGTTGGATTCTGGTCGGTTTGCCCATCAATGCAATCACTTCTCTTTCACTCATGCCCTGCCTGATTTGTCGGGCATTGGTCCAGCTGAAATTATTACCGAAACAGCCTGCCAATGTGACGGAGACAAGGGCAGCCAAAAACAACTTCTTCATTTATTATTCCTTTTATCATACAACAGTGTCGATTATGACATTATGCTTTAATGGTAATGCAATTGCAACCAGCCGTCATAACCGATGGCTTGCCGATATAAACAGGCGTATAGTTTGAGATATTGCAAACCCATCATCACCATCCAAGGAGTCCAAACCATGAAACCTGTTTTATTTGCCGCGCTGATTTCCTGTTTTTCCGTTGCTGCCTATGCGGCCTGTACCGACAGCCAGCAGCAGTGTGTGATTTATAAAAACGGTAATGTCGCGGCTGAAGGCGGCTGTTCGGTCAACAAGTGTCAGAATGCCGATGCGCAGGTATTGAAGTGGAAGCTGAAAAACGGTAAAGGCGTAACCGTGGAAATCGGGAAAAATGGCAAGGTTTTGGTGAACAAAAAACCGGGAGCGAAGGCAAGCAACAGCAACGTGGCGGGCATGGGCTTGACGTGTTATGCCGCCGATGCGGACAAGCGTGAACAGTTCTGTTCAACCAATTATTAATACAGGATTGGCATGAAAAAGGTCGTCTGAAACCTGAATCGGTTTTCAGACGACCTTTTGTTTGAGCGCATCGTTATCAGCGTTTGACTCCGCTGAGCCTTGCCCAGCCTTCGTCGATTTCGGCGGGTTCGATGTCGAACCATTGACGGTAAATGCCGCTGAGTTCTTCGACTTGTTCGTCCAGCAAACCGGACAACACGATGCGGCCGCCTTGTTTGGTGCGGGCGGCGAGCATTTCGCCGAGCATGCGAAGGGGGTTGGCGAGAATGTTGGCGACGACGATGTCGAATTGCCCTTGCGGCAAACCGTCAGGCAGGTAGAACTGTGCATCGACGTTGTTTTGTGCGGCGTTGTCCTTGCTGGCGCGGATGGCTTGTTCGTCAATATCGACGCCGACGGCAGAACCTGCGCCGAGCTTGAGGGCGGCGATGGTCAGGATGCCGGAGCCGCAGCCGTAGTCGAGGACGCTTTCGCCGCCTTTGAGCCGTGTGTCCAGCCACTTGAGGCAGAGGCGGGTGGTCGGATGGCTGCCGGTACCGAAGGCAAGGCCGGGGTCGAGCTGGAGGTTGACGGCGTTGCTGTTGGGCACTTCGTGCCAAGAGGGGGTAATCCACAGGCGTTCGGAAATTTGGATGGGGTCGAACTGCGCTTGGGTCAGGCGCACCCAGTCTTGGTCGGCGAGAATTTCGCTGGTGTATGCCAAGTCTTTCAGTCCGCATGCTTGGCTGGCGGCTTGAATCATGGCTGCGGCATCGTCGTTTTCACCGAACAAGGCGATAACTTTGCTTTGCTGCCAGATTTGTTCGGTCGGCATACCGGGTTCGCCGAAGATGGCTTGTTCGTTTTCTGTGCCTGCATAGGCGTCTTCGATGGCGGCGGAGAGTGCGCCGTGTTCCATCAGGGCGTCGGCGAGGCGTTCGGCGACGGCGTCGTTGACGTTGATGGTGATTTGTTGATAGGACATGGTGGGCTTTCTCGGTGGGGTCGTCTGAAATTAGGAAATGGCGGTCAAATACGCGATGTTGGTCGGTTGCGGTATGTTTGGACTATGGGTGTAACAGCGGACCACTTACTTCGGATTGAATCGTTTTTCTGCCTGAACACGGATTCTTTATTGCACCGAAATGGCGGCAGATAGGTTGATTCAATCATATAGCAAACATACTTAACTTTAAACACAGCATGTCATCAAATTCCGTCATTCCCGCGCAGGCGGGAATCCATCGTAAAACTTGAGAAACCTTGATTTGAAAAACAGTTTCTGAATTTCAAAAATGGATTCCTGCCGTAGCCTGTCCTCGCGTAGGCGGGGGTGGGAATGACGGCAATCGGTAAGTTGCGTATCGAAAATAAAGTCATTTAGCTATATTCTAGGCTTGCCGGCAATCGCGGATGTACACCCGAAATCAGGTTTCAATTTGTCTGAAAAAAGGTCGTCTGAAAGCCATACGGTTTTTCAGACGACCTTCAACTATCCAAGCGGGACGGTTTTATTTGTCCTGTTTGGCTTTGCGTTCTTCCAGCCAGTGTTCCAGATAGTGGATGCTGACGCCGCCTTTTTCAAAACCGGGGTCGCTGAACAAATCGCGGTGCAGCGGTGTATTGGTTTTGATGCCGGTTACGGCAAGTTCGGCGAGGGCGACGCGCATTTTTGCCATTGCCTGCTCGCGGGTTTTACCGATGACGCAGACTTTGCCGATCAGGCTGTCGTAGTATGGCGGGATGCGGTAGCCTTGGTAAATATGGCTGTCCACGCGGATGCCGAAGCCGCCGGGCAGGTGGCAGCTTTCAATCAGGCCTGGGCTGGGGATGAAGTTGTACGGGTCTTCGGCATTGATGCGGCACTCGAAAGCATGGCCTTCGATGTGGATGTCTTTTTGCTTGTATTGCAAAGGCAGGCCGCCGGCAATGCGGATTTGTTCCTGTACGATGTCCACGCCGGTAATCAGCTCGGTAACGGGGTGTTCGACTTGGACGCGGGTGTTCATTTCGATAAAGAAGAACTCGCCGTTTTCATACAGGAATTCAAACGTACCTGCGCCACGGTAGCCGATGCGTTTGCAGGCGTCGGTACAGGCTTTACCGATTTTTTCGCGGGCTTTTTCGTCGATGAAGGGCGCAGGGGCTTCTTCAATGACTTTTTGGTGGCGGCGCTGCATGGAGCAATCGCGCTCGGCAAGGTAGATGGCGTTGCCGTGTTCGTCGGCAAGCACTTGGATTTCGACGTGGCGCGGGCGTTGCAGGTAGCGTTCCATATAGACCATCGGGTTGCCGAACGCCGCGCCTGCTTCGGCTTTGGTCATTTCAACCGACTTGATGAGGTCTTCTTTCTTCTCGACCACGCGCATACCGCGACCGCCGCCGCCGCCCGATGCTTTGATAATCACGGGATAACCGACTTTATCGGCGGTTTTGAGAATCTCGGCGGGATCGTCGGACAGAGCGCCGTCCGAACCGGGAACGCAAGGTACGCCCGCTTCAATCATCGCGTGTTTCGCGGAAACTTTGTCGCCCATCAGGCGGATGGTTTCGGCGCGTGGGCCGATGAAGATGAAGCCGGATTGTTCGACTTGTTCGGCAAAATTGGCGTTTTCGGCAAGGAAGCCGTAGCCCGGGTGGATGGCATCCGCGCCGGTTACCTCTGCGGCGGCGATGATGGCAGGAATATTGAGATAGCTTTGTGCGGAAGCGGCAGGGCCGATGCACACGGATTCGTCGGCAAGTTTGACGTGCAGACTGTCTTTGTCGGCTTCGGAATGCACGGCGACGGTGGCGATGCCCATTTCACGGCAGGCTCGCAGGACGCGCAGCGCGATTTCGCCTCGGTTGGCGATTAATACTTTTTTCAGCATGATGACCTTTCCTGTGGTTTCAGACGACCTGCTTGTTACCTTTTGTCCAACGCATTGCGGATTTTTTCATCGGTCTTGTATTGGCTCAACGCGTACACCGCCCACATGGCGGCAGGAATCCAGCCGATTAAGGTGATTTGGAGAATCAGGCAGATGATGCCCGCAATCGGACGGCCGATAGTGAAGAATACGGCAAAGGGCAGGAAGATGGCTAACAGCAGGCGCATGGTGGAAATCCTGAGTTGGAAAGCATTTCAGACGACCTGTCCGCAATCCGGAAGGTCGTCTGAAAACGAATTATTCGATGATGAAGAGCGGCTCGCCAAATTCCACAGGCGTACCGTTTTCCACCAGAATTTCTTTAACCGTGCCGGATTTCTCGGCTTCGATTTCGTTCATCAACTTCATCGCTTCGATGATACACAATGTATCGCCGGCTTTGACTTGCTGACCGACTTCGACGAAGGCGGCGGCATTCGGGCCGGGCGCGCGGTAGAACGTACCGACCATAGGCGATTTTTGCGCATTGGACAGGTCGCGGGCGGCTGGGGCTGCGGGAGCGGGAGCTGCTGCGGCGGCAGGCGCGGCGGCGGGTGCAGGGGCAGGCACCGCTACTTGGGCGGGCGCGGCATAAACGGGAGCCGGAGCGGCGGTGGCGCGGGTAATACGGACTTTTTCCTCGCCTTCGGTCACTTCGATTTCGGCGATACCTGATTCTTCTACTAAATCAATCAGTTTTTTTAATTTGCGCAAATCCATTTTCGTTCCTTTACGATACGGCCCAAATGTCGTGAAGCGGCCGTGTTTGTTGCGTGATATTTCAGAAAACAACCGGCCTGCGGCAACGGCGCAAGCCGGACGGTATTGGGTTGCATAAAGGGCATTCGCATGTGCAGAAACCCCGTAAATGAATTTGACTATTTTCCCGAACTTGCCGACAAATGTCTAGCAAAATCTCGAAAAAAGGCGGTTTTTGAACAAAACGGGCAGATTCGGAGAATTCGTCCGAATGCGTATTTTTTCAACGAGTGTTTATTCTAATTTGTTGGTTTATGAAGGGAAAAGGTCGTCTGAAAAAAGCCAAAGTGCGTATAATGACCGCCTGACAAAATTTGTAAGCATCAAAATAAGATTATGGACATTTCCGATTTCGATTTTACCCTGCCCGACCGATTAATTGCCCAGCATCCGCCCGAAGTGCGCGGCAGCAGCCGTCTTTTGGTCGCGCTGCCCGATATATCACTGCAAGACCGCGTGTTCGGCGATTTGCCTGATTATATTGAGGCGGGCGACGTTTTGGTGTTCAACAACACCAAAGTCATGAAAGCGCGGCTGTTCGGGCAAAAAGAGAGCGGCGGCAAAATCGAAGCCTTGATAGAGCGCGTTTTGGACAACCATACCGCGCTGGCGCACATCCGCTCGTCCAAATCGCCCAAAACCGGCACGAAGCTGATTTTTGAAGGCGATATTTGTGCCGTCATGGTTGAGCGTGCGGACGAACTGTTCTGCCTGCGTTTTGAAGGCGGGCAAACCGTTTACGAGCTGCTGGAGCAAAACGGCCATTTGCCGCTGCCGCCGTATATCGAACGTGCCGCCGGAGCAGATGACGACACGCGCTATCAAACCGTCTATGCCAAACATCAGGGCGCGGTCGCGGCGCCGACGGCAGGTTTGCATTTTACGGACGAGCTTTTAGGTCGTCTGAAAGCCAAAGGCGTGGAAACGGCGGAAGTCACCCTGCACGTCGGCGCGGGAACGTTCCAGCCCGTGCGCGTGGACAAAATCGAAGAACACAAAATGCACAGCGAATGGTTTGACGTACCGCCCGAAACCGTCGCCGCCATCGAAGCCGCCCATGCGCGCGGAAACAAAGTTTGGGCAGTCGGCACCACTTCCATGCGCGCCCTCGAATCCGCCGCGCGCGAGACAGGTCGTCTGAAAGCGGGACAGGGCGACACCGATATTTTCATCACGCCAGGCTACCGCTTCCGCGTCATCGACCGCCTGATTACCAATTTCCACCTGCCCAAATCCACGCTTCTGATGCTCGTCAGCGCGTTTTCGGGCATGGAACACATCCGCGCGGTGTACCGCCATGCGGTCGAACATGAATACTGTTTTTTCAGCTATGGAGACGCAATGGTTTTAGGACGCTCGGAACCTTAAAAATCTCTGAAGAAAAACGTCGTCTGAAAACGATTCAGACGACGTTTTGTTCTTTTAGGGGGAAGGTTGATGAAGTAGGTAATCTGCAATACATAAAAACCGATTATGCCCAATCCGCCCCACCCTGTTCATACATGCGATTCAAACCTCTGCCGGTTGAAAACCAAATCAAATTCATAGCCTTCCAGCACTTCCCTGATTTGCTTGACTTCTTCGGGCATCAGCACGACTTCTGTATATTGTGAAATATATTCGGCAAAATCAGAGTCTTCCGTAACATTGTCCGGCATCATGGTTTGAAATTGGCAATTACCCGGAAAAACCACCACCGAAGAAAACGCCCGCGTCGGCAGGTGGAGCTTCTCAGACAAAATCCGAATGTATTGCTGGTTTTTCAACAAAGGGTTGGGGAACAGCGTCTTGCTTTTGTGAAACTTCTGCGTCCACATCCCATTGCCGTCGTCGCCCCAAATCCTGCCCTGATAATTCGGCGTGGCAACCACGAAAATCCCGAAACAGGACACATAAACATAATCAATCTGTTCATGCTGCCCGTCCCGATAAATATCCAAGCCGCGAAACTCATGATAGACAGATTCGTCCAAGCTGCAATCCGCACGGACATTGACGGCGAAACGGCTGATAAATTGTTTGACAGGCGTATTTTTAGACAGGCAGGTTGCCAGCACAAATGCCGCTGCACAGCCCGTCAGCACAAGACCGCCCGAAGACAGAAAGTCGGTATCCATAAATGATATTTTCCCGCAAATACTGCCGCTCCTGCATGAACAGCACTCCCCATACCCCATACAGACGGCAAAAATGTTATTTTTTATAATGTATTAGCTTATTTATAATGCTAATGTAATTTTTTATGATTATAACGCAATTTATATTATTTACAATAAAAAATACCATTTGTATAAAATTTACACCGCTTATCATTTTTTGAATCAGTCATTCTTCAGACTGACATTGCCTGACCGTTTCCATCCCTTCACTTTCCAAATCCCAAAAATCTCCTGATTATTCAATCTCAAGCATTCATCATAAATTAATCTAAAACCGACGCGCAAATCTCCAAAAACCCAATCCCGCTACAAAAATAATCTGTGACATCAATCCGCCACACCTCTTTAAGTGTCGGCAAAATATCACACTCCCCGACAGCCCTTCCCTGCCTCTGTTTTCAGACGACCCCAATAATATTTCCAACCTCCCGACACAGTTCCCAAATACGACACCGCTGATAACGCTTTGTATAGAAATAGTTTCTTTAGTTTTTATAAACACAAAAATAAAATGAGAACCTTTACCCACATTCCAAAAACATATTTACCCGATTCGTTTACTGTCTCAAAAGCCGGCGAAACAACAATTATTTACGATAAATTTTAACGGACATACTCCTTTTTCACGCTGCTTGCTTTATACTTACCCGATATAAACAGTTGAATTTACGGATAAACGCAAAAAGAATCAAACTCATTTTGCCCTACCGTTTCAGCCCCTAAAAACCAATCTTATTGATAAAGAAAGCCTCACTATGGAAACCAAACGTCTCTCTTCCCTTCTCAAACTCATCGCCAACCCCGACCGCATGACCATTTTGTTCATGCTGATGGACAGCGAACGCAGCATCGCCGAATTATCCGAAGCGCTCGGACAGCCTGCGACCGCCGTTTCCAACCATCTCGCGCGCCTGCGCTCCGAAGGTCTGATCGATTTCACCCGCTACCACCGCATCATCGAATACCGTCTGGTATCCGAAGAAGCTGCCGTCATCCTCGATACGTTGCGCAATTTGGAAAACCGTAAAGCCGCCTAAAGGCTGTTGAGCCTTGTTTTCTCAAACGGATTTTTGTTTCAAAACCGGCAGCCGCCCCAATCCCTTGATGATACAATAGCGTCCCGTTTACCCAACAAAGCGGTTTTCATGAACCGCTTTTGTTTTGTCCTTATTTTGCCCGAAAAGCCCGAAACGCTTTTCAGACGACCCTCACACACGGAATCCGCATGAAAATCACCACTTGGAACGTCAATTCCCTCAACGTGCGCCTGCCGCAGGTGCAAAACTGGCTTGCCGACCATCAGCCCGATGTCCTTGTTTTGCAAGAACTCAAGCTTGACCAAGACAAATTTCCCGCCGCCGCCCTGCAGATGATGGGCTGGCACAGCGTTTGGAGCGGGCAAAAAACCTACAACGGCGTCGCCATCATCAGCCGCAGCGAACCGCAAGACGTACACGTCGGCCTGCCTACCCTGCCCGACGACCCGCAACGCCGCGTCATCGCCGCAACCGTCAACGGCGTGCGCGTCATCAATGTCTATTGCGTCAACGGCGAAGCCCTCGACAGCCCGAAATTCCAATATAAAGAACAATGGTTTGCCGCTTTGACCGAATTTGTCCGCGACGAAATGACCCGCCACGAAAAACTGGTCTTGCTCGGCGACTTCAATATCGCGCCCGCCGATGCCGACTGCTACGATCCTGAAAAATGGCATGAAAAAATCCACTGCTCATCCATCGAGAGACAGTGGTTCAAAAATCTGCTGGATTTGGGCTTGACCGACAGCCTGCGCCAAATCCACCCCGAAGGCGCGTTTTACACTTGGTTTGACTATCGCGGCGCGATGTTCCAACGCAAACTCGGACTGCGCATCGACCACCAGCTCATCAGCCCCGCCCTGTCTGCCGTGTTGAAAGACGTTTATGTCGATTTGGACGCGCGCGCGCAAGAACGCCCCAGCGACCATGCGCCGGTCGTGGCTGAATTTGATTTGTAAGGCGCAATCTTTAAAAAAGGTCGTCTGAAAACTTCATTTTTGGGTTTTCAGACGACCTTTTGCTATTCGCTTCTGACTCGAAGCCGACTCTATAGTGGATTAACTTTAAATCAGGACAAGGCGACGAATCCGCAGACAGTACAGATAGCAACGCCGTACTGGTTTAAAGTTAATCCACTATATATCTTGCCGCTATTCCAACGTTCCACCCACTACCCGCGCGCCCAACGCTTCCTTCAAAGGCAAAGCGTTCAAGCGTTGCAAGGTCGTCTGAAATTCGGCGAACGGTATCGGTTCCGAACCGAAACGATGCATATGCAGGGTATCTTGCTGACAGTCAATCAACTCGATGCCCAATCCGGCAAGAAACGGGACGGCTCGCGCGAAGGCGATTTTGGAGGCATCCGGCTCAAGGGCGAACATGGATTCTCCGTAAAACACCCGTCCGATTTGTACGCCGTAAAAGCCGCCCGCCAGTTTCAGACGACCTGTTTCATCG
This sequence comes from Neisseria macacae ATCC 33926, assembly GCF_022749495.1. Lineage (NCBI taxonomy): Bacteria > Pseudomonadati > Pseudomonadota > Betaproteobacteria > Neisseriales > Neisseriaceae > Neisseria > Neisseria macacae. The sequence goes on along the minus strand of NZ_CP094241.1, from coordinate 472,950 downwards.
GGATAGAAACATTCAAACGAATGCGCGTGCCCCAAGCGGTGCAGCTCGGTATAAGCGGCTTGGAATTCGGGAACAATCCATGTGCCGTCCTGACCGGGGCGCGGAAAGGCGGCGCAATGCGCAATGACGGCTTCGAAACATTGGTTGACCGTTACCCGATAGGGTTTGTTGCGCAAGGTTTTCGCCAACGAACGCCCGATATGCAGATTTTCAGGCACGATGACGGCACGCGGATCTATGGTATGCCAAAAAAACCAGCCGTCTTCGCTGAACCACGGGAAAATCCCCTGCCGATACGCCGACAGCAGCCGTCCCGTATCCAAATCGCGGCTGATACCGACCACGCCGTCGCATTCTTCCAGCGCGGAAAACGGATCGGGGAAAGTGTAATCATTAGGGTAAAGCAAGGGGATACTCATTAAAAATCCTAAGGTATAGTGGATTCACTTTAAACCGGTACGACGTTACCTCGCCTTGTCCTGATTTAAAGTTAATCCACTATATTATTCTGATTTACAGCGGCATGATGTTCATGTTCCGCAAAAAATTTCAGACGACCCCAAATTCTCATCCGAGGTCGTCTGAACATCAAACATCTTTTAAAACGGGAATCAGCGTTTGCTCTTCGCTTGGCATTCGCCGCACACGCCGTACATATAAAGCGCGTGGTCAACGATGCGGTAGCCGTTTTCTTCCGCGATTTTGTCTTGCAAGGCTTCGATTTCGGGATTGTGAAATTCCGTTACCTCGCCGCATTTCACGCAGACGATATGGTCGTGGTGGTCGCCTTTGTCCAATTCGTAAACCGCCTTGCCGGTTTCAAAATGGTGGCGCTGCAAAATGCCTGCCTGCTCGAACTGGGTCAACACGCGGTAAATCGTCGCTACGCCGATTTCCACACCCTCTTCCAGCAAAATACGGTACACATCTTCGGCACTCAAATGCTCTTCAGCATGCGACTCGAACAAATCCAAGATTTTCAAACGCGGACCGGTAACCTTCAAACCGCTGTCTTTCAATTGCGCAATATTGCTGAATTTTTCCATAATATTCAATATCCCTGTGAAGTAATAGACGTTATAATACGCAATTTCAGCCCGCTTGCCCACTATTACGCCATAGCGGTTTGCAATAAAACCACAAGTTTTGTTTGCATACAAACGATAGCCGGCTGAAATTATAATCAAAGAGATGATTATCGTTTGCTTTTTCAAAAAATTCAAGCAATGATACCCTTCCACCCGAATTCGAACAGAAAGGCATATCCGTGAACAAACCCCTCTGTCTTGCCCTCGTCGCCCTCATCGGACTTTCCGCATGCAGCGCCGAACGCGTTTCCCTGTTCCCCTCCTACAAACTCAAAGTCATCCAAGGCAACGAACTTGATCCCCGCGCCGTCGTCTCCCTCCAAGCAGGCATGAGCCGCGACCAAGTCCAACTCCTGCTCGGCACCCCGCTGCTGCGCGACGCATTCCATGCCGACCGCTGGGACTACACCTTCAATACCAGCCGCAACGGCATCATCAAAGACCGCAGCAACCTCACCGTTTATTTTGAAAACGACGTCCTTGTCCGCGCAGAAGGCGATGCCATCCAAAAATCCATCGAAACCCTCCAAGCCGAACAAAAAGCAGCCCAAACTGCACAATAATCATTAAGGAAACCGCATGAGCGCATTGAAAATCGCCATCGCCGGCGTCAACGGTCGCATGGGGCGCGTACTGGTTGAAGCCGTCAACAACCATCCCGACACCGTCCTCTCTGGCGCACTCGAACATTCAGGCTCTGAAGTCTTAGGCTTGGACGCAGGTTTCGCCTCCGGCATCAAAACCGGCATCGCCATTTCAGACGACGTTGACGCCGTCCTCGCCCAAAGCGACGTACTCATCGACTTCACCCGCCCCGAGCCGACCCTCAAACACCTGCAAAAATGCGTTGAAAAAGGCGTCAACATCATCATCGGCACCACCGGTTTCGACGACGCAGGCAAAGCCGTCATCCGAGCCGCAGGCGAAAAAACAGGCGTCGTCTTCGCCGCCAACTTCAGCGTCGGCGTCAACCTCACCTTCCACATCCTCGACACCGTCGCCCGCGTCCTCAACGAAGGCTACGACATCGAAATCATCGAAGGCCACCACCGCCACAAAGTCGACGCCCCCAGCGGCACCGCCCTGCGCATGGGCGAAGTCATCGCCGACGCACTCGGCCGCGACCTCAAACAATGCGCCGTTTACGGCCGCGAAGGCCACACCGGCCCGCGCGATCCGTCCACCATCGGCTTTGCCACCGTCCGCGCAGGCGACATCGTCGGCGACCACACCGCCCTCTTCGCCACCAACGGCGAACGCGTCGAAATCACCCACAAAGCCAGCAGCCGCATGACCTTCGCCGCCGGAGCCGTCCGCGCCGCAGTTTGGGTCAACGGCAAAACAGGTTTATACGATATGCAGGACGTTTTGGGATTGAAAAACCGCTAAAGCGGTTTTCATCCGCATGACACAAAGAGGTCGTCTGAAAAATGTTTTTCAGACGACTTTTTGATTATTGATTGAAGACTGAACCGACCACCGCAGCTTATTGCTTACGCTTATCCCACCAAGCGAATAAGTTGCCCAAGACGGTTCCCGATACGGAGTGCCAGACGCAGGCGACGGCAGTAGCGACGGCGGACTCAGCGTTACCCGGGAAGAATTTGGCGCTCAGACCCGTGGCGAGACCGGCGTTTTGTACGCCGACTTCGATAGCGATGGTACGTTTTTTGGCGGTATTCATACCGGTCAGTGCGCCGCTGTAATAGCCGAGGATGTAGCCGCCGATATTGTGTGCGGCAATGGCGAGCACCATAACTAAGGCAGATTCGGCAAAGCGGTGGCCGTGGACGGCGGCAACACCGCCGACAATGCAGGCAAAGGCGGCAACGGCAACGGCAGGCATAATGGCGCGAACATCTTCAAACCAGTGTTTTTTGTGCAGCAACATATTGGCGGCAGAGCCGATAACGACAGGCAACAGGGTAACGAGCAACATAAACTTGAACATGCCCCAGCCGTCCATTTCGACGGTTTGTCCCACGAGGTAAGTCATCCACAGCGGCGTCATAACGGGGGCGAGGACGGTAGAGACGGTGGTCATGCCGACTGAGAAGGCAACATCGCCTTTGGCAAGGAAACTCATGATGTTGGACGAAACCCCGCCCGGGCAAGTACCGACCAAAACCAAACCCAGCGTCAATCCGGGAGATAGGTTGAAGACTTTGGCAATACCGATGGCGAGCAGCGGCATAATGGTGTATTGGGCGACTGCGCCGATGAAAATATCGAGCGGGCGTTTAGCCAAAATTTGATAGTCTTCTTTGCCTAGAGTCATGCCCATGCCGAGCATAATGATGCCGAGTACGACGACTTGCGTATCGCCTTTTACCCATGAAAAAGTCGCGGGCTCGATAAAGGCGACGATAGAAGCAAGGACGATAATCAGGGCGGTAAATCGGGTCATTTGCCGGCTGACGGCGGTCAGAAAGTTCATAGTTTGCTCCTTTGTAGGTTGTTATGTATGACAGCGATTGCCATAATTTAACGGATATTAACTTTTCTATGCAACTCTGGCAACGATAGCGGAAACAATCGGCAATTGAATAAATAAATGAATAGTCAGCACTATATTGCTGCTTGTCTCTTACTGACAGAATCTAAATTTTCAGACGACCCCATCCAGATACCAAGCAGCTCTTTGACACATATTGCGGCAATTCACGCCCTCTCATTTGTTTTTAAACCATTACAGTAGGCAATCCCGCCCTGCTACGCAGGATTTGTTACAATGTGCCTTTCTTTTTGTACTGCTCATCCATTATGACTGATTCCCAACCAAGCACTATGCAGCGGATTTTTTCGCGCAATATGCTGATTTGTATTTTTACGGGCTTCACATCGGGGCTGCCGCTTTATTTCCTGATTAACCTGATTCCTGCTTGGCTGCGCACCGAAAACATCGACCTGAAAACCATCGGTCTGATGTCTTTAATCGGTCTGCCGTTTACTTGGAAATTTATCTGGTCGCCCGTAATGGATGCCGTGCGCCCGCCCTTTCTTGGCCGCCGACGCGGTTGGATGCTGGTTACGCAAATCGGTCTGCTGCTGACCCTTGCTGCTTACGCATTCCTCAATCCGCACCAACACCTGCCCATCATCGTCGGCCTCTCCGTTGCCGTTGCTTTTTTTTCCGCCAGTCAGGATATCGTACTGGACGCCTTCCGCCGAGAAATCCTATCGGACAAAGAACTGGGTCTAGGCAACTCCATCCATGTCAATGCCTACCGCGTCGCCGCCCTCGTTCCCGGCTCGTTGAGCCTGATTTTGGCCGACATTATGCCGTGGAACAGCGTCTTCCTCATTACCTCCCTATTCATGCTGCCCGGTCTATTGATGACGCTGCTTCTTGCCCAAGAACCAAACATGCCGCCCACTGCACCGCGAACGCTGACTCAAACCGTAGTTGAACCGTTTCAAGAATTTTTCTCTCGCAAAGGCACAAAACAAGCCATCTTGGTGCTGTTATTCATCTTCCTGTACAAACTCGGTGACAGCATGGCCACTGCACTGGCTACTCCGTTTTATCTCGACATGGGTTTCAGCAAAACCGACATCGGTCTGATTGCCAAAAACGCCGGTCTCTGGCCCGCCGTTATCGCCGGCATACTCGGCGGTATCTGGATGCTGAAACTCGGCGTCAACAAAGCCCTGTGGCTCTTCGGCGTCGTACAAATCGTTACTATCCTGGGCTTTGCCTGGCTGGCCGGCTTCGGCAAATTCAGTATCATTACCCTGACCGAAAAAACAATGCTCGCAGGCGTTATCAGCGCGGAGGCATTCGGTGTCGGATTGGGTACTGCCGCCTTTGTAGCCTACATGGCGCGCGAAACCAATCCAGCCTTTACCGCCACCCAACTTGCCCTGTTTACCAGCCTATCCGCCGTACCGCGCACGTTTATGAACGCGTCAGCAGGTTTTCTGATTGAAAAGATGGGCTATGTCAATTTCTTTTGGCTGTGTTTTATATTGGGGATTCCTGGGATGTTGCTGCTATTTAAAGTTGCGCCTTGGAACGGAGATAAAAAAGAACAATCTGCTTAAATATGCCACCAAATTTAAAGGTCGTCTGAAAACTGAACTGGCCCCCAAATCTTGGACACTCATAAAAGCCTATTCAGGCGCTCTGTGCAAGCTGGGTTCTGTATGCGACAGGACTCAGCTTTTTCAATTTCAAACTGCAACGCTCCCGGTTGTAGTAATCCATATAGTCATCTATCTGCTTCATCAATTCATCTACCGTCAATTCACCTGCGTTATAGAAACACTCCGTCTTTAACACCGCAAAGAAGCTTTCCATCGGCGCATTGTCCCAACAGTTCGCCTTTCGCGACATGCTTTGAACCATGGAATACTCCGCAAGCAATTCCCTATATCCCGACGTACGGTACAGCACGCCTTGGTCCGAATGCAGCATCGTTCCTTTAGCAGTCAGACGGGGGGCGGCTTTTTCGAGCATTTCCTTCACCATTTCGCTGTCGGCTCTGCGGCTCATGGCGTAGGCGACGATCTCGCGGTTGAACAAGTCCAAGATTGGCGAGAGGTACAGTTTGCCGTCCTTCCCTTTGAGTTCGGTAACGTCGGTCAGCCATTTTTCGTTGGGCTTTCGGGCTTTGAACCGGCGTTTGAGGAGGTGTTCCGATATTTCGCCCATGGCGGGATGGCGGTAGGCTTTTTTCGCCCGTATGAGGGCTTTCAGTTCCATCTGCTTCATCAACCGCGCCACTTTTTTGCGGTTCCAACCCAATGCTGCGGCAATGCGCCTTTGTCCGTAGCGTCCTTTATGCCGCCGGTAGGTTTCGACAAGGAGGGCTTTGTCGGCTGCTTCGGGATCGGGTCGGTCTTGGTGATGGTAGTAAAAGCTGCTTTTGGGCAGGTTTGCGATGTGCAGCAGGTATTTGAGCGGGTGTTGCGCCCTCAGTGTTTGGACGGTTTGGCTTTGTCCTTTGCGGTCTGCTTTTGGCTGAGGGCTTTTAACTCCTTTAGGTAGGCGACCTCTGCGCGCATATAGCACAGTTCTTCAATAAGCTCTGCCTGTGTTTTTTCTTGGTCGGGTTTATCTGCGATGAAGGGGTTTTTGCGGTGTTGGGGCATGGTTTTGGATTGGGGATGTTCGAGTGCGCCGATACCGCCTTCTTGATAGGCGCGTATCCATCGTCTCAGGTGGGTTCGGGAAATGCCGTAGTGGTCTGCGGTACGTTGTTGGCTGCGTATATGCAGGTAGTGGAGTACGGCTTGGTATTTGAAGTGTAATGTATATTTGCTCATAAAAAAACTGCACCTTGTGAGTTGGAGGGGATGTGTCCAACTTTTGGGGTGCAGTTCAAACCAATGTATCCGGTTTCAGACGACCTTTTTTACAACAATGCAAATCAAGAATAGAGAAAACAGTCAAGCAAATATAGTGGATTAACTTTAAACCGGTACGGCGTTGCCTCGCCTTAGCTCAAAGAGAACGATTCTCTAAGGTGCTGAAGCACCAAGTGAATCGGTTCCGTACTATCTGTACTGTCTGCGGCTTCGTCGCCTTGTCCTGATTTAAATTTAATCCACCATATAAATCCTCTCTCTTCGCAATTTCTTCCTTCGCACTCTCCTTGTTCACATAAAAAAAGGTCGTCTGAAACCCTGTTTTGGATTTCAGACGACCTTTGCTTTGCTTCAGCTAAGAGCCGTTAGCTTACCACTGGTACAACGCACCTGCTCCGACACCGACGTGGCCGTCTGTGTTGGCAGAGAAGTTGCCTTTAACAACCCAGTTACCGCCGTCGCTCATCGCAGACACGCCGATTGCCATGGCGGATTGACCACCGTAGTAGCCGCTACCCACGCCGATACCGGTTGCACCCGGACGGGTTACTTGCGGAATCGAGCCTTGTGCAATCGCACCTGCCACGCCTGCATAGGCTTTTTTGCCGACGCGTTCGATGTTGTTTTGCAGGGCGTTACCCACGCCGGCGAGCTGGTTCAGGTTGACCGCATCGGTACCTTCTTTCGCCGGAGCGACGTTGGTGATGCGTTGTCCGCCGTTGTTCAGACCGATCGGGCTGAGGCTGACAGTATTCGCCGGATTATGGGCGGTCGGTGCAGCGATGCTGACACCTTGCGCGTTAACGGTTACACCGCCTGCGGTTACGCTGGCTACGTCGAGTTTATCGGCAGTAGCAACGTTGTACACGGTCTGTCCGCTGTTGCCGGTCGTTTGGTTAACGACGACATTCTTACCTGCGGTAACTTCGGTTTTCGCCGCCGTCGCTTGTGTCGCTACATTGGCAATCGCCTGATTGGTGTAATACAACTGGCTGCCGTTGATCGCATCGGTCGAATCCGCAGATACCACACCTGCCGCCACACCTTGTACCTGACGGGTCTCGTCCGTACCGTTGCCGACGGTGACGACACCGGCGACTTTGTTCGCGGCGGCAGCCGAACCTGCTTTGCCTGCCACGGCTTTGTCGTTCAGGCCGCCGTAGGTGTAGGCTTCGCCTTTGGCCGCATCAGCCGTATGGATGCCTTGGGTTTGGGCGCGGTCGCCGAGGTAGACGGAGTCTTTAACCGTGGCTTTGATGTCGCTGCCCAGTGCGTAGGCGTTGTCGGCGGATACGTTGTTGTTGTTACCGATGGAGTAAGCGCTGTTGCCGCTTACTACGGTCGGGTCACCGATGGCGCCGGAGTTTTTGCCGCTGACGATGTTGCCGGTACCGATGGCGATGGTGTTCTCGGCGTTGGCTTGGGCGCCTTTACCAATAGCGATGGCGTTGGTGCCTTTGGAAGCGGCTTGGTAGCCGACTGCCGTGGCGTATGCGCCGCTCGCGCTGGAGTCTTCGCTGTTATAGGCCTGTACGTCGGGGTTCACTTCGCCGTCGTTGGTATGGAAGAACTTGATACCTTGTTCGTTCATACGGCCTACGGCTTCGATGACGTTGTTGGTCACGTACATGCCTTGGTCTTCGACGTTGTAGGTCACGAGGCTGTAACCGTTGGACTGGGCGATCTTGGTCTCGTTCGTAACGTTGGTCACGTTCGGATTGTTGCTGTTGTCCACCAGGGTAATGTTTTTGATATTACCCAAGCCTGCTTTGCCGTCTGCTTCGACTGACGGCGGTGCGGTGTTGACGTTGCCGCCGTTGCTGCCGATCAGTTCGTAAACCTGGTGCAGTTGTCCGCCGTTGACGGCATCGGTGCTGCCTGCGGCGACGGTGCCTGCGGCGACGCCGGTCACTTTCTTACCGCCTGCGTTGATACCGTCGGCAGTGATGTTGACATCGCCTGCTTTCAGACCGTCTTTACCCAGCGCCACTTTGTCGCCGACGTTGACGCCGTTGTTGTTCACAACCGTATCTCCTGCTTTGACGCTGTCTACTTTCAGGTCTTTGTTGAGACCGACCTGAATGCCGTTCGCGCCTGCGGTGGTGGTGATGTTGGCATCGCCTTTAACCGCAACGGTATCGCCCAGTTTGTTGGCAACGGTCGTACCGCTGTCGCCTGCGAAGCTGATGCCTTTGTTGTCTACTGCGTCTTTCGCCGCTACGCCTTTGGCGATGTCGGCTTTGACGGCTTTAGACAGGTCAACCGCGTAGTCGGTTACGTTGTTGGCGTCTTTGTTGCCTTTAGTCACGACGATATTGTCGGAACCTGCGGAGACGCTCGCGCCGTCTGCGTTCACGGTGTAAACGGTTTGACCGTTCGCACCTTGTTTGCTGCTCACGCTGGCGATGTTGGTACCGGCTTCGACTTCTGTCTTAGCAGCAGCGGTCAGACGGTTCAACTGTCCAACATTTACTGCATCAGTATCTTTCTTGCCTTCAGCAACGTTACTGATGGCTTTGTTGCCTGCATTGATACCGTCGGCAGTGATGTTGACATCGCCTGCTTTCAGACCGTCTTTGCCCAGTGCCACTTTGTCGCCGACTTTGACGCCGTCGTTGTTCACAACGGTATCGCCTGCGCTGAAGCTGTCGGCTTTGAGGTTAGGTGCGGTCGCCACTTTGTAAGTGGTGCTGCCGTCGGCATTTTGCTCTGGTGTGACGACGATGTTGTCGTTGCCGCTGTCCACTTTGGACGTGGCTTTCGCTGCGGCTGCTTTAAGCTGTGCAACGTTCACTGCGTCGGTGTCGGCTTCGCCTGCGGCGATGTCGGTGACTTTGTTGCCGCCGTTGTTCAGACCGTCTTTGGTCAGGCTGACGGGCTTGCCTGCTTTGCCGTTGCCCACAGTCAGTCCGTTGTCGGTCAGTACGCTGCCGCCTACGGTCACTTTGTCGAAGGAGACGTCGTCTGAAGTCGCTACGGTGATGTTCTTACCGTCGCGGCTGACTTTGACGTTTTTGCCTTCTTTGAAGGTTACGGTGTCGCCTGCGGCAATTTTTTCAGACGAGGTTTCGTCGTTGGCGTTCAGGTTCCAGCCTTTGTCGGCAGTTTCTTTCACTGCGGCAATGGCGTCGTGAACGTTGTCTTTGCCGGTACCGCCGATGTCGGTGGTGGTCACGTTGCCTTTGTCGTTGGCCGCGTTACCGCCGAGCAGGTTCGCCAGGTTGGCTTGGGCTGCGTTCAGCTGCTCTTCGCTTGCGGCTTGGCCTTTAGTGGCAAAGTCCGCACCGCCCAGAGTGGTGTTGCTCAGACCGGAAATCAGACCGGCGGTACCGTCGATTACGAGCGGTTTGTTGCCGTTGCCTGCTTTGCCGACGGTAATCTTGTCGGCCAGCGAGAAGCCGATGCCGTTTTCGTCGGCGCGGGTCAGGATGTTGCCGTCGCCTTTGACGCTCAGGCTGTCACCCAGTTTCTTCGCACCGGTCGTGCCGTTGTCGGCGGCAAAGGTCAGGCCTTTGTTGTCCACCGCGTCTTTCGCCGCGACGCCTTTGGCGATGTCGGCTTTGGCTTCGTCGGTCAGGTCGAGGGCGTAATCGGTAACACCGTCGGCGTCTTTCGCACCTTCGTTGACTTTAACCGCACCGCCCGCCGCTTGGCTGAGAGTGGTCTTGTCGGCGTTAACGGTGTACTCGGTGTTGTTGCCGTCCACTTTTTCGCTGACGGTAACGTTCTTGCCGGCAACGACGGTGGTGGTTTTTTCAGTGGCGGCGAGTTGTTCGTTCAACTGGGCGACGTTGACGGCGTCGGTGTCTGCCGTACCTTTGGCTACGTTGGCAATCTTGTTGCCGCCGTTGTTCAGACCGGCATTGGTCAGAGACACTTGGCTTGGCGAACCGTCCGCACCGATCTTCAGACCTTCTCCGCTCAGTACGCTGTTGCCGGAGATGAAGCTGTCGGCCAGTACGGTAGTAGCGGAAACCGTACCGAATTCAACGTCGTCTGAAGTCTCAACCGTCAGTTCTTTACCGCTGCGTTTCACTCGGATGTTCTTACCTTGTTTCACGGTCACGGTGTCGCCTGCGGCGATGTTTTCACTGTCGCTCTCAGCTTCGTCGTTGGCTTTCAAGTTCCAGCCTTTACCTACGATCTCTTTAACTGTTGCAATCGCGTCGTGAACATTGTCTTTGCCTGTACCGCCGATGTCGTTAGTAGCTACGTTGCCTTTGTCGTTGGCCGCGTTACCACCAAGGAGTTTCGCCAGGTTGGCTTGAGTTTCGTTCAACTGTTCTTCAGTTGCAGCTTGACCTTTAGTAGCGAAGTCCGCACCGCCCAACGCTTGGTTGGTCAGTCCGCTGACAATGCCTTCTTTACCGTCAATCACTACCGGTTTACCGCCGTTCGCTGCGTCTTTGCCGATGGTCACTTTCTCGGCCAGGCTGAAGTCGATTTCTTTGCCTGTACCGCTTGTGGTAACGATGTTCTTGTCTTTGCTTGTGTAGGTAACGGTGTCGCCCAAGTTCACTTTTTCAGACGACCCGTTGTCCGCAACGATGTTCAGACCTTTGCTGACTTCTTCGCCCACTTTGTCCAAAGCGTCTTGAACTGTACCAACAGCATCATGTTTCGTACCGTCTGCTTTAGTTACAGTAAAGACAGGAGCTTCAATCGCACCAGTAATCGGGTTGATGCTGCTATTCAACGCTTTGGCAATCGGGTTCAGCTGGCTGACGTTAACCGCATCAGTGTCTGCCACACCTTTGGCTACGTTGGCGATTTTGTTGCCGCCATTGTTCAGACCGGAAGTAGTCAGAGACACTTGGCTCGGAGAGCCGTCTGCACCAATCTTCAGACCGTCGGTAGTCAAGACGCTGTTGCCTGCGATAACACTTTCGGCAACCACGCTGGTCGCTGCCACTGAATCAGCTTTGACATGATCAAACTCAACGTCGTCTGAAGTTTCAACCGTCAGATCTTTGCCGCTGCGTTTCACTCGGATGTTCTTACCTTGTTTCACGGTCACGGTGTCGCCTGCGGCGATTTTTTCGCTGTCGCTGTCGGCTTCGTCGTTCGCTTTCAGCTTCCAGCCTTTCTCGGCAGTCTCTTTCACTGATTTGATCGCGTCGTGAACGTTGTTCGCTCCAGTCTCGCCGATGTTGTTGATCGTAACGTTGCCGTTGTTGTTGGCTGCCTCACCACCCAAGATGGTCTTCAGGTTCGCTTGGGTTTCGTTCAGCTGCTCTTCGGTCGCAGCTTGACCTTTGGTGGCAAAGTCCGCACCGCCCAACGTTTTGTTGGTCAGTCCGCTCACTGTACCGGTCGTACCGTCAATCACAACCGGTTTTTGACCTGCTTTGCCAACGGTAATCTTGTCAGCCAGGCTGAAGTCGATTTCGTTGTTCGCTACGGTCGTCACGATGTTCTGGTCTTTGCTCGTGTAGGTAACGGTATCGCCCAAGTTCACTTTTTCAGACGACCCGTTGTCCGCAACGATGTTCAGACCTTTGTTCAACTCTTTACCAACCTCGTTCAATGCGTCTTGAACGGTGTGTACAGGGGTACCCGCCGTACCGTCGGCATGATTGACGGTAAAGTTGGGCTCTGCGATAGAACCATCCGCACCAACAGTCGTATTTAGCGCTGTTGCCAACGGTTTGATTTGGCTGACATTCACTCCGTCGGTGTCTTCCGTACCTTTGGCTACGTTGGCAATCTTGTTGCCGCCGTTGTTCAGTCCGGACTTGGTCAGGGATACGGGATTGGCTCCATTGGCAATGGTCAGACCATCAGTCGTCAGTACGCTGTCGCCTGCGGTAACTTTAGGCGTAGTCAGTCCGGTAGTGGTCAGTTCGCTGTTGCCGACTGTCACTTTGTTGAATGCAACATCGTCTTCAGTCTCAACCGTCAGCTCTTTACCGCTGCGTTTCACTCGGATGTTCTTACCTTGTTTCACGGTCACGGTGTCGCCCGCAGCGATTTTCTCGCTGTCGGTCTCGTCGTTCGCTTTCAAGTTCCAGCCTTTGTCAGCAGTTTCTTTAACTGCGGCAATGGCTTCGTGGACGTTGTCTTTACCTGTACCACCAATGTTGTTGGTCGTAACGTTGCCGTTGTTGTTGGCTGCGTTGCCGCCCAAGATGGTTGCCAGGTTCACTTGGGTAGCATCCAGCTGGGCTTCGGTCGCGGCTTTGTCCGATCCGGCCAATGGGGCGCTGCCCAATGTGGTGTTGGTCAGTCCGCTGACAATGCCTTCTTTACCGTCAATCACGACCGGTTTGCCGCCGTTCGCTGCGTCTTTGCCGATGGTGACTTTCTCAGCCAGGCTGAAGTCGATCGCTTTGCCTGTACCGCTTGTGGTAACGATGTTCTTGTCTTTGCTTGTGTAGGTAACGGTGTCGCCCAAGTTCACTTTTTCAGACGACCCGTTGTCCGCAACGATGTTCAGACCTTTGTTCAACTCTTTACCAACCTCGTTCAATGCGTCTTGAACGGTGTGTACAGGTGTACCCGCTGTACCGTCAGCATGATTGACGGTAAAGTTGGGCTCTGCGATAGAACCATCCGCACCAACAGTCGTATTCAGCGCTGTTGCCAACGGTTTGATTTGGCTGACATTCACTCCGTCGGTGTCTTCCGTACCTTTGGCTACGTTGGCAATCTTGTTGCCGCCGTTGTTCAGTCCAGACTTGGTCAGAGATACGGGATTGGCTCCATTGGCAATGGTCAGACCATCAGTCGTCAGTACGCTGTCGCCTGCGGTAACTTTAGGCGTAGTCAGTCCGGTAGTGGTCAGTTCGCTGTTGCCGACTGTCACTTTGTTGAATGCAACATCGTCTTCAGTCTCAACCGTCAGCTCTTTACCGCTGCGTTTCACTCGGATGTTCTTACCTTGTTTCACGGTCACGGTGTCGCCCGCAGCGATTTTCTCGCTGTCGGTCTCGTCGTTCGCTTTCAGGTTCCAGCCTTTGTCAGCAGTTTCTTTAACTGCGGCAATGGCTTCGTGGACGTTGTCTTTACCTGTACCACCGATGTTGTTGGTCGTTACGTTGCCGTTGTTGTTGGCTGCGTTGCCGCCCAAGATGGTTGCCAGGTTCACTTGGGTAGCATCCAGCTGCGCTTCGGTCGCGGCTTTGTTCGATCCGGCCAATGGGGCACTGCCCAATGTGGTGTTGGTCAGTCCGCTGACAATGCCTTCTTTACCGTCAATCACGACCGGTTTGCCGCCGTTCGCTGCGTCTTTGCCGATGGTGACTTTCTCAGCCAGGCTGAAGTCGATCGCTTTGCCTGTACCGCTTGTGGTAACGATGTTCTTGTCTTTACTTGTGTAGGTAACGGTGTCGCCCAAGTTCACTTTTTCAGACGACCCGTTGTCCGCAACGATGTTCAGACCTTTGTTCAACTCTTTACCAACCTCGTTCAATGCGTCTTGAACGGTGTGTACAGGTGTACCCGCTGTACCGTCAGCATGATTGACGGTAAAGTTGGGCTCTGCGATAGAACCATCCGCACCAACAGTCGTATTCAGCGCTGTTGCCAACGGTTTGATTTGGCTGACATTCACTCCGTCGGTGTCTTCCGTACCTTTGGCTACGTTGGCGATTTTGTTGCCGCCGTTGTTCAGACCGGACGTAGTCAGGGACACTTGGTTCGGAGAACCGTCTGCACCGATCTTCAAACCTTCGGTAGTCAAGACGCTGTTGCCTGCGATGACGCTGTCGGCAACCACACTGGCAGCTTCTACGGAATCAGCTTTGATATGAGTAAACTCAACATCGTCTTCAGTCTCAACCGTCAGCTCTTTACCGCTGCGTTTCACTCGGATGTTCTTACCTTGTTTCACGGTCACGGTGTCGCCCGCAGCGATTTTCTCGCTCTCGGTCTCGTCGTTCGCTTTCAGGTTCCAGCCTTTGTCAGCAGTTTCTTTAACTGCGGCAATGGCTTCGTGGACGTTGTCTTTACCTGTACCACCAATGTTGTTGGTCGTTACGTTGCCGTTGTTGTTGGCTGCGTTGCCGCCCAAGATGGTTGCCAGGTTCACTTGGGTAGCATCCAGCTGCGCTTCGGTCGCGGCTTTGTTCGATCCGGCCAATGGGGCGCTGCCCAATGTGGTGTTGGTCAGTCCGCTGACAATGCCTTCTTTACCGTCAATCACGACCGGTTTGCCGCCGTTCGCTGCGTCTTTGCCGATGGTGACTTTCTCGGCCAGGCTGAAGTCGATCGCTTTGCCTGTGCCGCTTGTGGTAACGATGTTCTTGTCTTTGCTTGTGTAGGTAACGGTGTCGCCCAAGTTCACTTTTTCAGACGACCCGTTGTCCGCAACGATGTTCAGACCTTTGTTCAACTCTTTACCAACCTCGTTCAATGCGTCTTGAACGGTGTGTACAGGTGTACCCGCTGTACCGTCAGCATGATTGACGGTAAAGTTGGGCTCTGCGATAGAACCATCCGCACCAACAGTCGTATTCAGCGCTGTTGCCAACGGTTTGATTTGGCTGACATTCACTCCGTCGGTGTCTTCCGTACCTTTGGCTACGTTGGCAATCTTGTTGCCGCCGTTGTTCAGTCCAGACTTGGTCAGAGACACTTGGTTAGAAGAGCCATCTGCACCGATCTTCAGACCGTCAGTCGTCAGTACGCTGTCACCTGCGGTAACTTTAGGCGTGGTCAGTCCGGTAGTGGTCAGTACGCTGTCGCCTGCCTTCAAAGTCTCGGCAGTTACACTGTTCAACGTAATGTCGTCTTTCAGTTTGACTTTAATGCCGTCTGTACCCGCTTCGGTAACCACATTTTTGTTGTCGCCTTTAATTGCCAGCGTTTCATCCAGTTTTTTGGTTACGGGAGAGCCGCTATCGCCGTTAAAGGTAATACCTTTGGTGTCGACGGCTGTTTTTGCATCCACGCCTTTTTGAATCTCGGCTTTGGCGGCATCTGTAAGATCAAGTTCGTAGTTGGTGGTTTTGGTTTGGTTACTGTTTGTCGATTCAGTCGGATTCAATGCCAGCTTACCGTCAGATTTTACGCTCACAGTCGTTTTATCGGCATGAACGGTATAAAGTGTCTGATTACCAGTAACTTGAGAAGCAACATGGGTATTATCGCCTGCCGCTACGATGCTGATTTTCTCGCTGTCGGCAACGGCTTTATTGATGGCATTGGCAACATCAGTTGCGGTAGCAAATGCATCGCCTGCTGTATCCGCACTGATTACGCCGCCAGTACCTGCTGTCAACGTAGATTTATTGACATTGAACGCGACGGTGCCCCCTTTGTTTTCGGCAGTCGTACCTGTGCCATTAACGAAGTTCAGCGTTGAATCGTCTTTAGTCAAGGTTTTAGCATCTGTGCCGTTGACTTGTACGCCGATGTTTTGCAATGCGCTGTCGGCTTTTGTCAAAGAGGCTTTGGTTTTGTCTGACAAATCCAGATTGTAGGTAGTGACATTAGTAGTTGGATTTTCAGACGACGTCAGTTTCAGACCGTTGTCTGCGCCTTCCGCAGAGACAGCCGCACCTTTGGCATTGACGGTATAAATCGCCTGACCGTCCGCGCCGTCGGTTTTCTTCACTTCGGCAACATTCGTACCTGCTTGAACCTCGGTTTTCGCGGCTTTGACTTGTTTATAGCTTGCTGCGTCATTATCTGCCACGCCGTCGGCAATGTTGGTAACCTTGTTGCCGCCGTTGGAGAGTCCACCCGCAGTCAGGCTCACAGGGTTGCTGCCGGAACCGATGGTTACACCGGAGCCGTTAACGGTCGTGCCAGCAGCAGTTACATCGCCGCTGAAAGCCGCAGAAGTCAGTCCGGTCAATTCTTTTGCCAGTTTGACGTTCAATGTGCCGCTGTTTTTGTCCGCAACGACGCCGATATTGTTTTCAGACAGTTTGTCCGCATTGTTTTGTCCGCCTTTAACGGCTACGGTGCTGCCTAACAAGCGGTCGATTTTCTCACCTGAATCACCTTCAAAATATAAAGGCGTACGTACAGCCTTACTCAAAGCAGTGAGCGCATCACCCACTTTGTTGTAATTAGCTACGCTTGCAGTCGAAGGGTCGCCTGAAATAACGTTGTAAGTCGGTGCAGTAATCGTGCCGTCCGGATTCACTTTCGTACCGATGGCTTCGGCGATTTTGTTCAACTGGGAAACATTGACTGCATCATTGGCTTTTGCGCCATCCTTCACATTGCCGACCGTGGTCGGAGTAGTAGTTTGCGGATCGGTCGGATTCAATGCGGCAATGGTTACATCGTCTGTGTATTCCGTATTGTCGTCAACATGTTTGAACGATACGGTTTTCACGCCCGTACCCGGAGCGACAGTTACTTCACGTCTCAGAATTCTGCCGTCTGTACCCACATAAGAGAACGGCGCATCATTATTGACGGTCGTCAGCGTGCTGACGCGCAGGTTTGCCATCGCATCTTGCAACTGACCCAGATTAACCGCGTCGCTGGCAGTATCGCCTTTGGCAACATTGGTAATCTTGTTGCCATTCATGTCCAAGCCGCCCTTAGCGGTAACTTTGCCTGTGAATTCAGGCGCATCAACGGTATTGATGCTGACAGTCGCACCGCTCTGACGCAGGGCAATATTTTTGCCCGCTTCCAGCGTAATGGTTGAACCGCTGGTAACGTCTTGCAGTGTATGGTTTTCCGATACGCCGTTGGTACCACCAGTCTGCGCTATCGTCAGTTTGAATGGTTTGTACGCATTAGTATTCAGCTCACGGATAGCCGCATCGATGGTATTTTGACCTGTACCGCCGATGTTGCTCATTGTAAAGCCGCCATCTTCGCCGACTGCGGCATCTCCACCCAATACATTTTTAACAGTTTTGGCAGTATTACCCAAAACGTTTTGTACCGCGTACAGCTGGCTGCCGTTGATGGCATCAGTAGAAGTGTTAGAGATTTCGCCCGGAGCAACGTTTTTCAGTTGACGTTCGTAGCCTGCCGAACCGAAAGACACTTGGTCGCCGGAGGTAATATGGTTACCGCCTGCAAAACCTGAGTATTTCAGATTGTTGACAGTAGCTTCGTTGACGCTGGTTGCATCGGTTGCAGTCGTACTGCCCGCACCGATTGCGACAGAGTTACCTTTGGTGGCTTTCGCGCCCATACCGAATGCGGCAGAGGCGACGCCTTCAGCGATCGTACCCGTACCAAAGGCTGTGGATAATTGGCCTATTGCCTGTGATTTAGTACCAATGGCTACCGCAGCTTCGCTTGAAGTCGTATGAGTATAACTGCCGGTTACCATCACATCACCGGTATAGTCTTGATAAACCTCTTTAACCGTTTTACCCCCCGTACCGTCTACAGTTTTCACTGCAACGGTATCCCAGTCGTCTGCACCGATGGCGATAGAAGAATTGCCTTTTGCATCTACATTGTTACCGATGGCAGTAGATTGATCACCCCATGCATTGGCATATGCACCGATAGCAACAGTTTGATTGGTATCTTGATTGGATGCGGACATTGCCGGATTGGTTGCAGAAGCGTTATAGCCGATGACGACAGAGCGCGAGTTATTGGATCGCGCATCTTCACCGATAACAACCGCACTGTATTTCAGGGCTGTTGCATTATTACCGATAGCAACTGCTGCAGCTTGAGCAGCTTTGCTGTTTGTACCGATAGCAATGGAATTGGTATCGTCCGCGTTGGCGTTGTTACCCAAAGCTATGGCATTGGCTTCGCGGGTATGGCTGCTCAAACCAAGCGCCAAAGAAGCCGCACCGTCTGCATTGGCAGCACGTCCTAACGCGATAGAATCAATTTTCCACGCATTATTGCCAGAGCCGATAGCAATAGTATTTCTTTCGTTGGCCTTTGCGCCCTCGCCTACAGCTACGCTGGATTTACCCAAGGCTTTAGCACCTTGACCGCCCGCAAACGTGTTTTCGCCATAAGCATTTGCTTGTTGACCGATAGCAACTGCATTCTTACCACTGGCTGTACTTTCAGAACCAACGGCGACTGAACTTTCACCCGTAGTCTCACCATTAACATCAGGATCAGAGCCTGCTGCCGCCTCAACGGTAGCCTTATTACCCATTACAACCGCATTGTTTGCAGCCGCTTTGGCTTCTGGACCGGCGGCAATCGCGTTTTCTCCTGTCGCGCCGTCATTGTTGTAGTTGGCTTTTGTTTTATCTGTGCTATTTACACTATAAAAATGAGTTTGCGATGCGGCAGTCAGTTTGCCGTTTTCGATTTTGACAGTTTCTCCGTCCACTTGGACGTCGTATTTGACTTTAGTATTACCATCTGCTTCAGTCTCAACAGTAACGGTAGTTGCATTGCCGTCGGCAAACTGCACGCTTTCGCCGGGCGTAACAATGCCCTTCGCCGCGCCCGAATTATCTTTGACGGCAAAGCCTTGGTTGACGTAAGTATTGAGATTGGTCAGCGCGCCGCCCACACTGGTTGCGGCTGCCGTATTGAATTTGGTTGTACTGCTGCCCGCTGTATTCGGTGTCGCATTACCTTTGAATACATCATAAGACGGCAGCGTTACCGTACCTTGATTGTTTGTAGGATCAATGCCCACAGCCGCGCCGCCGCCCAATGCATTGGCAACCGCTTTGGCGATATTGCCCGAGCCAGCATGAAGCGCGTAAAGCTGGCTGCCGTTAATCGCATCGGTAGAAGTTGCAGTGATTTCACCTGGTGCGACATGTTTAAGTTGACGCTCATAGCCCTCCGAACCGAAAGAAACTTGAGAACCTGAGGTAATATGTGTCGTTCCCGCAAAACCGCCGTAAGTAATACCGTTGACTGTCGCAGTCGTTACAGCCGTTGCATCGGTATTGGTGTGCGAACCCGCACCGATGGCGACAGATTTATCCTGACTGGCAGTTGCGCCCGCACCAAACGCTGCTGCACCAAGACCTGTGGCAGTCGTACCAGAACCAAAGGCAGTAGAAAGCACCCCATCCGCATAGGCTTTTACACCGACTGCAACGGCGGCATGATTGGAAGTCGTACCCTTAAAGGTAGAGTTAGTATCAAATACCATTTCTTTGCCCGTCAGCGATTTATAAATATCGCTTACTTTTCGGTTATTATGTCCAGAAGTGGTAACCAATTTATCTCTGACTATATTCCAATCGTCGCCACCGATAGCAATAGATGAATCCCCTTCTGCACGGGTATTGTTACCAATGGAAGTTGATTGCGTACCTGAAGCAATAGTATCCGGACCGATGGCAACTGCCTGGGTAGCACCTATTGCTCTTGCAGTCCAACCGATGGCAAGGCTTTGTTTAGTGGCTGCTTGCGTCAATTTAGTACCTTCAGACCTACCAATGGCAATAGAATCTTCTCCCACTGCTTGCGTACCAGCACCGATAGCAATCGCATGGTTTGCCTTCGCTTGTGCTTCCGTACCCACAGCAATTGCATTGTTACCTCGCACTGTTAAGTTACTACCCACACCGATGGCACCATTACCTTGAACACCTTGATTCGCCATTCTGCTCGAATCATTGTTACCAATCGCAATGGCGCCTATTCCATTAACAGTAGTATCCGCACCAATCCCTATTGCCTTCGTTCCATCCGCACGGAGATTGACACCGATGGCAATAGCATTATTGCCGTTAGAAATTGTTGTATGAGTCGAATTGGGAGCAATTGCCAAACCACCATTGATTTTAGCTTGAGCATTATGACCGATAGACATGGAACCTGCTCCGCTTGCGGAAGTCGATCCTGTACCAATAGAAAGTATTGCCCCACCCGTTACCGACCCTTCCGGAATCACTGCCCAAGCCCCTTCGGAAAATCCCAATAATGCCGCGCTCAACGCCGTCAGTCTGAATAAGGTTTTCAGACGACCTTCCTCTGAGGCGCGCACATCCCCTTCAGCACCTTCGCTGCTTGATTTGACACGTCCCTTCGCCAATTCGGAAGTAACGACGAAAGAGCCGATGGTACGGTTCCATACAACTTTGAAAATCTTATTCATAACAATCTCTCTTGGTTGGATTTATTAAAAAATATCAGATTGGATTCAAACATATACAATCAAAACAAGACGCACTCCCCGCACTGCCCCGCCGTCGGATCTTCTTCTTCAGGCACACACGGATTTTATGAGGCAGGCATTCATTTATTTTGTTTATATATTATTGAAAACTAATCAAGCTGACGTTAATTGTCACTTAGATACAATTTTTAGAACATATCTATATCTGAGGAAATAGTGTTTTAAGCTAATTAACCTTACCGTTTGTTTAAAAAAATCCCCGATAATCCGTAACTTTGCTTTTAAAATTAACACTTATTTACCAAAAAATATAGAACTATGACTTTTACCCTGCAATTACCATGCCAAAGATGACATATCTGATTCATGCTTTCAGACTTCCATAAAGCATTTATACTAAAATGAAAAAATGCCGTAAGCGAATTTTGAAAAAAGGTCGTCTGAAAATAAACTGCAACAAGATCATGGACATCGCGCCCTCTGTTCTCCATAAAAAAGAGCGTACTCGATACACTCTTTCTGCTTCTGTCCGCTTCTTTGGCGACATTTTGCGGATTTAAATGGGACAAGATTTTTTGCCGTGATTTCCGAGTCGGTTGAAATCCTACGGGTAAGGTTTGGTTTGCGGGTTTCTGTTGAACGCACTTGATGAAAAGTAGATACCCGCCTGCGCAGGACAACGGGAGGGGTTGGAACCGTCCTCTTTATAGTGGATTAACTTTAAACCAGTACGGCGTTGCCTCGCCTTAGCTCAAAGAGAACGATTCTCTAAGGTGCTGAAGCACCAAGTGAATCGGTTCCGTACTATCTGTACTGTCTGCGGCTTCGTCGCCTTGTCATGATTTAAATTTAATCCACTATATTTCACGCTGTATCACAACCGCCCATTTTCCGATTGGATTAATAAGCAACAAAGCCGCCATTGCGACAAAAAGGTCGTCTGAAACCTAAATTTTGGGTTTCAGACGACCTTTTTGCTTGGCGGATTTATCCAATCGCCGTCATTTTTTCCGCTGTTGAATTGGCGGCTGGAAATGTGTTGCGTTATTTCAATTTGCTGTTTTTCAATGATTTGGATGATGTCGGCGGCTGCAATGCTTCGACGGCGATGTCTTTGGGGTGTGCCGCGATAAAGGATTTGGTCGCGCGCATGATTGCCTGTATGCGCGGGTCGTTCCAGCGGACGATTTGATGGTTTTCATCACGCTTGTCCGACCAGATAATCACGCCATCCATATATTTGCTGCTGATTTCGAGCATTTTCTGCCAGCGTTCGGCATCGATAAATTGTTTGAAATACGGGCTGTTGCTCGCGGAATAATATTGCGGCCAGAGGTAGCCGATGATTTTTTTGTCGGGATAGCGCTTTCTAATCTCGGCAACGGTGGTTTGGACGTCTTTTTCCCATTGCGCCAAATCGGGCGTGGTGATGTAGAACACGGGATTGGCATAGTCGCTGATGGCTGCGCTCATCTGACGGCGTTTGCTGAACTGCCGCCATTTTGCCAACACTGCCTCGTTGTCCGCCTGAGTTTGGTAGTAGCGGATGGCGTGTAAGTGTTCGTCGGGTAAGCCGTAGTTGCTGATGTAGGCGCGGGGATTTTCTTCTTTGAAAATCCGGTACATACGGGCAAAATCGGTTTTAAGTTCCTGAGGCGTGAGGATTTGTCCATCTTTTTCGGCAAACCAGGTTTCGATGTCGGTGGAGATGGTGCGGTAGCCTTCGCGATAGGACTGGCGCGCCAATTCGCGGATGCGTTTTTCGTTCAATACGCCGTGTTTGCGCTTACCGGCAGGATCGGGCATGACCAGCTCGGATTCGTAAATCAGAAATACTTTGGACAGTTTGTCGGCGGTCAGGTCGGGTTTGCCGACGTAGTCCATGCGGTCGTAAATGATAAAGTCTTTGCCTGAGACAAGTGCGGAGGCGGCGGCAAGGAAGAGTAGGGATGCGGCGCGGATAAATGGTTTCATTGGGTTTTCTTTTTGGTGAAGGTCGGGGCTTGCTGTTTCGGCAATGCGAGGAGTGCTTGATATAAATTAATGGGAAAGGTCGAGGCAAACAAGGCGGAAGGGGTAAAAACAAGTCAAAGGTCGTCTGAAAAGGGTAAGCGGCGTTTTCAGACGACCTTTTGGCGGCTGGCGGCGGTTTGTCTCTGTTCCATCCTGCCGCTTTGCTATAAAATCGAAACCCTCTTCAACCCGAAATCCAAATCAGGAAAATCATGATGGAAGCAGCCGGACAACACAACGTCGATGCGGACGAAATCGCTAAATTCAGCCAAATTGCGGATAAATGGTGGGATAAAAACGGCGAGTTCAAACCTTTGCACGACATCAATCCGCTGCGCTTGGGCTATATAGACTCGTTCGCGCAGTTGGCGGGCAAACGTGTTTTGGATGTCGGCTGCGGCGGCGGGATTTTGTCGGAAAGCATGGCAAAACGCGGCGCGGCGCACGTTACCGGTATCGATATGGCGGAAAAATCGCTGCAAACCGCCCAAGCCCATGCCGCTGCCGAAGGAGTGGACAATATCGATTACCGCTGCATCCGCGTCGAAGACCTTGCCGCCGAACAGCCGCACAGTTTCGATGTTGTAACCTGTATGGAAATGATGGAACACGTTCCCGATCCCGCCGCCATCGTCAAAGCCTGTTCGGAGCTGGTGAAGCCTGACGGCATGGTGTTTTTCTCCACCATCAACCGCAACCCTAAATCTTATCTTCATCTGATTGTCGGCGCGGAATATGTGTTGAACTTTGTTCCCAAAGGGACGCACGATTGGCAAAAATTCATCACGCCCGCCGAGCTGGCGCGGATGTGCAGACAGGCAGGTTTGGACGTTATCGACACCAAGGGCATGACCTACAATCTTTTGACCCGCCGCTATTCTTTATGCGACTCGACAGAAGTGAATTATATGATTGCCTGCCGCCCGGTTTAAATCTGCCTATCCGAATCATGAGAAGAGGTCGTCTGAAACTTACGTTTAAGAACGTTTCAGACGACCTCTTATCAACTTCTCACCAATGCAACTTGCCCGCCTCTCTTATTTCAATTTCTTGAAGCAAACTTCCCGCAGACAAAGACCGCCGTTTCCAAACAAACAGAAATCCAGCTTTAAAACGGGAACTCACTAATATAGTGGATTAAATTTAAATCAGGACAGGCGACGAAGCCGCAGACAGTACAGATAGTACGGAACCGATTCACTTGGTGCTTCAGCACCTTAGAGAATCGTTCTCTTTGAGCTAAGGCGAGGCAACACCGTACCGGTTTAAAGTTAATCCACTATAAAACCCAAAGCTGAGTCTTAACAATAGATTTTTATTCACATAAGAATAATATCAAAGGATACCAATCCACTCTCTCTTTGATTCCCTCTAAAATTACATCCTATCTCTACATTGCACAGATACAAATACAGAGATACAAATACAGAGATACAAATACAGAGATACAAATACAGAGATACAAAAAAGCCTGCTTAAAGCAGGCTTTTTATCGATTATTTATCAGGATTGTGCTGACGGCGCAAAATCGCAGGAATTTCAAAATCATCTAAAACAGACTGATTGCCGAAATCTGCCGCAGTCAGATTCATGGAGCGAATACCGCGGTTGGTTCTTACCAGGCTTTCTACACTACCCGGTTGTTGAACATGGGAATCATCGACTCCGCTAACCAGTTTTTGTGCGCGGACAGCCGCACGCATTTGGTTTTCGCTGCCGTTTTCTTTCAAACCGGTCGCAATAATGGTTACGCGGATAGCATCTTCGCCCATGTTGTCATCTTCGGCAGTACCGTATTTGCATTCTGCTTCAGGATGCGCATTCTCGTTAACCACTTTCATGATTTCACGATATTCGGACATTTTCAGGCAATCCGGAGCGGTAGTGATATTGACCAATACGCCGCGCGCGCCATCCAGAGTCACATTATCCAGCAACGGGCTGGAAATCGCTTGTTCGGTTGCCAAACGGGCGCGGTCGATGCCTTGGGAAAAACCGGAACCCATCATGGCGATACCTTTGATGCCCATTACGTTTTTAACGTCGGCGAAGTCAAGGTTGATGAAACCGGGACGGGTAACTACTTCGGAAATACCGGCTACGGCATCACGTAGGACGTTGTCCGCCGCACGGAACGCTTCACGCATGGTCACGTCTTCACCCAATGCGGTCATCAGTTTGTCGTTCGGGATGATAATCAATGAATCGACTTGACCTTTAAGCTGCTCCAAACCTTCTTGGGCAATGTGTACGCGTTTGCCTTCGTAGCCGAACGGACGGGTAACGACTGCAACGGTCAGGATACCCATTTCTTTGGCAATCTCGGCAACCACAGGAGCCGCACCGGTACCGGTACCGCCACCCATACCGGTGGTGATGAACAACATATTCGCGCCGCGAATAGCATCTTCGATGGCTTCGCGATCTTCTTGTGCCGCAGCACGGCCGATTTCAGGATTGGCACCTGCACCCAAACCACGGGTCAGATTAGTACCCAATTGGATGCGCTTGGCTGCGTTATTTTTACCCAAAGATTGTGCATCAGTATTGGCACTAATAAATTCAACACCTTGGATGGTGTTGGCAATCATGTTGTTAATAGCGTTGCAACCGCCGCCACCCAAGCCGATTACTTTGATGACCGCAGGGCTTGCGGCTGATTCAGCTACGTCGTAAACAAATTCCATTCAAATACTCCTGCGCGCCCTGCATCGAGGACGGTCCAAAAATTTAGATATTACCCGTATTATATAAGAAGTATTCCGACGCTGGCAAAATACTTCTTATTCATTCACCATTACCGTTATTTTTTTACTACATTTTTTAACGAAAGCACACAAGTTTTTAATTATTGCGATTGGAACTATTCCGACGGCAATTCATTTTCCCTGTAAGCAAGTAACGGAACAATCAGAAATTGTCTTTAACAAATTTCATCAATCTTGCCCACAGACTGATTTTTTCAGCCTGATCATGAACTACGATAGCGCCGGTCACCGGCGCGCCGTCTTCTTCTCCCCTTGCCGCCTGCAAAAGACCGATGGCGGTCGAATAGCGCGGATTGCGGATGCGTTCGGATACGCCGCCCATTTCTTGAGGTACGCCGATGCGTGCAGGTAAGGCGAATACTTCTTCGGCAAGCTCAACGATGCCGGTCAGCATAGATGCGCCGCCAGTCAGAACGATACCTGATGTGAGGACTTCTTCAGGGAAGCCGGAACGGCGCAATTCGTTAAGGGTCAACTCTAGGATTTCTTCGACGCGAGGACCGATGACGCTTGCCAAAACGCGGCGGGAAATCTGGCGGGGTTGGCGGTCGCCGACGCTGGGAACTTCGACCATTTCGTCCAAGCCGTCCATATCGGGAATCGCTACGCCGTAGTGGATTTTGATGTATTCGGCAGCGCTGTGCGGGGTGCGCAGTGCTTGTGCCAAGTCTTTGGTAATCAAATCGCCCGCCACGGGAATCACGGCAGTATGGCGGATGGCGCCGTTGGTATAAACGGCAATATCGGTCGTACCGCCGCCGATGTCGATGACGCATACGCCCAAATCTTTTTCGTCTTCAGTCAAAACAGCCTGACCGCTCGCCAAAGGCTGAAGCATGATTTGGTCCATCTGCAAACCGCAACGATGGATACATTTTTGGATGTTTTGCAGGGCGGTATTGGCACCGGTAATGATATGTACGCGGGTATCGAGACGGACGCCGCTCATACCGATAGGCTCTTTGACGCCGGGCTGGTTGTCGATGATGTATTCTTGCACCACGGTATGCAGGATATTGTGATCCGGCGGGATGTTGATGGCTTTGGCGGTTTCGATGGCGCGGTCGATGTCGGCTTGCGAAACTTCACCGTCTTTGATTTTGACAACCCCTTGCGAATTCAAGCTGCGGATATGGTTACCCGCGATACCGGTCGTAACGTGGCTGATTTTGGTGTCCGCCATCAATTCGGCTTCATTGACTGCCTGCTGAATGGCTTGGGCCGTCGCGTCAATGTTGGTTACCATGCCTGCTTTAAGGCCGCGAGACGGTGCCTGTCCGAGTCCGACGATGTGGATTTCGTTGTCGTCTTGTACTTCGCCAATCAGGGCGATGACTTTGGATGTGCCGATATCGAGGGCACTGATATATTTACCTTGTTGTTCCATTATATTTGCTCGTTATTTCGCTGGAGTTATAACTATTTGTCTGTATTGGCAATAGTTTGCTTCACGCCGTTTGCTTGGCTTTAGTCGTCTGAAACACTTTCAGACGGCATCTCTGATGTGTAACGCACGGAAAATCCGTCTTTATACCGCATATCAACGTAGGATAACCGATTTTGATTTTTACGCAACAGCGTCGGCCAAATTTCGGCGAAAAGTTGTAAGCGTTTGATTTCGTTTTCCCTTCCCAGTCTGACGGTAACCCCGTTGTCCAAGACCACCAACCAGGCGGAGCGCGGCGTATAAATCAGTTCTTTAATCGCCAGATTTTGCCGGCGGAGGATGCCGGAAAATTCTTCGTAATGTTTGACCATGTCTTTGCCCGTACCCGGCTGTCCTTCAAAGATTGGCAGCTTGGCTTTGAGCTGGGCGTCAAACACATTGCCTTTGGAATCGACCAAACCGCCGCTGCGCCAATGGGCGACAGGCACGCGCTCAGTCAAATGGATTTCGACGGTATCGGGAAAGCGGCGGCGCACCATGGCGGAATCCACCCACGGCAGCTTTTGAAAGGCTGCCTGAATACCGTCCAAATCGGCACGGAAAATATTGCTGTGCGTGTGCTGTTGAGCGGCGCGCTGAAGTGCTTTCCCGTCCGAATAGGTCAGCTTGCCCTGTATGGACACTTGTTTGACGGGAAAATGATTGGAGTTGTATAGCCAGGCTATGCAGGTGCCGATGAGCAGCAATGCCATCAGCAGCAACAGCCAGCGGGTCAGCCGACCCAGTGCGCTTGCGTCATCCCACATGTGCGGTTTTCAGAATTTCAATGCATAAATCGGCAAAATCCACGCCGGTATGGGCGGCGGATTTCGGTACTAAACTGTGGCTCGTCATGCCGGGCAGCGTGTTGATTTCCAAGAGGTAAAGTTTACCGTCGGTATCCTTGAGGAAATCGACGCGCACACAACCTTCTGCCCCGATTGCCTGCGCCCCGCGGACGGCCAGGGAACGCATCAGGTTTTCTTCAGCCTCGCTCAAGTCTTCGGACGGACATTGATAAACAGTGTCGTCGCGGTTGTATTTGGCTTCGTAATCGTAGAACTCGGTCGCGGGGATGATGTGTATGCTGGGCAGGCCTTTGCCGTTCAAGACGGGGCAGGAATATTCGCCGCCACCGATGAACCGTTCGGCAATGATTTCGCCTTGAAGGTGTTTCAATTCTTCGTAAACGCTTTTCAGACGACCTTTTTCTTTGACTTTCACAACACCGACGCTGCTGCCTTCGGCTGCCGGTTTAACGAACATGGGCAAGCCGAGTTGCTGTTCGACGGCATCGAAATCGGAATCTTCGTGCAAAACGGCAAACTCTGGAACGGGCAGCCCCAAAGCTTGCCAAATCAGTTTGCAGCGGTATTTGTCCATGCCGATGGCTGAAGCGGCGACACCGCTGCCGGTATAAGGAATGCCCAACAATTCCAACGCACCCTGAACGGCACCGTCTTCGCCGTAAGTACCGTGGAGGATATTGAAAGCAGTTTGGAAACCTTGGGTTTTCAATTCCGCCAAGGGCGTTTCTTTAGGATCGAAGGCGTGTGCGTCTATGCCTTTGCTTTTTAAGGCATTCAAAATGGCGGCACCGCTATCCAGCGAAATTTCGCGTTCGCTGGAAAAGCCACCCATCAATACGGCTACTTTGCCAAAATTCTGCATTGTTTTTGTTCTTTCTTGATTACTTCATTTTTTGATACAGGTCGTCTGAAAACGAATCGGGTTTTCAGACGACCTTAATCTTGCTTGCCCACCCGATGGAACATCGCTTCATCGGGCGGCTATCACGGCATCACGATAAAATTTCCGCCTCAGGCTTTTTTCGACAACTCCAGCATCGCGGCAGGAACACGGTTGATGCTGCCCGCACCCATATTCAACACGATGTCGCCGTCCTGTAAAACGTTCAACAGCATTTCAGGCAAGTCGGCGACGTTTTCGCAGTAAATCGGCTCGAGTTTGCCCAATACGCGGATGGCGCGGGCAAGGGCGCGGGAGTCGGCGGCAGCAATAGGCTCTTCACCGGCGGCATAAACTTCGGTCAACACCAGCGCGTCAACGGTATTGAGGACTTTGGTGAAGTCTTCGAACAAATCGCGTGTGCGGGTATATCGGTGCGGCTGGAAGGCGAGCACCAAACGTTTTTCCGGATACGCGCCGCGTGCGGCGGATAGGGTCGCTGCCATTTCGACAGGATGGTGTCCGTAATCGTCCACCAAAAGCGCGGTTCCACCATTGGGCAGCTTGATGTCGCCGTATTTTTGGAAGCGGCGGCCGACGCCTTCGAAACCGAGCAAGCCGCGCTGAATCGCTTCGACGGATGCGCCGACTTCCAGCGCCACGCCGATGGCTGCCAAAGCATTGAGGACGTTGTGTCTGCCGGGCATGTTCAACACGACTTCAAACGGCGCCTGCTCATGTCCTTTCATTTGGACATGAACGGTAAACTTCATTTGCGCACCGACGCTTTCGATGTCGGTCGCGTAAATATCGGCGGTATCGTCCAAGCCGTAAGTGGCGTAGGGTTTGCTCACTTTGGGTAAAATCGCGCGGACGTGTTCGCTGTCGATACACAAAAACGCTTTGCCGTAGAACGGCATACGGTGGATAAAATCGACAAACGCCTGATGCAG
Organism: Neisseria macacae ATCC 33926; assembly: GCF_022749495.1. NCBI lineage: Bacteria > Pseudomonadati > Pseudomonadota > Betaproteobacteria > Neisseriales > Neisseriaceae > Neisseria > Neisseria macacae. The sequence continues at coordinate 443,719 of NZ_CP094241.1, read as the reverse complement.
TTTTTCGACGCTGTGTCCGTAGGTGTCCATGTGGTCTTCGTCGATATTGGTGACGACGGACATAATCGGAGTCAGATGCAGGAAGGACGCATCGGACTCGTCGGCTTCGGCGACGATATATTCGCCTTTGCCCAAGCGGGCGTTGGTACCTGCGGCATTGAGTTTGCCGCCGATAACGAAAGTGGGGTCGAGACCTGCCGCGCCGAGGATAGAGGCGGTCAGGCTGGTGGTCGTGGTTTTGCCGTGCGTACCGGCAATGGCGATGCCGTCGCGGAAGCGCATCAACTCCGCCAACATCAGGGCACGCGGAATGACGGGAATTTGCTGCTCCAGCGCAGCGACGACTTCGGGATTGTCTTTTTTGACGGCAGTAGAAGTAACGACAACGTCCGCGCCGTTGACGTGTTCGGCGGTATGACCGGGATAAACTTGAATACCCAAGCTGCTCAAATGCTCGGTGACCGCATTTCGCGCCTGATCCGAACCGGAAACTTTAAAGCCCAAATTGTGTAAGACTTCGGCGATACCGCTCATGCCGACGCCGCCGATACCGACAAAATGGATGTTGGTGACTCGATTTTTCATCATGATGTTGCGTTCCGGTGGATTTTCGATGCGTAAAGGCGTTATTTTAAAGGGCTATCCGCTTCTGCGCCATAGTTTTCTTGTAAATTAAAGATGTTTCGGCATACAGGATTTCACATTGGTGGCAATATGGGTAAAAATGAAGTTGAGTTCAGCGGCAAATTACCCATTTTTAAACTCGACTTCAGCTACCAAAATACCAGCAAAAACAAAACATAAGGTCGTCTGAAAACCGTTTTCAGACGACCTAAAATCTTGCAGACGGGTTGATTTTGACGGTTTCAATAGCCTTATACCGAATCCAAGGGCTTGAGCATGATGCAACGGCGTACGCTGTAATAGGCTTCCCTGCGCAACCAAGGGAGACCGGCAAGCTGTTTTTCTTCTTCAGCGGCATCTTCTTGGTTGTCAACCATAAATTCCACGTTCATCGTAACATTGTCGGATTGGGCGTAGAAAAAGCGGATTAAATGATATTGTGCTTTGAGGTTTTGATGGCAGATGATGGTTTGCAGCGTGCTTTCCAGTGCTTCGGGGATGATGTTGCCGATTGTTTCCATATCACCGCCGTCAGTGTCTTCGACCAAATTTTTCGTTACCCAGTCCCCCAAAATCGCTTGGAAACGGTTTCCATTGCGTGCCGTCCAGATTTCGTGCGGGCAATGGTTTTCGTTGGGATTGAATGTATCCAGTAAAACGTGCAGGCTGTTGGTGCAGAAGCTTTGCAGGTTGCGTGAAAGGGCTTCTTCCAGATTTTCGCCGATGTCGCCGCAGCATTCGTAGAGTTCGCGCCCGTCGGGCAGGGTAATGCCGACATCGAAACGGCTTACCACTGCGCCGTTGGCGTGTTCGCGCGGAAACGCCCAAGTTTCAAGTTGTACGGGTACGGCGAAATTGGGCAGGATTTTTTCGCCCTGCATTTGGCAGGCATAGCCGTGGGCTTGCAGGATTTCGGCAAGGGCTTCGTTGAGGTCTAGGGTGTCGAGTTCCTGGGGTTCCATGATGGTTTCTCGGAAAGTTGGAAATTCAAAATCGAAATTTTCTATATGATTATGAGGTTATGCAAGTTCGCTTCGTCACTCCCGCCTATACAGGAATGACGATATAAATTTACCATCAAAGCCTGAAGGTCGTCTGAAACCGGTTTTCAGACGACCTCTCGTTTATCAACTTGACGGCACTTGTATCCTCATCAAGCGCATATCCAGTTTGCGCCGCCCCCACGCGGTCGCATACACAAGGCGCAAGAGCCACGGATAACGCGGTTTGCAGACGCTGCTCAAACCCGCTTCTTCGATGATTTCCACACCCGATATCAGGCGTCGGATGTCGTCCGTGCCGCTTATCGCCCAGCGGAACTCGGGCGGTTTGTCCATTTTACCGAGTGCGTCGTGGCGTTTGCTTTGTCCGATGTAGGCCTTGGGGATAGTGTCGAAGGCAAGTTGGGCGTGCGGCAGACGGCGGGCAACCTGTTTGAAAAAGTCCTGCACCTGCGCTTCTTCAAAATACATCAACACACCTTCGATCACGAGCAACACGGGTTTTCCGTGCGCGGCAACGGTGTTCATCCACGCTTCGTCGAACATGGACGCGCCCAGATAATGATTGTCCGACTCGGGCAGCAGCATACGCCGCACTTCAATCACTTCCGGCAAATCCAAATCATACCAAGCGGTAATGCGCGGCCTGCCCAGACGTTCGTAACGCGCATCCAGCCCCGCGCCGATTTGCACGACGACGGCATCGGGATGTTCGGCGATAAAATGCCGGGTCATATCGTCCAACAGCTTCGCCCGCCCGCAACAGCCGACCTGCGATGCTTTGACTTTGGCAAACTTGCTGAAGTCGTAGTCTATCTTGTCCAACATCCGCACGGCTTCGTCATCGCGCAAAAGCGGCTGCGCCCTACCCTGCTCTACGGCCTTCGCCCACAGGGGAATCAGCATGGTACTGGACAGGACGGAAACGGTTTCGGGAGAGATTTTTTCGGACATGGCAGCCTCCAATGAGAGAAATTCCTATTTACATCATACTCCCGAACAATACGGCTGCCAAGTTGCAAAAAGGTCGTCTGAAACCCGTTTCTTGGTTTTCAGACGACCTCTGTTTCGTTCATCGCATTATGTCATCATGCCGTACACGCGATGGCGGCTTCCGCCACATCGTCCGCGCTGTGCGGCAGTGCCAATGTGCGGGCGTTTTCCGCCCATTTGAGGCATTTTTCGCGGTTTAAGCCGCCGAGGATTTCGGCGAGTTTTTCCGCTGTCAGCTGGGTTTGCGGCAACAACAATCCTGCTTCTGCCTGCACCATAAAACGCGCATTGGCGGTTTGATGGTCATCGACGGCGTAAGGATACGGCACCAGCAGCGCACCCAGCCCCGCCGCCGTCAACTCGGCAATCGTCAGCGCGCCGGCACGGCAAATCACCAAGTCGGCATCGCGGTAGGCGGACACCATGTCAGTAATAAATTCCACGCATTCGGCTTTCACGCCCAGCGCGTCGTAATCCGCCTGCAAGCTGCCCAGCTTGCCCCGACCCGATTGGTGGTACATCTGCGGGCGCGCATCGTCAGGCAGCAAAGCCAATGCCTGCGGTACGGTTTTGTTCAAAACGTCTGCGCCCAAACTGCCGCCGACCACCAAGATTTTCAGACGACCTTCACGCCCTTGGAAGCGTTCGGCAGGCACAGGCAGGTTGGCAATATCGGCGCGGACGGGGTTACCGACCAGGCCGCCTTCGTGGCTGAACGCTTTCGGGAAGGCGTACAACACCCGCTTCGCCCAACGCGACAGTTGGCGGTTGGACAACCCTGCCACAGCGTTTTGTTCGTGAATCACAATCGGCACGCCCAACAGCTTCGCTGCCAAACCGCCGGGGAAGGTAACGAAGCCGCCGAAACCGATGACGCACTCAACGCGGTGTTTGCGGATAATCCGCTGCGCTTCGCGGACGGTTTTATACAAAGTGAACGGCAACATCAGCTTGCGTTTGATGCCGTTGCCGCGCACGCCTTTAATCGCCAGCGTTTCGAGCAGGATGTCGTATTGCGGCACGATGCGTTCTTCCATCGAGCCTTCGCTGCCCAGCCAAATCACATGATGGCCGCGCGCGCGCAATGAGTCCGCCACCGCCAGCGCAGGAAAAATATGGCCGCCGGTACCGCCCGCCATCAGCATGAAAGTTTTACCACCCATGATTTACTCCACTTGGTAACCGCGCATTTTTTTGCGGTTTTCATAATCGACGCGCAACAATAAGGTAACGCACACCAGCATAACGGCCACCGCCGAACCGCCGTAAGACATCAACGGCAAAGTCAGGCCTTTGGTGGGCAGGATACCGATGTTGACGCCGATATTGAAGAAACTCTGAATCCCTATCCAAATACCGATGCCGTTGGCGACATACGCGCTGAACGTCAGCCCGGAATCACGCGCCTGCTTGCCGATGGAGAATGCGCGCATCACCAGCCAGCCGTAGCAGAACACCAAAATACACATCCCCACAAACCCGAATTCTTCACCGATGACGGCAAAGATAAAGTCGGTATGCGCTTCGGGCAGGTAGAAGCGTTTTTCCAAACTCGCGCCCAAGCCCTGACCGAACCATTCGCCACGCGCAATCGCCATCAACGAATGCGTCAACTGATAACCTTTGCCCAAAGGGTCGCCCCAAGGGTCCAAGAATGCCGACACGCGCGCCATACGGTAGGGTGCCGCCAAAATCATCACGCCCATCCCCCCCAGTACGCTCAGTACCAAGACGGCAAAATATTTCCACGGAAAACCCGCCAAAAACAGCATACCCATCGTAATCGACACAATCACGACAAACGAACCGAAGTCAGGTTGCGCCATGACAAAAACCAAACCCAGCGCAATCATCACGATAGGCAGCAGGATGTTTTTAAACTTCTTCAGCTTCTGCCAAGTTTTCTGACGCGCTTCCTTGCTGAACGGGCACATAAAAGCATTGAACAAACCGACAAACAGCGGCTTCAAACCCAAAGAGTCCATACTGCGCAAAACTTCCTCGCGTCGCGTGAACAGGCTGGACAAATACAGAACCGTCGCCAGCTTGAACAACTCGGTCGGCTGAAGATTGAGCGGTCCGATATGTATCCAACGCGTCGCCCCGTTGATTTCACGGCCGACAAACAACACGACCACCAGCAAAATCGCGGAAAAAGCAAAATAAAACGGAATGATTTTCCGCCAAAAGCTCATGCTCAACAGCGACAGCCCGAGGCAGCCCAATACGCTCGCGCCGACAAACATCGCCTGCTTGCTGACAAAAGAAAACTGATTGCCGCCTTCGGACGCGGCATAGGCAATCGACGCAGAATAAATCATCACCAGGCTGAAGGCGGTCATCAAAACGACCATCCACAACAGTGACACATCGAATTTCCGACCGTCCAAAGAAATCGGGCGGTCGAGAAGTTTGGAAAGACTAATCATGAAAAACATCCGTATGGGGGCAGACGGACAAATCCGCCCCGAAACAACCAGAACAAAGCGTTTCAGACGACCCTCCGCCTAATCGGGACATCGAAGGTCGTCTGAAAAAATAGCGTGAATCAGAAAAACGTCATTCTAAAGGTTTCTTGCCAAAGCAACAATTCAGATTCTTTAAAGACAGTCGGATTCCGGCGTTTTGTGCGCCCTCCCCTACCCATCACACACGCAAAAAAGGTCGTCTGAAACGTTTTTATGTTTTCAGACGACCTTATCTCAATCTTTTCTTCGGGCAAACAGACCGCTTTTTATCCAACGCAAACCCTAAACCAACTGCGGTATTTCCGCCCACGGCTGTATCTGTTCCAACTGCACGGCAAGGCGGAGCAGCGTATCTTCGCGTCCGTGTGCGGCGGCAAACTGGGTGCCGACGGGCAGCCCGTTATGCCGGTAAAGCGGCACACTCATGGCGGGGTTGCCGCTCATGTTCAGCGGCGACGTATAGCCGACGTATTGCAGCGCGGCGGCGGCTTCTTTTTCCAAAAACGGGTTGTTTTTCAACAGGAAACCCAAGCGCAGCGTGCCGAACAGCAGGCGCATGGCTTTTTGTGCGGCGGGCGGCGGCATCATCTCGCCGATTTTCGGCGTGGTGCGCGGGCAAACGGGCGTCATCAACACGTCGTAGCGCGTGAAAAATGCTTTGGCGGCACGTTCCTGCGCCAGCATCACGTCGCGCGCCCATGCCATTTCGCCTGCGCTGATTTGCCGCCCCTGCACAATCATTGCCCACGTTGTCGGCTCAAGCAGGCGGTGCGGCAGTTTTTGTCCGGTTTCGTATTGATATTGGTAGAACAGTTTTGCCGTTTCGCCCATGACGATGACGCGGGCGGCTCGGTTGAGCTGTTCGGGCGGTGCAAAATCGGGCGTGGCTTCTTCCAATTCGTGTCCCGCGTCTTGCATCAGTTTCAAACTATGGGCGAACGCGGCTTCCGTGCCTTCGTCGTTGCTGCCGCCAAACCATGTCTGTTTCCAAAAAGCGATTTTCAGACGACCTGTTTCTTGTTTCAGGCTGTCTGCAAAACCGTTTTCGGGCGGCGGCGGGCAGGCATACAGGGCGCGCTCTTGGGTTTGGGCGGCGATGTCCAGCAAAACCGCGCTGTCGCGTACACTGCGGGTCAACACATGGTCACATACCAAGCCTTGCCATGCCTCCGATGCGTTCGGCGCGTAACTGCTGCGGCCGCGCGTGGGTTTCAGCCCGAACACGCCGCAGTTGTGCGCGGGTAAGCGGATGGAACCGCCGCCGTCGCTGCCGTGTGCTGCGGGTACGACGCCCGAAGCCACTGCCGCAGCCGCGCCGCCGCTGCTGCCGCCCGCGGTGTAATCCAAATGCCACGGATTGCGCGTGATGCCGTAAATTTCGGTTTCAGTAACGGGATACGCGCCCCATTCGGGCGTGGTGGTTTTGCCGAACACGCGCAGCCCCGCATCGAGATAGGCTTGGGTCAAATCGCTGTTTTGCTTGGCAATGTAATGCTGCATCATGCGCGAACCCGACCATGTCGGCGCGCCTTCCCAATCCGCCAGCAGGTCTTTGAGCAAAAACGGCACGCCCGCCAGCGGCGTATCGGCATTTTCAGACGACCCCTGCCACGCCGCCGCGCGTTCGCGCAAATCGTGCGCCAACAGATTGAGCTTGGGATTGACTTCGTCCAAGCGGTTTAAAGCAGCCTGCAACACTTCATCGGCGGACACTTCTTTTTTGCGGATCAGCTCTGCCAAACCGACGGCATCGTAACGGATGTAGTCTTGAAAATTCATGGGTTTTCCTTTCGGATTGATGAACACACGTTTTTTCGGTCAGGCATGGCTGCCCGCCGCCTCGCCGTTTGCCCGCATAGGCAATTTTTAAGAAACAGTCACACCGGATAAAGGAAAGGAACAAGTTTGCCGCTACTGCAAAAAGGTCGTCTGAAACCGCCTTGACGTTTTCAGACGACCTTTGAGGCGATGGCACACAAGGTTTACGGCAAAATCTCAATTTCCGCATTGTGCTTCACGCTGCGGTAGAGTTCGTCGATTTCCTCGTCCGTTACCGCGATGCAGCCGTCGGTCCAGTCTCTTTGCAGATGCCTTTTGCCGATAGAACCCCAGCCGTTTTTGATGCCGTGGATTTTAATCAGCCCGCCCGGACTTTTACCTTGTGCCGCCGCATAGGCTTTGTCGGCTTCGTTGGGATAGGAAACGCCGAGGTTTTTATGGTATGCGCTGTTGGGATTGCGCTCGTTGATGCGGTATTTTCCTTCGGGCGTTTTGCCGTCGCCTTCAAAGTGTTTATGCCCGACGGGCTGCTTGCCCAGCGCAATGGGATAGGTTTTCAGCAACTTGCCTTTCGAGTACGCCGACATGGTGCGCTTGCTTTTATGTACGACCAATCTATCAATAACGGCATTTTCGGGAAGTGGCGTTTCGCTTGGCTCGGCAACGGTCAACTCGCCCGATGTCGCAACGGTCTGCTCGGAACGGATGGGCATGGAATACCAAACCACTCCGGCAGCGACTGCCAAAAGCAAAACCGCCGCCAAACTGATTTTCAACCCTCTTTTCATGTTTCAGACGACCTCACAAAGCCTTAAACGCTTCGATAAACACTTCCGAACGGTGTGCATAGCCTTTAAACATATCGAAGCTCGCGCAGGCGGGGCTGAGCAGCACGATATCGCCCGCTTCGGCTTGGGCGTATGCCGTCTGAACCGCTTCTTCCAAAGTGGCGCAGTCGGTCATATTCAGACCGCAGCCGTCCAAATCGCGGCGGATTTGCGGCGCATCGACACCAATCAAGAACACACCTTTTGCCTTGCCGGCAAGCGCGTCGCGCAGGGGCGTGAAGTCCTGCCCTTTGCCCATACCGCCCAAAATCACGAAGAGCGGGTTTTGCAAACCGGCAATCGCGGCGGCAGTCGCGCCGACGTTCGTGCCTTTACTATCGTCGATGAATACCACGCCGTTTTTCTCGCCGATTTTTTCCACGCGGTGCGGCAGACCTTGGAAGGTTTTGACGTGTTCGAGCAATGCTTCACGCGGCAAACCGACGGCTTCGCACAAGGCGACGGCAGCCATGACGTTGGCGGCGTTGTGCAGACCTTGCAGCGGGATGTCTTGTGTGGCAATCAAATCTTCATTACCTTGTTTCAGACGACCCGTTTCGCGTTCCAACCAAAAATCGGCTTCGTGTTCCAACGAAAACCATTTCACCTCGCGCCCGGCACGCTTCATGGCGCGGCAGAACACGTCGTCTGAATTTAAAACCTGCACGCCATCGCCACGGAAAATCTTGGCTTTGGTATGCGCATAGTCGAGCAAATCGTCGTAGCGGTCGAGATGGTCTTCGGAAATGTTCAGCACCGTCGCCGCGGTTGGGCGCAAGCTTTCGGTGTTTTCCAGTTGGAAACTGGAAAGCTCCAACACCCACACGTCCGCCTTTTTGCCTTCGCGCTGCAATTCCGCCTCCAAAACCGGCGTACCGATATTGCCCGCGATAACGGTATCCAGCCCGCACTTGATGCAGAGATAGCCGACCAGGCTCGTTACCGTGGTTTTGCCGTTACTGCCGGTAATCGCAATCACCTTGTCGCCGCGGCGGTTCACAATGTCCGCCAACAATTCGATGTCGCCCAACACGCGCCCACCGTTTTGCTTGAACGCCTCGATATCCGGCTGACGCTCGCTGATGCCGGGACTGAGCGCCAGAATATCGAAACCGTTGTCCAACGCATCTTTCAGACGCCCCGTGTAAAACACCAGCCCGTCAAACATCTTACCGATTTGCGACACGCGCTCCGGTTTTAACTCCGCATCATAAGCAGCCACCTCCGCGCCGTTTTTGCGCAGATAGGCAATCATGGAAATACCCGTACCGCCGAGTCCGGCGACGAGGATTTTTTTGTTTTGGAAAGTCATTTTGGTTTTGTCCTAAGTTTTTTCAGACGGTATTTCATAAACCGTTCAATAACCCGATTGCAAACGGCGGTAATTTTCACAGCCTGACTGATTGCCGTTATTACATGCCATACCGAACCACTCTTTGGCAACTTTCAGATTTTGGCGAACCCCCTGCCCTTCGGCATACATCACACCCAAATTGTATTGGGCTCTGGCATTGCCCTGTTGTGCCGTTTGGCGCATCCATTTGGCCGCCTGTGAATAATCTTTGCGTACGCCCAGCCCGTCGTAATACATCACACCTAAATTATATTGGGCTTGGGCAAATCCCTGTTGTGCCGCTTGGCGGTACCATTTGACTGCCTGTGCGTAATCTTTACGCACGCCCAGCCCCCTATCATACATCACACCCAAATTGTATTGGGCCAGGACAAATCCCTGTTTCGCCGCTTGGCTATACCATTTGAACGCTTCGGCATGGTCTTGGCGAACGCCGCCCTGCCCTTTATCATACATTAAACCCAAATTGAATTGGGCAGCGGCATTCCCCTGTCTCGCCGATTGCAAGGTTTTCTGCAAGTCAGGAACATCATCCGCCCAAACTGCTTGCACTATGCCCAAAGACAGCAAGGCAAGCATCATGTTTTTCAATAAGGTGTTCATCTCAAAATCCTGTTTTTATTCAGAAGGTTTTTGGGTTTGTATATGTATTTCAGACGACCTTGGGATAAAGATTCAATATCCTGCCTGATTCAATTCTCGGTAAGCATCGCAACCTAGCTGTATTCCATTATCACAAGCCTTACCAAACCACTCTTTGGCAATCTTATAGTTCTGACGAACACCTTGCCCATTGTCGTACATCACACCCAAATTATATTGGGCTTCCGCAATCCCTTGTTCTGCAGCCTTACGATACCACTGCTCTGCCTGTACAAGGTTTTGAAGGACTCCTTTCCCATTGGCATACATCCCACCCAAATTATATTGGGCTTTGGCATGACCTTGTCCCGCCGCCTTGCGATACCACTGCACTGCCTGTGCATCGTCCTGACGGACTCCCTGTCCGTTGGCATACATCACACCCAAATTATATTGGGCTGGAGCATCCCCTTGTTCTGCAGCCTTGCGATACCACTGCACCGCCTGTGCATGATCTTGACGAACTCCTTCACCTTTGTCATACATCACACCCAAATTATATTGGGCTTTAGCATATCCTTGTTCTGCAGCCTTGCCAAACCACTGCACCGCCTGTGCATCGTCTTGACGGACTCCCTGTCCGTTGATATACGCCACACCCAAATTATATTGGGCTTTAGCATGCCCTTGTTCTGCAGCCTTGCGATACCACTGCACTGCCTGTGCATCGTCTTGACGGACTCCTTGCCCATTGTCGTACATCACACCCAAATTATATTGGGCAGCTGCAAATCCTTGTTCTGCAGCTTGAAGCGTTTTCTTAAAATCCGGCACATTATCAGCCCAAGCTGCTTGCCCTATGCCCAAAGCCAGCAAAGCAACCATCATTTTTTTCAATACGGTGTTCATCTCAAAATCCTTTTTTATTTAGAATGTTTTTGGGTTTGTCTATGTACTTCAGACGACCTTTGGGAAAGGTTTCATTATCCTACTTAATCCAATGTACGGTAAGCATCACAACTTTGTTGTAGTCCGTTATCACAAGCCTTCTTGTACCACTCTTTGGCAACTTTTCGATTTTTGGATACACCTTGCCCTTCTTCATACATCACACCCAAGTTATATTGGGCTTCTGCCTGTCCCTGTTCTGCTGCCTTGCGATACCAACTCACTGCCTTTGCATAGTCTTGGCGCACGCCTTGCCCTTTTCCATACATCACACCCAAATTAGACTGAGCTTGAGCAAGCCCTTGTTCTGCCGCTTTACGATACCACTGCACTGCCTGCTTATCATCTTGACGAACTCCTTCACCTTTTTTATACGCCACACCCAAATTATATTGGGCAACGGCATGCCCTTGTTCTGCCGCCTTACGATACCACTGAGCTGCCTGTGCATGATCTTGACGAACTCCTTGCCCTTTGTCATACATCATACCCAAATTCAATTGAGCTTCAGAATATCCTTGTTCTGCCACCTTCCGATACCACTGCACTGCTTGTGCATAGTCTTGACGAACGCCTTTCCCTTCTGCATACGCCACACCCAAATTAAATTGGGCTTCTGCAACCCCTTGTTCTGCTGCCTTGCGATACCACTGCACTGCCTTTGTATAGTCTTGACGGACTCCTCGCCCACTGTCATACATCAGACCCAAATTAAATTGGGCATCGGCATTTCCCTGTTTCGCCGATTGCAAGGTTTTCTGTAAGTCAGGAACATCATCTGCCCAAGCTGCTTGCCCTATGCCTAAAGCCAGCAAAGCAACCATCATTTTTTTCAGTAAGGTGTTCATCTCAAAATCCTTTTTTACTCAGAATGTTTTTGGGGTTGCCTATGTGTTTCAGACGACCTTGGGAAAAGGCTTCATTATCCTACTTAATCCAATGTACGGTAATTATCACAACTTTGCTGATCTCCATTGGTACAAGCCTTGCCAAGCCATTCTTTGGCAATTGTATAATTTTGGGGGACGCCTCGACCAAACGCGTACATAAGCGCCAAATTATGTTGGGCATAGGCATCCCCTTGTTCCGCAGCCTTGCGAAACCACCCCGCTGCCTGTGCATAGTCTTGGCGGACGCCTCGTCCTGTTTCATACATCAAACCCAAATTAAATTGGGCGGTAGCCGTCCCTTGTTCCGCTGCTTTGAGAAACCATTCTACTGCCCGTGCATAGTCTTGACGAACACCTTGTCCTTTTTCATACATTACACCCAAATTATTTTGGGCCGGAGCATACCCTTGTTTTGCCGACTTGTGATACCACTCCATTGCCTGTAAGTAATCTTGACGGACTCCTTGCCCATTGGCATACATTGCACCCAAATTATTTTGAGCAGAGGGATGCCCTTGTTCCGCAGCCTTGCGATACCATTCTGCCGCCTGTGCGTAGTCTTGATGATTACTGGAATCGTTGGCATACAGCAATCCCAAATTATATTGGGCTGCGGCAGCCCCTTGTTCTGCCGCCTTACGATACCACTTCATTGCCTGTGTATAGTCTTGATGGACACCCAGCCCTTTTTCATACATTACACCCAAATTATTTTGAGCTTTCACATTTCCCCGTTCCGCCGCTTGAAGGGTTCCCCTAAAATCAGGAATATCATCCGCCCAAGCTGCTTGCCTTATGCCTAAAGCCAGCAAGGCGAACATCATTTTTTTCAATAAGGTGTTCATCTCAAAATCCTATTTTATTCAGAATGTTTTTTGGTTTGTCTATGTGTTTCAGACGACCTTTGGGAAAGGTTTAATGTCCTTCGTTATTCAACTTTCGATAGTCATTGCAACCATCTTGGAATCCATTATCACAGGCCTTCTTGTACCACTCTTTGGCTATTACCGAATTTTGGCGAACGCCTCTACCCGTGTAATACATCCAACCTAGACCACTTTGTGCCTCGGCAACTCCGTGCCGTGCAGCTTTATGCCATAACTGCAATGTTTGAACATAATCTTGGCGGACACCTCGTCCTTTGGCATACATCACACCCAAATTATATTGAGCATTTGCATCACCTTGTTCTACCGCTCTGCGAAACCACTGTACCGCCTGAGCGTCATCTTGCCGAACACCTTGCCCTTCGGTATACATCACACCCAAATTATATTGGGCTTCTGCATTCCCCTGCTCTGCTGCTTTACGATACCACTTCACCGCCTGAACGTAATCTTTACGTACACCTTTCCCATCCTTGTACATTACGCCTAAATTATTTTGCGCATCCTTATATCCCTGCCCCGCTGCTTTGCGATACCACTGCAATGCCTGTTTATAGTCTTGACGTACACCTCGTCCTTCGTAATACATCAAGCCCAAATTATATTGGGCTGCAGCAACCCCTTGTTCTACCGCTTTGCGATACCACTGTACAGCCTGATTGTCATCTTGACGTATACCTTTCCCGTCCTTGTACATCGCACCTAAATTATTTTGGGCTTCCGCAAACCCTTGATCGGCGGCCTTCCGATACCATCGTACCGCCTCTTCATAGTCTTGGCGAACGCCTCGTCCTTCGGTATACATTACAGCTAAATTATATTGGGCTGCTGCAAGCCCCAACTCCGCGGCCTTGCGAAACCACCCCGCTGCCTCTGCATAATCTTGGCGAACACCTTTTCCTTGTTCGTACATCACACCTAAAGCAAGTTGAAGCTCCGCATCGCCAGCTTCCGCCAGTTGCAGCATTTCCTTTTGCGCCACCCCTCCTACATTCAGCGTATCATCCGCCCAAGCTGCTTGCCCTATGCCCAACGACAATAAGGCAAGCATCATGTTTTTCAATAAGGTGTTCATCTCAAATCCTGTTTTTATTCAGAAGGTTTCTTGGTTTATCTATGTGTTTCAGACGACCTTTGAGAAAGGTTTAATGTCCTTCGTTATTCAACTTTCGGTAGTCATTGCAACCATCTTGGAATCCATTATCACAAGCCTTCTTGTGCCATTCTTTGGCAACTTTTCGATTTTTGGGGACGCCTTGCCCTTCTTCATACATCTCACCCAACCTATTTTGAGCCGGTGAGAACCCCTGTTCTGCTGCCTTGAGATACCATTGCAACGCCTCTGGATAGTTTTGGTGTACGCCTTTTCCTTCATAATACATCTCACCCAAATTATGTTGGGCTGCTGCAAACCCATGTTCTGCTGCCTTGCGATACCACCGCAACGCCTCTGGATAGTCTTGGCGAACACCTTGCCCTTCACTATATGCCACACCCAAATTATTTTGGGCAACTACATACCCCCGTTCTGCTGCCTTGCGATACCACCGCACTGCCTCTGCAGAGTCTTGGCGAACGCCCTGTCCTTCGTCATACAGCGCGCCCAAATTATTTTGAGCGTCTACATCACCCTGTTCCGCTGCCTTGCGATACCATTGCGCCGCCTCTTCATAGTTTTGACGGACGCCCCGTCTATTGGCATACATCACACCCAAATGATATTGGGCTGTCGCAAGTCCCTGTTCTGCCGCCTTACGATACCATCGCACCGCCTCTTCATCGTTTTGACGGACGCCCCGTCCATTGGCATACATCACACCCAAATGATATTGGGCTGTCGCAAGTCCCTGTTCTGCCGCCTTACGATACCATCGCACCGCCTCTTCATCGTTTTGACGGACGCCTTGCCCTTGCTCATACCTCAATCCCAAATTATATTGAGCATTTACACTCCCCTGCTCTGCCGCCTTCTGAAGCCACTTCGTTGCTTCTACGTAGTTTTGAAGAACACCATACATCATGCCCAGATTATTTTGGGCTGGGAGATACCCTTTATCTGCTGCAGAGCGGCACCATTCCATCGCCTGTTCATGGTCTTGATTAACACCTTGTCCTACGTAATACATCATACACAAATTATATTGGGCTTCTGCCTGTCCCTGTTCTGCCGCTTTGCGATACCATCGCACCGCCTCTTGATCACTCTGACGAACGCCTATCCCTCTCAAATACATCGAACCCAAAATAACTTGAACATCTGACTCTCCCGCTTCCGCTCTTTGCACTATTTTCTTTAAATTCGGTACTTCATCCGCCCAAGCTGCCTGCCCTATACCCAAAGCCAGCAAGGCAACCATCATTTTTTTCAACCATGCGTTCATTTCAAACTTCCCTGATGTATGTTCCATAAAAATCACGACATTTTCAGACGACGGTCGAGGTCGTCTGAAAATGCCGTGATTCTATCCTTACTGTATTTAAAATGCTATTTTGCTAATTTAGCTGACTGTTACCAGCAGAAATATCGTATTGGGATTCTCCGCCATTGATTGAGTGCAAACGGCTGCCACTTTACAGCAGCAGTCCTTTTATCAAACAGGGAAAACGGGAAGGGGTTCGTCTTTTTCAGACGACCTCAAGCCGGGAAGGTTGGGAAATAACCGTCCACGCCGTATTGCTTTAAGACGTTTTTCAGCTCGGGAATGCGGATTGTGGGATCGACCGCCATCGGCGGCATGGGCGGTTCTACGCCTTCTTCGTTTTGGTTGCGCATCCAGTCCGCCATCGCAAAAATGCGGATAAGGACGGGCTCGGCGAGGTCTTTGCTAATTTCCAGTTCGTTCATGGCTTGGGCGAAGCAGGCGATCCATTCGTCGCGCACTTGCATATTCACGGCAAAGGGCATGTGCCGCGCCCGCAGCATGGGATGGCCGTATTTCTGCTCGAACAAGGGCGGGCCGCCGAGCCAGCCGCTGAAAAATTCGTAGAGTTTTTCGCGAATCAGCGTCATGTCTTCGCCGTGCATCTGGCGCAGGGCGCGGTATTGCGGCTCGAGTTCCATCAGGTCGTAAAAGCGGTCGGTCAGGTTGCGTACGCCTGCCGCGCCGCCGAATGCGTGATACATAATGTTCTTTCTTAAAGGTCGTCTGAAACGGGGATTTTATAGTGGATTAACTTTAAACCGGTACGGCGTTGCCTCGCCTTAGCTCAAAGAGAACGATTCTCTAAGGTGCTGAAGCACCAAGTGAATCGGTTCCGTACTATCTGTACTGCCTGCGGCTTCGTCGCCTTGTCCTGATTTAAAGTTAATCCACTATAATAGACTGGGCCGATTGTGTCATATGGGATAAATAGAGGTCTTCTGAAAACCTGTTCTGTTTTCAGACGACCTCTCATTTTTGCGGAGAAGAGGCGATTTGCAGCTGCCGGAGAGCGGCAATTGAAAGTCAACTTTCCCGCGCTATTCCCATACGTTCGCCCTCTCGACCTCTTTCCACGCGTCGAGAATCAGGCTGCCGTCGTTGTCTTTCAACAGCGTCGCGTCGGAAAGCATACGCCGCCAAGTGCGGGCGTTTTTCAGGCCGTGCATCAGCCCGAGGCTGTGGCGGACAATGTGGCGCAAGATTGTGCCGCGTCCGGCTTGGATTTGGGCTTGGCTGTATGTGTAGAGGCGCTGCACCAAATCGGCGTATTCAATCGGGCTGCGGGTATCGCCGTAAAACAGCCTGTCCCATTCGTGCATGACCATCGGGTTGTGATACGCCTCGCGTCCGACCATTACGCCGTCAACGTGTTGCAGGTGTCCGGCGATTGCTTCGTTGGTGGTGATGCCGCCGTTGATGATGATTTCCAGCTCGGGAAACTCTTGCTTGAGGCGGTAAACGTAATCGTATTTCAACGGCGGAACGTCGCGGTTTTCTTTGGGGGAGAGTCCGTCCAGCCATGCGTTGCGGGCGTGGACGATGAAGGTTTTGCAGGCGGTTTTGTCGCGCAGCGTGCCGACGAAATCGGCGACGGTTTGGTATTCAGTCTGCCTGTCGACGCCGATGCGGTGTTTAACGGTAACGGGGATGCCTACTGCGTCCTGCATGGCGTTGAGGCAGTCGGCAACCAACATGACTTCGTTCATCAGACACGCGCCGAACGAGCCTTTTTGCACGCGCGGGCTGGGGCAGCCGCAGTTGAGGTTGACTTCGTTGTAGCCGTATTCTTCGGCGGCTTTGGCCGCCTTCGCCAAATCGGACGGATCGCTGCCGCCCAGTTGCAGGGCGACGGGCTGCTCGCCTTCGTTGAACATCAAAAAGCGGTCTTTGTCGCCATAGACGATGGCGCCGGAATTGACCATTTCGCTGTAAAGCCATGTGTTGCGGGTAATCTGGCGGGCGAGGTAGCGGTAGTGGCGGTCCGTCCAGTCGAGCATGGGGGCGACGGAAAGGCGGCGGGGCGGGAGGGAGGCTTGAGTCATGTGTTTCATGTATCTGATTATTTTGAGGCGGCATTATATCAGACGGACTGAGTCAAAAATCGGCTTGGAGGTCGTCTGAAACGGCAAAACCTGCTTTTTAAAGCAGGTTTTGTATGCTCAAATGTATAGTGAATTAACTTTAAACCAGTACGGCGTTGCCTCGCCTTGCCGTACTATCTGTACTGTCTGCGGCTTCGTCGCCTTGTCCTGATTTAAATTTAATCCACTATAGATTATTCGGCACAATCTTTCAGCGTATCTTTATAAGTATAAAGGTACGACGCGCCGACAAACGATGCGCCGCCTAAGACATTGCCTAAAAACACAGGAATCATGTTGAAGAAAAACTGCCCCCATGTGATGTCTGCGCCCGCCAAAATACCGGCGGGGATGATGAACATATTGGCGACAAGGTGTTGGAAGCCGTTTAACACGAAAATCATGACGGGAAACCAAATCGCCAACATCCGCCCCGCCGTATGCTTGGCGGCAAAGTGCAGCCATGCGCCCATACACACCATCCAGTTACACGCGACCGCCGAGACGAAAGCCCTGCCAAAATCCATATGGACTTTGGCTTCCGCCACCGCAATCGTTTTTTCCGCCACGCTGCCTTCGGTCATCCCGACGTAGTGTCCGAGGAAAAACGCCATCGCCAGCGTTCCCGCCAAATTGCCCAGACACACGACGACCCAGTTGCGCAACAGCATTTTTGTGGAAATCCGCCCTGCCAAACGCCCCAAAGACATAATCATCATATTGCTCGTCACTAGCTCGCCGCCGCCGAGCAGGATGCAGATCAAGGCGATGGGGAACATTGCCGCACCGAGCAAAGTCGCCAAGCCGCCCCATTCGTGCGGGATGCCGCTGACCACTTTCAAATAAGCCAGATAACCGAAGCCGATGTATCCGCCTGCCAAAACGCTCAAAACCGCCAGCGTGGAAACGCTGGATTGTGCCTTGGCACAGCTTTTATCGAGGACGACCTGTAAAATTTCCTGTGGGTATAAATCGCGCGAAGCCATGATTTTCCTTAAAGTGGATTGAGGTGGGAACGCCGCTTTTGAAAGACGGCAAAACTGTCGCGGTAGGGCAGTGTCGGGGGATGCCGGTGTACGGTCTTATCGGATAAAAAACAATAGTGTATTAAACCTAAAATGCGGTCGCGCCGCCTTGCTTTGGCTCAAAAGAAAGATTATTACATCCAGCGGACAGGTCAGTTTGCGAAGCGGCGGCTTCAAACAAAAGGTCGTCTGAAAACCCTGATGTTTTCAGACGACCTTTTCATCTCGACAAATACGGCATAATCCGACTGCCGCTCAATCAATCCGTATGTATTCCACCGACAAAATTTCAATCTCTTCGCGCCCTTCCGGTGTGTTCAAGACGACTTCGTCCCCTTCCCTCGCTTTAATCAGACAACGCGCCAACGGGGAAATCCAAGAAATTTTGTTTTGCGCGGTATCGATTTCATCGACGCCGACGATTTTGACGGTTTGCTCACGCCCGTCGCCGCGTAATAATCCGACGGTTGCGCCGAAAAACACTTGGTCGGTCGCTTCGCGCAATTCGGGATCGACGACAACGGCGGCTTCCAAACGCTTGGTCAGGAAACGGATGCGGCGGTCGATTTCGCGCATACGGCGTTTGCCGTAAAGATAGTCGCCGTTTTCGCTGCGGTCGCCGTTGCTTGCCGCCCAGTTGACGATTTGGACGATTTCGGGACGCTCTTTATTGACCAGTTGATACAGCTCGTCTTTCAACGCCTGCCAACCGACGGGCGTGATGTAGTTTTTGGTTTCGGTACTCATAATCTTGCCGTTAAAAATAATATAGTGAATTAACTTTAAACCGGTACGGCGTTGACTCGCCTTAGCTCAAAGAGAACGATTCTCTAAGGTGCTGAAGCACCAAGTGAATCGGTTCCGTACTATCTGTACTGTCTGCGGCTTCGTCGCCTTGTCCTGATTTAAAGTTAACCCACTATACAAAGGTCGTCTGAAACATGACCCCGTTTCAGACGACCTTTTGCCTTAATCGTTCAAACCGGTTTTATTCTTCGTCACCCGTATCGCTGATGCTGATGCTGTGTTCCATCCTGCTCGGGTGGACTTTCAAGCCGCCGCAGCCGGATTTCTCGGCGGACAGGCGGTCGAGGTAGGCTTGGTCGATGTCGCCGGTTTGATAGATGCCGTTGAAACAGGACGAATCGAAGGATTCGATTTGCGGATTGAGTGCTTTGACGACGGCTTCCAAATCGCTCAAATTTTGGAAAACGATGCCGTCCGCGCCGATTTCGGCGGCAATTTCCGCCGCGCTGCGCCCGTTGGCAATCAATTCTTCGCGCGTGGGCATGTCGATGCCGTACACATTGGGATAGCGCACTTCGGGTGCGGCGGAAGCGATATAGACTTTGCGCGCGCCCGCTGCGCGTACCATTTCGACGATTTCGCGGCTGGTCGTCCCGCGCACGATGGAGTCGTCCACCAGCAATACGCTTTTGCCTTCAAACTCGGTTTCCATCGGGCTGAGTTTCTGGCGCACGGATTTTTTGCGCGTCGCCTGACCGGGCATGATAAAGGTGCGGCCGATATAGCGGTTTTTAATCAAACCTTCGCGGTAAGGCTTTTTGAGGTGGACGGCAAGTTCCATCGCACTGGGGCGGCTGGTGTCGGGAATGGGCATCACAACGTCGATGTCGTCCACGGGCAGCTCGCGTTTGATTTTTTCCGCTAAGGACACGCCCATATCCAAACGCGATTGGTAAACCGATACGCCGTCGATTACGGAGTCGGGACGGGCAAAATAGACGTATTCGAAGAGGCAGGGGCTGAGTTTGGCGCGGTCACTGCATTGACGGGCAATCAGTGTGCCGTCAAAGCCAACGAATACTGCTTCGCCCGGCTGGATATCGCGTTCCAAATCGTAGGCAAGCGCATTGAAGGCGACAGATTCGGAGGCAACGGCATAGGATTTTCTGCCTGCCTCGTCGGTTTGCGAACCCAACACCAGCGGGCGGATGCCGTAAGGATCGCGGAAAGCGAGCATGCCGTAGCCCGCAATCATGGCAACCACGCCGTATGCGCCGCGCACCAGGCGGTGGACTTCGGCAACGGCGTTGAAAATATTGTCGATATTGAGCCGGTGGGGATTGGCGTTTTTAGAGACTTCGCGGCGCAATTCGTGCGCGAATACGTTGAGCAAGACTTCGGAATCGGAGCTGGTGTTGACGTGGCGCAGGTGTTTGTTGCACACGTTTTCATACAGTTCGGCGGTATTGGTGAGGTTGCCGTTGTGCGCCAAAACGATGCCGAAAGGCGAGCTGACGTAGAAAGGCTGCGCCTCCGCGCTGCTGCCCGCGTTGCCCGCCGTAGGGTAACGGACATGGGCGATGCCCGCGTTGCCGATCAAATCGCGCATATTGCGTGTGCGGAACACTTCGCGCACCATGCCTTTGCCTTTGTGCATATGGAACGTGCTGCCTTCCGCCGTCACAATGCCCGCCGCATCCTGCCCCCTGTGCTGCAACATCTGCAAACCGTCGTACAGAAGCTGGTTTACCGGCTCATGGCTGACCAAACCTAATACACCGCACATATCGTCTTCTCCGAATTCGAGGTTAACTTGGAAAACAGAATTATAGAATAAATCGGACAAAGTTGCCCAAATTGTTGACAATCATTCGCCCGTTCAGTTTGAAATCAGATACGGACCATGACTGATTGATGAATCAGTCCGATAATACGAAGCATCGAAAATTAAATCCAACTTCACTATAAATGCTTCTATTTCATCGCCTTATCATCACCCCGCCCATACTTCTATCGGAGATTCAGACTATCAGCAGCGCGTTCGGCAAATAAAGCTGCCGAACTTTTAACTCATGAAAAAACCGGTTTCAGACGACCTTCGATGTAATCGGGGTCGTCTGAAACCGGGGGATTTACGATTCCGCCTTATCTTCCGCCTTGTCCTTCTGACCGGGCAGGTAAGGCATGATGACTTCAGACAATGATTGGAAATAAGGGATGCTGTACGAGCTTTGCCAATCTTCCGTTTCCGGCAAATCGGTGTGGGCGCAGACCATGACCGCCAAAGTGACCAGCAACACGCCTTTGGCTGCGCCGAACACGCCGCCCAATACTCTGTTGACGCTGCCCAAGCCCATCGATGACGCTGCGTTGGTCAGTATGGTGCGCAAAAACTGCTGTAAAAAACGCGCCAAAAAGAAAATCACGACAAACGAAATAGCAACGCCCAAGGCGCGCGGTTGAATCGATTTAAACACCACTTCCGAAAACGGCACGGCAAACGTTTTAGCCAACAAAAAGGAAATCACCCACGCAAACAGCGAACCCGCTTCGGCAATGACGCCGCGTATCATCGACATCACAATACACGCCGCGATCACGCCGAAGGCGAGTATGTCGGCTAACGGAATATCATTCATTGGTTACCTGTCCGGCAATGCCGTGTACGCGCAGTTTGTTCAAGTCGCGTTCGGCGTCGTAGGCGTTTTTGTATGCGCCTGATTTGACACGGTAAACCTTGCCTTTATCCGTCATCACTTCGGTAATGGTTGAGTCGATACCTGCCGCTTTCATTTTGCGTTGCAGGCTCAAGGCGCGTTCTTTTTCAGCATAACCAGCCTGAATGGCGGCTTTTTTACCTGATTTGACTTCGGCGGTTTTGGTTTTTGCCTTTTCAGACGACCTTTCGGCAGTAGCAGTTTTCTCTGCCTTGGCCGTCTGCTCAGTTTTGGCTTTGGCAACTTTCGCTTCGGCTTCCCTTACCGCGGAAGCTTTTTTGTTGGCCGTTTCAATTTTTTCATATTTGGAAGCATCTACCCGAATTCTTTCTTTAGGTTCGGATGCGGATGCTGTGACGGTTTCTTTGGCTTTTTCCGCTGCCGCTTTGTGTTTCGCCGCCGCTTCTTCTTTGGCTTTTAATGCCTTACGTTCGGCAACGGCTTTCTCGGCTTTTTCCAACTGTGCCAGCTTGTTGCGCTCGGCTGCGGCGGCACGCTCGGCCTTCTCGGCTTTGGCAGCTTGAAGCGCACGTTTACGCGCTGCGGCATTGGCTTCGCGCTCCGCTGCTTCTTGTGCTTGGAGCTGCTGCGCTTTACGCTGCTCTTCACGATTACGACGGCGCTCTTCCGCGCGGCGCTCGGCTGCTTCGCGTTTGGCGGCTTCTGCTTTTTGGATTTTCTCGGATTCTTCCAAACCTTTGATGTCGCTGTCTGACAGCGTATCGTTAATCAGCACCAAAGGCGGGCCTACATCTTCGGGCGCGGCTGGCGGCGCATCAGGTTGCGGCTCGGCTTGCGCAGTTTGCTCCGGCGCGGCGGTTTCCTGCGGTTTGTCCGCTACTTCGGCATCGGCATTTTTGGCCGCTTCCGCCGCTGCTTCCAAATCTTCTTTGGTAGAGGGTTCCAACACGGTCGCATCCGCCAGGTTGGCAGGTTCTGCGTTGGCATTATTCTGTTGGATGGTTGTAGTTTGGGCGTTTTCTTCTGGCTTGTTTTCCGGTCCGGTTGACAGGGCGACGCCCAATAAAACGGTCGATGCCGCCACCAACCCCGATGCCATAACCAAGCGGCGTCGGTTGCGGCGTTTGAGCTGTTCGTAACCGGTCAGAACTTCATTTTGCTTATTGTCAGACATGGAGATTTCCTTTTACAACGCCGCCATCACGTCGGCAACGGTATGAAATGAGCCGAAAACAACGATTCTATCATTTTCGCCCGCCTTAGCCAAAGCTGTGCGGTACGCCTCGCGAACGGAGGTAAAAGTTTGTATATTTTCGATATTTTGTGCTTCCAGTTTCGCCTGCAAGGCTTCCGCGGTCATGCCGCGCGGCACGTCCAAAGGTGCGATATACCACTCGTCAAACTGGTCTTTAACGATTTCCAACACGCCGTCTATGTCTTTGTCGGACAGCATGCTGAACACGGCGGTGCGTTTTTGCGCAAACGCCAAATTAATCAGGCTGCGGCGCAGGGCGCGGGCGGCGTGGGGGTTGTGTCCGACATCCAAAACGGTCAGCGGGCGGCCGGGCAGGACTTGGAAGCGTCCGGGATTTTCAACCAGCAGCAATCCGCGTTTGATGGCGCCGATGTCCACCGGCAATTTTTCGTTCAAACATTCCAACACGGTCAACGCGCAGGCTGCGTTGGAAAGCTGGTATGCGCCGCGCAATGCGGGGAACGGCAGGGAATTTCGGTTGCGCGCGGGGTCGTCTGAATGCTGCGGATGAAAGCGGTAGTTCCATTGGATGTTTTCCAATGAGGAAAAATCGAAATCGCGCTGCACCATCAGCAGTTTCGCGCCTATGGCTTCGGCGTGTGCGACCAACGATTCGGGCGCGGGGTTTTGCCCGCAGATTGCGGGTTTGCCGCTGCGGAACACGCCTGCTTTTTCAAAGCCGACCTGTTCGACCGTATCGCCCAAAAACGCCTGATGGTCCAAATCCACGCTGGTAACCACCGCGCAATCGCAGTCGAACACATTGACCGCGTCCAAACGTCCGCCCAAACCGACTTCCAATATCATTACATCGACTTGTTCGCGTATGAAGATATCGACCGCCGCCAAGGCATTGAATTCAAAATAAGTCAGCGATATTTCGCCGCGCGCCGCTTCGATGCGCTCGAAGGAAGCGGTGATGAGGTCGTCTGAAACCGGCTCGGCGTTGACGGCGATGCGTTCGTTGTAACGCAATAAATGCGGGCTGGTCAGCGTACCGACTTTGAAGCCTGCCTGTTTGTAAATCTGTGTCAGGTAGGCGCAGACCGAACCTTTACCGTTTGTTCCCGCAACAACGACGACAGGGCATTGCGGCTCGAGCTTCATGCGTTTTTTCACTTCGCCCGTGCGTTCCAAGCCCATGTCGATTAAGCCGCCGCTGTGGGCGGTTTCCAAATGCGAGAGCCAGTCTTGTAATGTTTTCATGTGTGTTTCGTTTTTCAAAAGGTCGTCTGAAACCGTCGTTTCGGAATAATGGGGACGGTTACTGCTGCTTGTGTGGACTATTTTTATATTGGGTTTAATTTGACAAGGACAAGGCGGAAAACCGCTTTACCGAATTAAAGCGGATGCCCGGCATCCTGAACCTGACACCAGCGCGCCCAAACTTTCAGACGACGGTAAGATTCCTTATCCGCCATATCGGGCGTAACGCATTGCCGTATCGTTTTGCCGTCGGCATTCCACTGCAAAAACAAAGCGTAAGGAGTCAGCATGGTCGCACCGTCCAACACCGCGCCCTGCCCTTCTCCATCTCCGCAAAATACACAAGCGCGCGCATGGCGGTCAATGGCGATTTTCTTTACCGCACCCGCCGTCCGCAAATTCACCACGCGCCAAGCGTGGACAAAACTGCCCGCCAACGCCGCCAGCCCGAACCACATCATCCAGCCGTAAAACCATATCAGGCACACGGCAACTGCGGACAAATGCAACAAGACGGACAAGGCTTTTAAAGAACGGGACGGCTTCAAGGTCGTCTGAAAAGCGCGCATCGCCCTACATCATATTGTCAAACACGGGCGTAATGCTCAATTCCGCTTCTTCCATGTCCAAAACCATATCGTGGATTTCGGTATCGAAAAATTCCCAAAACGCCTTCAGGCTCATGTCTTGCGGCCACTTGCTTTTATCGATGTCCCAGCCTGCCAACTCCGCCTCGAAAATCTGTTGGTAGCGTTCGTCAAAATAGGCAATCACGGCTTCCGGCTCGTCAAACTGCGGCACGAGAAATACGGAGCAGTTGGCACGGATTTGCTCGATGGTCAGGTCGGGCATATTTTCATCGGCGGATTTCAGCCATTCCAAAAAACGGGCGGTCGGCTTAAGCACGACGGCGGTACGGTCAACAAAATACATGGTTTTCCTTTGCTACGGCAAAATGAGAAATGACCTCTTTGCCGTCTATATCTATTCTAAAATAATCCATTTGCCATTTTTGTGTTTTCTGGGCTGTTTTATTTAAATTTGTGCACCAGGGTGGATAAAATCGCATGGACATCTTTCCTTTACAATCCTTTGTAGAGAGAATTTTTTTACTGATAGCCACCTCTTTGGGAATTATAAATAAACCGCAATGACAGCCGTCTATCACGACAATAATCAGTTCATCGCCCAAGTCCTCATCGGTATAAGGGATATTTTTGTTCTCTTGGTCTTTTTTCCAAAAGACTGTAAAGTAGCCTTCTTTTTTGGGTGTTTTCTTTGCCAAACGACATCTTTTATATTTTTGATCATACTTTGTCTTAATCAAAATGCTTTCATAGTCTTCATTCCATTTTTCCTTTATCAGATCAAAATCACCATAATACCTATGAAGAATGTCTGTCATTTTCATTGTTTTATTCTCTTGTCTTTAGAGATGTCGGTTGCATTCGCCAAAGGTCGTCTGAAAGCCCAAATCTGTCTTTCAGACGACCTTTTGACAAGCTGTTAATGCGTCATCACTTGCTGCAAGAACTGTTTGGCGCGTTCGTGTTTCGGATTGGTAAAAAACTCTTCAGGCGTTTCGTTTTCCAAAATCTGCCCTTTATCCACGAAAATAATGCGGTCTGCCACTTCGCGCGCAAAGCCCATTTCATGCGTGACACACATCATGGTCATGCCGCTTTCCGCCAAGTCCTGCATCACTTTCAACACCTCGCCGACCATTTCCGGGTCGAGCGCGGAAGTCGGTTCGTCAAACAACATCACACGCGGCTCCATCGCCAGCCCGCGCGCAATCGCCACGCGCTGCTGCTGTCCGCCGGAAAGCTGGCTGGGGAAAGCATCTTTTTTATGCGCCAAGCCTACGCGTTCCAACAGCTCCATCGCCTTTTCCTCAGCCTGTTCGCGGCTTTGTTTTTTCACCTTCATCGGCGAAAGGATGATGTTTTCCAATACGGTCAGATGCGGATACAGATTGAAGCCTTGGAACACAAAACCCACTTCCTCACGCACCTTGTTCAAATCCGTCTGCAGATCGGCAACATTGATACCGTCCACCCAAATCTCGCCGCTCTCAATGCTTTCAAGCTGGTTGACGGTACGGATGAGCGTCGATTTGCCGCTGCCCGAAGGTCCGCAAACCACCACCACCTCACCCTGCTTCACTTCCAGATTGACGCCGTTGATGACGTGCAGGTCTTTGAAATGTTTATGTACGTTTTTGAATTTAATCATGTTGTTTCCAGATGTTTTCAGACGACCTTACGGACGAGATAATTGCTCAGTTCCACATATTTCTCCGGCGCGATATGTTCGGCGCGGTCTTGCGGGCTGATACCGACTGCCTGCAAATCTTCGTCGCCGGCAAGCTCTTTCAGATTGTTGCGTATGGTTTTGCGGCGTTGGTGGAAGGCGAGTTTCACCAGTTTGGCGAAATGCTCGAAATCGTCCGCCTTGCCGATGCGGTGTTTCACCGGAATCATGCGCACCACCGCCGAATCCACTTTCGGCGCTGGGTCGAACGATTCGGGCGGCACGTCAATCAGCAGTTCCATATCGAAAAAATATTGCAGCATCACGCCCAAGCGGCCGTAGTCGTTGCTTTTCGGCTCGGCAACCATGCGTTCGACCACTTCTTTTTGCAGCATAAAGTGCATATCGACGACATCGTCCGCCACTTCCGCCAGCTTGAACAAAAGCGGCGTGGAAATGTTGTACGGCAGATTGCCGACGATTTTCTTTTTGCCCGCGATGCTGTTGAAATCAAACTGCAATACATCGCCTTCATGAATCACGAGCTTATCCGCAAACGGCAGCGTTTTCAGACGACGTACGATGTCGCGGTCGATTTCGATAACGTGCAGGCGGTTCAGCTTTTTCGCCAAAGGCTCGGTAATCGCCGCCAAGCCCGGACCGATC
This sequence comes from Neisseria macacae ATCC 33926, assembly GCF_022749495.1. NCBI lineage: Bacteria > Pseudomonadati > Pseudomonadota > Betaproteobacteria > Neisseriales > Neisseriaceae > Neisseria > Neisseria macacae. The sequence goes on along the minus strand of NZ_CP094241.1, from coordinate 417,032 downwards.
TCAATCACCACATCATCCGCCTGCGGACGCACGGCGTTGACAATGTCGGCAATAATCCGCGTATCCTGCAAAAAATTCTGCCCGAAGCGTTTCCGGGCCTTATGTTCTTTCATCGCGTCTCTTCAAACTGTCGATCATTATAATAAGTGCGTATTGTAACTGAAAAACAAAGTCCTGTTCAGACCCGTGACCCAAGCAGCCGCCCTACGCCAATCGGGATTTCAAACCGTCCCGCAATGCAGTAATATCCCGTCCATCCTACACAGCTCGTCTGAAAACCCGCAAGGAGCAATTTCATGCAGATGAATTGGAAAAATCTACTCTCCACACAACGTTTCCGCACGAAAAACGGCGAAATCATCCCGACCGTCACGCCTTCCACCCAAGAAGGTGCCGATGCTTTGCGCACCGACTTCCATATCGACTACGACCGCGTCGTGTTCTCCGGCGCATTTCGCAGATTGGGACGTAAAACCCAAGTTCACCCTCTAGCCGAACACGACCTGACCCACAACCGCCTCACACACAGCGTCGAAGTCGCCAGCGTCGGGCGCAGTATCGGCAACCGCGTAGGCGTGATGCTGCAGGCAGGCGGCTTTTTACCGGAAAACAATACGCCGAGCGATATCGGCGCCGTCGTCCAAGTCGCCTGCCTTGCGCACGACCTAGGCAACCCGCCGTTCGGACACACCGGAGAAGACGCATTGCGCGACTGGTTCCGCAATCCTAAAAACCAGCCGTTTTTACAGACATTAAACGACGCCGAACGCAACGACATCCAAACCTATGAAGGCAATGCCCACAGCCTGCGCATCACGGCAAGTTTGGAAATGTATCCCGACGCAGGCGGCATGCGCCTGACGTCCGCCGCCATAGGCGCACTGCTGAAATACCCTTGGACCACGCAACACCCCAACGGAAGAAAAAAATTCAATATTTACCAAACCGAATTACCCTTCATCCGTCGCGTTGCAGACGAATTGGGGCTGATTGAATCAGGCAAAGACTGCTGGGTACGCCATCCCCTGTCCTACCTGATGGAGGCAGCCGATGACATCTGCTACGCCCTCTTAGACTTGGAAGACGCGGTCGAACTGGATTTGCTGAGCGACGCTGAAATCGAAAGCGTATTATCCGAACTCACGTTTGAAGAAAGCACTTGGCACGCGCAATCCAGCCGCCAGCGTTGCGCCATGTTGCGCGGCATCGCCATCGGCAAAGCGATAGAAGACGTTGCCCAAACCTTCATGATGCACCAATCCGACCTGCTAAACGGCAACTTCAAAGGCAAAGACCTGTTGGCGTTGTGCAGCCCGCAGGTTCAAAATACCTTGGAAAAAGCGAAAGAACTTGCCCGCACGCGCATTTTCCGCCACCGTACCAAACTCATGACCGAAATCGCCACTTTCCCGTGTCTCGGTTCCATTTTGGATTTATTGGTTCCCGCCGCATACGCCATGATTGCGCAAAAACAGGTCGATGTGCGCCAATCCCTCGCGCTTGATCTGTTAAAAAACCACGACCCCATCCAAGAAACTGACAGCCTGTATCGTGCCTACATGAAAATCTTAGATTTCGTTGGCGGTATGACAGACAACGCCGCCGCAAAAATGGCGCAAGATTTATCGGGAGTGGGCATTTTACGATAATTAATATCCTTTATTTTCATATTGTTATTTTATTATAAATATTTTTATCCAGAAAATACTGGACAGCCGCCGACAGCTTGTATATTATTCGGTCTTCTTGATTCACGACGCAGTCGCGAAGTGATGAAAATGCACCCGTAGCTCAGTTGGATAGAGTATCTGGCTACGAACCAGAGGGTCGGGCGTTCGAATCGCTCCGGGTGCGCCAACAAAACTTATCCGCGCCCATCGTCTAGCGGTTAGGACATCGCCCTTTCACGGCGGTAACCGGGGTTCGATTCCCCGTGGGCGTGCCAAATTCCGAAAGCACAGTTTGATTAAACTGTGCTTTTTCTTTGTCACTCAATTCATCACAAACAAAGTGAACCCACTTTAAAATCAATACAAGACAAACAAATCACAGCAAATACCGCCGCAAAATAAAACAAAAGAACATCACATTAAAGCCAAATCCATATATAGTGGATTAACTTTAAATCAGGACAAGGCGACGAAGCCGCAGACAGTACAGACAGTACGGAACCGATTCACTTGGTGCTTCAGCACCTTAGAGAATCGTTCTCTTTGAGCTAAGGCGAGGCAACGCCGTACTGATTTAAAGTTAATCCACTATACAACCGCCCCACCACGAAACCAACATAAGCAAAGGTCGTCTGAAAACCCAATTCAAGGTTTTCAGACGACCTTTCACTTTAAAACATCAAACCATCAGTTCGAACCAACTTTAATCTTCTGCCACAGATTAACCGACAGCTTCTTCGCATCCGAACTCATTTGCGGCATCACAAAACCGTCTTTCATATCCTGAGCATTCGGGAAGATGGAGCGGGTGTTAACCAATTCGGCAGGCATTTTCTCGCGTGCCGGTTTGCTTGCGGGCGCGAAGGTAACGGCAATGCCGTTTTTCGCAGCCACTTCGGGATCAAGCGTGTAGTTGATGTATTTATGGGCATTGGCGATGTTTTTCGCATCGGCGGGAATCAGCCAAGATTCAATCCAGAAGCCCATACCCTTCGGCGTCAAAACTTCAATGCCGACGTTGTTTTTCACTTCTTCGGAACGGGCTTTCGCCAAGTTCAAGTCGCCGCCGTTACCCGCTGCGAGACAGATGTCGCCGCGCGCCAATTCGTCAATGATAGAAGGGCTGAAACGTTTTACATCAGGACGGATGGCTTTCAGCACTTCCGCCGCCGCTTTCAAATCGTCAGGATTTGTGCCTTTGGGGTCTTTACCCAAATAGTTCAGCAAAATCGGGAACATTTCGCTCGGCGTATCCCACAAAGCGATACCGCATGATTTCAGCTTGTTGGTGTATTCAGGCTTGAACAGCAAATCCCAACCGTTTTCAGGCAGCTTGCCGCCCAACAGTTCTTTGCCCTTCGCCGTAATTGCCAAAGTGTTGACGCCGGAGAAATAAGGAACGGCATACTGGTTGCCCGGGTCGGCAGTTTCCAGCATTTTCAACAACTCAGGATCGATGTTTTTATAATTGGGAATCAAGTCTTTATTGATTTTTTGATAAGCACCTGCTTCGATTTGGCGGGGCAGGAAGGCGATGCCGGGAACGACCAAGTCATAGCCGGATTTGCCGGTCAGCATTTTGGCTTCGAGGGTTTCGTTGTTTTCGTAAAGGTCGTAGGTCAGCTTCAGCTTATTGGCTTTTTTGAAGTCTTCAACGGTACTCTCGTCAACGTAGTTCGACCAGTTGTAGATATTCAAAGTATCGGTGGCGGCTGCTTCGGCATTGGCAGCAGGCGCGCTGCCTGCTTGAGGTTGCTCGTTTTTTTTCTCGCCACCGCCGCAAGCGGCCAGCGATAATGCCGCCAATACGGCTAATACGGATTTTTTCATACGGGCAGATTCCTGATGAAAGATTGTTAACAGAAAATGAACACTCTGCACCCCATCAATACCCCGGCGCAAAGCGGGGCTATTGTAATGGAAGTGGGTGAGAACTCAAAGCAATATCTGACTGATTTTTATTGAAATAAGGCACGATTTCTTAGGCTCGGGAAAACGGCGTTGCACAAGATGTCGTTTTTGGGCAAAATACGGGCGATTTGCGCGCGCGAACAGAGAAAATACTTGCATATAGAGGAATCTGTCTTTAAAATTGCGCGTTTACAGAATTTATTTTTTCAGGAGATATTCAATATGGCAAACAGCGCACAAGCCCGCAAACGTGCCCGCCAATCGGTTAAACAACGCGCCCACAACGCCAGCCTGCGTACTGCATTCCGTACCGCGGTGAAAAAAGTGTTGAAAGCAGTTGAAGCCGGCGACAAAGCTGCTGCTCAAGCAGTTTACCAAGAGTCCGTTAAAGTCATCGACCGTATCGCTGACAAAGGCGTATTCCACAAAAACAAAGCAGCCCGCCATAAGAGCCGTCTGTCTGCCAAAGTAAAAGCATTGGCTTAATCTTTTTCGCCCATCGCCTTGGCGTGTTACCGCGTCGGGACAGGCAAGCAGATAACGATGCCCCTGAGGTCTTAACCTTTCAGGGGCATTGCCGTATGTGGTGCAAGTTGATGTAAACTTTTCAGACGACCTGCCGTAACACCGGCGCAAGGCGGTAAAATGCGGTTTAATCTGTTTTTCAAACGATTAACCCCGATTTTCAGGCAAAAGGTCGTCTGAAAACATCCAATCGGCAATCCCATGAATGAAATGATGAACAAGATGTTGAAACACAATTTGGCGCAAAGCGATGCCCTAAAGAACAAAAAACCGTCATTATCCAAATGCCGGCGCGCCTTGATGCTTATCCTTGTTGGCGGAGCCGCCGCCCCTGTCGCCTATGCCGACACGGCTTTGCAATGCACCTCCATTCAAGACAATGCCACCCGTTTGGCGTGTTACGACAGCATTTACTCGGCACAACTGCCGCCGCAAGCACCGCTGCCCGTCATTCGCGAAGAAGCCGCCAAAGCGCCGGTCGATTTGCCCAAAACCATCAGCACCAGCCGCGAGAAAAAAGCGGCGACGATTGTGTTTGACGAAAATAAAGAACAATCCACCCTTTCAGAAGACAATCTCCGCACCGCAGCCGATGCCTACACGCCGCTGAGCCTGATGTACGATTTGGACAAAAACGATTCGCGCGGCTTGTTGAGCGTGCGTGAGCACAATCCCATGTACCTGATGCCCGCATGGTACAACAGCTCGCCCAACCTGCATCCCCATTCCCCTTCGCGCGGCACGACCAATCAGGAAAAATTCAGCGAACAGAAACACATAGAAACCAAACTGCAAGTTTCGTTCAAAAGCAAAATCGCCGAAGATTTGTTTAAAACCCGCGCGGATTTGTGGTTCGGCTACACCCAAAAATCCGATTGGCAGATTTACAACCAAGGCAGAAAATCCGCACCGTTCCGCAACACCGATTATGAACCCGAAATTTTCCTGACTCAGCCCGTGAAGGCAGATTTGCCGTTCGGCGGCAAACTGCGGATGGTCGGCGCAGGCTTCGTCCACCAATCCAACGGACAAAGCCGTCCCGAATCCCGCTCATGGAACCGCGTTTACGCATTGGCGGGGATGGAATGGGGCAAACTGACCGTTATCCCGCGCGTGTGGATGCACGCATTCGATCAGACCGGTGAAAACAACGACAATCCCGACATTACCGACTATATGGGTTATGGCGATTTGAAGCTGCAATACCGCCTGAACGACAAACAGAATATTTCGTCCCTGCTGCGCTACAATCCCAAAACCGGACACGGCGCGGTTGAAGCCGCCTATACCTTCCCGATTAAAGGCAAACTCAAAGGCGTCGTGCGCGGCTTTCACGGCTACGGCGAAAGCCTGATTGATTACAACCACAAACAAAACGGCATCGGCATCGGCCTGATGTTTAACGACTGGGACGGAATTTGACGCCCAACCTCGTTTTCAGACGACCTTTTACATCATGTTGCACACAGGTCGTCTGAAAGCAAAACAAACACCCTTCCCATATTAAAAACACTCGTTTCCTATCGCCCAAACGCGTATAATGCAACGTTTGGGCGATATTTGTCGGAATGACACAGAAGATGACAGAACAAACGGCCGAAGGCGGAAAAGTTGCCAAGGCATTAAAAAAATATCTGATTACAGGCATGCTGGTGTGGCTGCCGATAGCCGTAACCATTTGGGCGGTCAGCTATATCATATCAGCCGCCGACCGGCTGATCAGCCTGCTGCCCGAGCAATGGCAGCCACAATATTTCTGGGGATTCAATATTCCCGGCCTGGGCATTATTGCCGCCATCGTCGTCTTATTTCTGACCGGCGTGTTCGCCGCCAACGTTTTGGGGCGTCAAATCCTCGCCGCATGGGACAGCCTGTTGGGACGGATTCCCGTCGTCAAGTCCATCTATTCCAGCGTCAAAAAAGTATCCGAGTCCCTGCTTTCCGACAGCAGCCGCTCGTTCAGAACGCCCGTGCTGGTTCCATTCCCGCAACCCAATATTTGGACGATTGCCTTTGTTTCAGGACATATTCCCGACAAACTCAAAGGCAGCCTGCCGCACGATGACGACTATCTTTCCGTCTATGTGCCGACCACGCCCAACCCGACCGGCGGCTATTACATCATGGTGAAAAAAAGCGACGTGCGCGAACTCGATATGAGCGTGGACGAAGCATTGAAATATGTGATTTCGCTGGGTATGGTGATGCCGGATGACTTGCCGCCCAAGCCCCAAGCCGAAATACGATGTTTAGACAAATAAACTAGAGATGGCAAACACATGACACATGGTCCTTTTGGCCTTGATTCATGGCTATTTACATTGTCATTGTTGTTTTTAGTTGTTGTACTTTGGCATTGGGAAAATCGTGATGACTGAAATTTTCAGACGAGCTGAACGCATAAACCAACAGCCTGAAAGTTTATTCAACCTCAAAATATAAACATGAAATATTTATCTGCTTTACTGCTTGCCTTGTTTCTGCCCAATCTAGCCGTCTCCGCACCTGTAACCAACAGTAAAGGCGAAGAGGTATTTCTATTTGATTGGCACAAACAACCCGCTTTCAAAAAGCTTTGGCACGAACAAGTCGGCAAACATGCACCCAAAGCCCCCATGCACAATTGGGTGCGTAAAATGGCAGGTCCGATGCCGCCGCTGGAAAGTGTGAAAATCGGCGGCAAGACCTACTACTACACCACCATGTGCCAACCGCATAACTGCGGAGGCAACAACATGTATATTCTGACTGACAAGCAACATATCGCTGCTTATCATGTTGTTTATAAAAATGATGACTCCTTTTCTGCAGACAATCCGGATCAAATCTACATTTACGGTAAGCCCACGGAAGCAGAATTAAATTTTCTGAAGGCAGAATGGCGTAAAGAACAAAACAATTAAGGTGTCTTTTTTCAGACGACCTTTTCCTTCTTTTCAAATTGAACAATATAAAAAGGTGATTTTATGCGTACCAACTATTGCGGCCTGATCAGCGAGCAATACTTAGACCAAACCGTAACCGTCAAAGGCTGGGTACACCGCCGGCGCGACCACGGCGGTGTGATTTTTATCGACCTGCGCGACCGTGAAGGCATCGTCCAAGTCGTGATTGACCCCGATACGCCCGAAGCGTTTGCCACTGCCGATTCCGCCCGCAACGAATACGTTTTGAGCATTACCGGCCGCGTACGCAACCGTCCCGAAGGCACGACCAATGACAAAATGATTTCCGGCAAAATCGAAATCCTTGCCAAAGAAATCGAAGTCTTGAACGCCGCCGCTACGCCACCGTTCCAAATTGACGACGAAAACATCAGCGAAAACGTGCGCCTGACCAACCGCGTTATCGACCTGCGCCGTCCGGTGATGCAGCGCAACCTGCGCCTGCGTTATCAAGTCGCTATGGGCGTTCGCCGTTATCTGGACGCGCAAGGCTTCATCGACATCGAAACCCCGATGCTGACCCGCTCCACGCCCGAAGGCGCGCGCGACTACCTCGTGCCGAGCCGCGTTCATCCGGGCGAGTTTTTCGCGCTGCCGCAATCGCCGCAATTGTTCAAACAACTGTTGATGGTGGCGGGTTTCGACCGTTACTACCAAATCACTAAGTGCTTCCGTGACGAAGACCTGCGTGCCGACCGCCAGCCTGAATTCACCCAAATCGACTTGGAAACCTCGTTCTTGAACGAGGATGAAATCATGGACATCACCGAAGGCATGGCAAAACAAGTCTTCCAAGACGCGCTGGGTGTGGACTTGGGCGATTTCCCGCGTATGCCTTACGCCGAAGCCATGTTCTACTACGGCTCCGACAAACCCGATATGCGCATCAGCCTGAAATTTACCGAGTTGACCGACCTGATGAAAACGGAAGAATTCAAAGTTTTCCGTGGCGCAGCCGACATGAAGGGCGGCCGCGTGGTTGCCCTGCGCGTACCGAACGGCGCGAAATTCAGCCGCAAAGAAATCGACGAATACACCAAATTTGTCGGCATCTACGGCGCAAAAGGTTTGGCGTACATCAAAGTGAACGACGTCAGCAACCTCTCCAACGGCGAAGACAGCGGCCTGCAATCTCCAATCGTGAAATTCCTGTCTGAAAACGCCCTGAAAGAAATCATTGCGCGTACCGGCGCGCAAAACGGCGACATCATCTTCTTCGGCGCAGACAAAGCCAAAGTCGTGAACGAAGCCATCGGCGCGCTGCGTATCAAAGTCGGTTTGGAACACGGCAAAGACAACGGCTACTTCGTGGACGAATGGAAACCTTTGTGGGTTGTCGATTTTCCGATGTTCGAATACGACGAAGACGGCGACCGCTGGGCGGCCATGCACCATCCGTTCACCTCGCCCAAGCCAGGCCATGAAGACCTGATGGCGTCCGATCCTGAAAACTGCCTGGCCCGCGCCTACGATATGGTGTTGAACGGCTGGGAAATCGGCGGCGGTTCTATCCGTATCCACCGTGCCGACGTGCAGGAAAAAGTGTTCGCCGCGCTGAAAATCAGCCCCGAAGAGCAACAAGAAAAATTCGGCTTCCTCTTGGACAACCTGAAATTCGGTGCGCCTCCGCACGGCGGTTTGGCATTCGGTCTCGACCGTCTGGTAACACTGATGACCGGCGCCGAGTCCATCCGCGACGTGATTGCCTTCCCGAAAACCCAACGCGCCCAATGTCTGCTGACCAACGCGCCGAATGCGGTGGACGACAAACAACTGCGCGAATTGAGCTTGCGCCTGCGTCAAAAAGCGACCGAAAATAAAGAAGCGTAATTTTTAAAAGCAGGTGGGCAACACCTGACAGTCAAAAGGTCGTCTGAAACCTAATTACACAGGTTTCAGACGACCTTTTTCATCACGAATGTATAGGATTAACTTTAAACCAGTACGACGTTGCCTCTCTTAGCTCAAAGAGAACGATTCTCTAAGGTGCTGAAGCACCAAGTGAATCGGTTCCGTACTATAGTCAATTAAAATCAAAATAGGACAGTAGCGCATCGTCAAATCGGGCGTAATCAGACAATACGGTTCGCAGATACCGCTTAATATTCGCCCACACCTTCTCAATCGGGTTGAGCTCAGGTGAATAAGGTGCAAGAGGCAATACCTTATGTCCCCATTTTTCCGCCATTTCCCGTAAGACACCCATACGGTGAAATCGCGCATTATCTAAAATAATCACCGATTTTTGAGTCAATGCGGGCAGTAGGCATTGCTGAAACCACGCTTCAAAAAAAACTCCGGTCATCGTATTTTGATAAACCATCGGAGCAATCAGCCGGTTGCCGACTTGTGCGGACACCAGAGATAAGCGTCGGTATCTTTTTCCACTTATCTGCGCTTTCACTATTTGCCCTCTCAGGCTGCGGGCATAGGGACGGAACAGGTAGCGGTCAAATCCTGTTTCATCCAAATAAACGCGTTGGTAGTCGGAAAATTCGGCCAGCTGTGTCAAATAATGCGTTACTTTGGCCGGGTCTTGTTCTTTGTAAGTGGTGGTCTTTTTTTGCGCGTCATCCCCATCTGTTTGAGTGCATAGCAAACGGCGGCTGGCGTACAATCAAAATGTTTGGCGATTTCATGCAGATAGGCATCCTGGTGTTGCTCAACATATTGAGCCAGTTTTTGCCTATCCAATTTGACGGCATTTAGACCGGTAACTTGATGTTTTAGGCTGCCTGTTTGTTTTTTAAGGCGAATCCACAGGTAAAGCGTGTTTCTTGACAAGTTAAACGTTGCTGCGGTTTGGCTGATGTTTTTGCATTGTTCGTAATAGTTTAAAGCTTTGTTCCTTAAGTCCGCAGAGTATGCCATGGTTAGACCTTCAAAGTTGAGTATTGTACTATTTTGTTTTTAATTGACTATATCTGTACTGTCTGCGGCTTCGTCGCCTTGTCCTGATTTAAAGTTAATCCACTATACTGAATGTCAGTAAGCGGGCATTTTCTATTTTAATCCTCCGACATTCATCAAGTCATGGGCAAATCGCCCTATTAAATTTAATCCAATTGAGTAATATCAGTTTATATTCATAATCCCACAGTAATTTTTTACATTTCCCCCTTGTCATGCTATCCTCGCCTCCCCTGTATGTATCAGCTTGTTTCATCAAGCAGTTTATTGTTGCACGCATACAGAAAATATCCTAATTAATTATCGACAAGAGTATTGCTATGAAAAAAATAACTTCCTCTATTCTAAAAACCTGTTTTGCAGCGACGGCGGTTATCACAGCGCATTCTGCGTTTGCATATGACGCTTCCCGCCCCACCTCTGCTCCCGCACGCAGCACTTTGGACAATCACAATTTCCCCTATTCCATGCCGATTAATCCTAACGCAGCGCGCGACGGCAAACCTTATTTGAAAGCACACGACGACGTGATGACATTGGCGGGCGCAACCCTGCCTCCTGCACGTCCGGTCAAACCGACTGCACCTCCCCCACAACGTGCGCCATTGGCTAACCAAGATTTCCCTTACTCCATGCCAATCAACCCCAACGCAGCCAATGACGGCAAACCTTATTTGAAAGCACACGACGACGTGATGACGCTGGCGGGCGCGACCCTGCCTCCTGCACGCCCGGTCAAACCGACTGCGCCTCCTCCATCCAAACCTGTCGGCAACAATGGCGACTTTCCTTACTCCATGCCAATCGGCGGCAATGTTTCGATACCGGACAGCGGCGTGATGAGCACAGCCTCCCAACCTCCTGCCCGCCCTATCGGCAAACCGATTGCGCCTCCTCCGTCTAAACCCGTCGTCAACAATGGTAACTTCCCTTACTCTGAGCCAATTTATGGCAAACGTACTTCGACAACACCTGTTGGCGTCATGACCACAGCTGACGTACCGCCTGCCTACAATCCAAACAACGCAGTGGCAAAACCTCAATACACAGTCAAAAATTCCGTCCGCGTTGCTGATGCCGACAACCTGAAAAACAAAGAAATCCTGTTTGTTATCGACAGAATCGAAGGCAAGGGCGAGCGCGTCATCCGCGAACGCCGCATCAATCAGATCGAGCTGTTCAGCCTGAACACTGAAGACGGCAAAGGAAAAGGCTTGCTGACCGTCGGCAAAATCCCGACCGCTTCGGGCAATGTGTTCTTCGGCGAATGGGCGCCTGCTTCAGAAGCCGCCGCTACTGCGCATGTCAAAGGCAACGCGCATCCTGCCTGGTTCTATGGCAAAAACCCGACCGGCAGCACCAAAGGCTTGGCAACAGCGACTTACAACGTAGTCGGTGTCAACGGTCATAAAGCCGGCGAACGCGATATCTATACCGGTACCGTCAAAGCCTATTTTGGTTCGGGCGACAGCGGCAGCATGACCGGCAAACTGGCGCGCCATACCGACACTCTGGACTTTGCCGGCGTGAAAATCGACAACCTCAACGGTACTTTCGCCTCTGATGCCGCCCGCAACCGCGAAGGCATCAAAGGTCAGTTCTACGGTCAAAATGCCGCCGCATTGGCGGGTATTGCGACCCGTGGTACGGAAAGCCGCGCCGATGACATCTCTTTCGGCGGCGTAAAACAATAAACCATCGATAGAACCATAACGGGGAAGGCGCAGATTGCCGTGCTTTCCCCGTTTTATGGCAAGCTGCAGACGAATAGTATAGTAGATTAAATTTAAATCAGGACAAGGCGACGAAGCCGCAGACAGTACAGATAGTACGGAACCGATTCACTTGGTGCTTCAGCACCTTAGAGAATCGTTCTCTTTGAGCTAAGGAGAGGCAACGCCGTTCTGGTTTAAAGTTAATCCACTATAGCGGCTTCCGTTTTCAGACGACCTTTTGTGCTTCCCATTACCTCAAGGGTCGTCTGAAAACGGAAACAGATTAAAAACAAAGCAATATTCAAAATCGCATCTTTTCAGACGACCGCTCCGCTTCGCCGCAAACCCGCCTCGTCCGAAATTTGCCCACCACACACCAGCCCGAAAGAAAACGAATGAACAAATCCTGCCTCCTCCTGCTCGCCCTGCTGCCCCTGTCCGCCCACGCAGACAGCGACGACTTGCGCCGCCTGTCTGAAGAAAACGGGCGCGTGCAGCAGCAATATCGGGAAAGCGGCTGGCTGGACGACGGCACACCCGCAGGCGATATCGAAAACGACGACGCATACATCCGCATCGGCGGTCAGATTTACACCGTAGGCAACAATACCGAAGAGCTGGAAAGCGCGATTTATCATGCCATTAACGAACATCAATGGAAAAAGGCTGAACGCTTCGCCACGCGCTACGCCGCCCTGCCCGGCCACAATCCCGCCCTGCCCAAATTGGTACTCGGTTTGAAACAACGCGCCGAAGGACGCCTCGCCGAAGCCTTACGGAACCTGCAAGCAGCAGAAGCACTCGACCCCGCCAACCCGCGCATCCTGCTCGAAACCGCGCGCCTTTATACCGAAGACAACCAAAACCGCGAAGCCCGAAGCGCATTCGTCCGCGCCCAAACCGCCGACATTCCCGAAGAAACCCGCGCCCTGATCGGACAATACCTCGGCGAAATCGACAAACGCAGCCGCTGGCACGGACAAATCGGCATCGCTTACGGCTACAACAGCAACATCAACCAATCCGACGGCTCCGTCCGCTGCATCCTGCCGCTTGACGGCCAATGCCTCGCCTACCAAAACCTGCCCGACCCCATCCGTTCCCCCGTATGGAATTACAGCCTGAGCGCAGGCAAAATCACCCCCGTCAAAGGACACCACAGCCTCAAAACCAACCTCCTCGCCTACGGCACGCACTACCGCCGCAAAGACACAGACGCCGCCTTGTCCGACTACGGCAGCCAAACCGGCACACTGTCTGCCGGTTACGAATACGCCGACGCCCAAAGCCGCCTATCGCTGATGCCCGTTTACGAACACGAACGGCGCAACCGCCACACCTACTACAACGCCTACGGCGCCGAAGCCTCGTGGACGCATACCATCAACCCAAAATGGCAGGTCAACGCCGACTGGTCGGGCAAACGCTACCGCCACAGCGGCACCGCGAAAACCTACGCCGCCGACTACACCGAATACCGCACAGGCTTAGGCGCAGAATACGCCCTGACCCCGAAAACCGGCGTGTTCGCAGGCTCCGACTACACCCGCCGCACATACAACGGCGGCACATCCGACCACCGCGAATACACCCTCCGCACAGGCTTATACACCCTGTTTGACAACGGCACCTACCTCAACGCCCTCGTCATGAAACGGCGCAACCTCTACGACCGCGCAGGCATCGCCGCAGACGGACAAAGACGCAGCGACCGCCAAACCGTCTGGCTCGCCGCCGCAGGCTTCAGACAATGGCACATCGGCGGCTTCTACCCCGAACTGCGCTTCAAACACACCACCGTCAAAAGCAATTCCGTGTTCTACCGCTACCGCCAAAACGAAATCATGTTGGGCGTGAAGAAACAGTTTTGAAGCGTTTTATTAGGATGGATAGGAAAATAAAGAGGTCGTCTGAAAATAAGGATTTATGAATTTCAGACGACCTCATTCAATAAGTTTTAATAACAGCAAACACCCCACCCCATACTTTTCCCCATCTACCGCAACCTGCCCCCTCTCCCGTCTGGCGGGAGAAGGCTGGGGAGAGGGTAGCTCTATGTGCTGCACGAATTTAATTTTTCCCAAGCCACAAAGCCACCCCCATCCTAACCTTCTCCCGCCGGACGGGGGGGGAAGGAACAGAATTGCTGATACGGCAAAGAGGTCGTCTGAAACCCATCTTTCAGACGACCTCTTTTCTCTTTCAAAAATGCTCTGCCCTAACCCCTAGCCTGCTTCTTGCAAAAAGCCTGCCAGTGCGGCGGTGTCGAGGGCGATCATCAGTTCTTCGTTGGTCGGTACGACCAAAACGGCGGGCATGGAACCTGTCGGGCTGATGATGCCTGAGTTGCCATAGCGTTTTTCCATATTGGCTTTGGTGTCGATGTGCAGACCCAAATAGTCGAGGTAGGCGACGGTTTTGGCGCGGATGTTGCGGGAGTTTTCACCGATGCCGCCGGTGAAGACGAGGGCGTCTATGCCGCCGCAGGCGACCGACATCGAGGCGATGTATTTGGCGAGGCGGTAGGTCATGACTTCGAGGGAGAGGCGTGCGCCTTCGTGGCCTTCGTCGGCGGCGATTTCGAGGGTGCGGCAGTCGTTGGAGAGTTCAGAGATGCCGAGCAATCCTGATTTTTTGTTCAGCATTTCATCGACTTGCTCGATATTCATGCCGGCATGGGCGGTCAGGTAGCTGTACACGCCGGGGTCGATGTCGCCGCAGCGGGTGCCCATGACGAGACCTTCGATGGGGGTGAAGCCCATGCTGGTATCGACGGATTTGCCGTTTCGGATGGCGGTGATGGACGCGCCGTTGCCGAGGTGGGCGACGATCATGCGCAGGTCTTCCAGCGGTTTGCCTAGAATCCGCGCGGCTTCGGGGGCGACGTAGCGCATGCTGGTGCCGTGGAAGCCGTAGCGGCGGAAGGCGTATTTTTTGCGCAATTCGCGCGGCACGGCGTAGGTATAGGCGCGTTCGGGCATGGTTTGGTGAAACGAGGTGTCCATCACGCCGACGTTGGGCAGGCCGGGGAAGTGTTCCTGCGCGGCGAGGATGCCGCTGATGTTGGCGGGGTTGTGCAGCGGGGCGAGCGGGATGCAGGCTTTCAGTTCGTCGAGGACGTCTTGGTCGATGAGGACGGACTCGTGATATTTTTCGCCGCCGTGGGCGATGCGGTGGCCGATGGCTTTGATGCGGTCGTGCAGGCCGTGTTTTTCCAGTTCGTTCAACAGCATACCCACCGCGCCGGCGTGGCAGTTGCGGCCGGTCAGGGGAACTTGGCGTTTGTTGCCGTCTTTGTTGAAGGTGATGACGGCTTCGGGCGTGGTCAGGCGTTCGCCGAGGCAGCTTAGGACGACGCTGCCGCTTTTGCGGTCGATAACGGCGCCTTTGAGCGAGGAGCTGCCGCAGTTCAGGACGAGGATGAGTTGGTCGGACATGATGTTTCTCCTTGTAGTTTGTGGTTGTTTTTTTGGTGGGGTCGTCTGAAAAAGGATGGGCGTTGGGCGGGGTGTGTTTCAGACGGCCTTTTTATGGCTCGCGGGCAAAGCCCGCGCTACATCGATTTAAAAACAATCATCGGGAACGCGCACCCGCCCTTCCATAATCACGCGCGCGCTACGGCTCATGACGGCTTTTTTCACCGCCCAAATACCGTCCGAACATTCTGCCGACGCGCCGACGCGCAATGTGCCGGAAGGATGGCCGAAGCGCACTTCGTTGCGCGTTCCGCCGCCTGCGGCGAGGTTGACCAGCGTGCCGGGGACGGCAGCAGCAGCGGCGATGGCGACCGAGGCGGTGCCCATCATCGCGTGGTGCAGTTTGCCCATGCTCAGGGCGCGTACCAGCAAATCGATGTCGGCGGCTTTCACGGTTTTGCCGCTGGAGGCGGTGTAATCGGCGGCAGGCGCGACAAAAGCAACTTTCGGCGTGTGCGCGCGGGCGGCGGCTTCGGACACGTCGTTAATCAAGCCCATTTTCAGCGCACCGTAAGCGCGGATTTTCTCGAATTTTTCCAGCGCGGCGGCATCGTTGTTGATGTCGTCCTGCAACTCTTTGCCCGTGTAGCCCAAGTCGGCGGCGTTCAGGAAAACGGTCGGAATGCCCGCGTTGATGAGCGTGGCTTTCAGACGACCTATGTCCGGAACGTCCAGCTCATCCACCAGATTGCCGGTCGGGAACATGCTGCCTTCGCCGTCGGCGGGGTCGAGGAATTCGATTTGCACTTCGGCGGCGGGAAAGGTAACGCCATCCAGCTCGAAATCACCCGTTTCCAAGACTGCGCCGTTTTGCATCGGAACGTGGGCGATGATGGTTTTGCCAATGTTTTTCTGCCAGATTTTGACCGTGCAGATGCCGTCTGAAGGGATTTTGCCTTTATCGACCAAGCCCTGCTCGATGGCGAACGCGCCCACGGCGGCGGTGAGGTTGCCGCAGTTGCCGCTCCAATCGACGAAAGGCTTGTCGATGGAAACTTGCCCGAAAAGGTAATCGACGTCGTGGTCGGCGCGTTCGGACTTGTCCAAAATCACCGCCTTGCTGGTCGACGAGCTGGCGTTGCCCAAACCGTCTATCTGTTTGCCGTAGGGGTCGGGGCTGCCGAGTACGCGCAACAGGATTTTGTCGCGTGCGCTGCCCGCTTCCCGCGCCGCCTCGGGCAGGTCGGAACGTTTGAAAAACACGCCTTTTGATGTGCCGCCGCGGTAGTAAACGGCGGGGATTTTGATTTGCGGCATTTTAAGATTCTCCTCATGTAGCGTGGGCTCTGCCCACGATTTTTTACCGTATCAATTCAGCCTTTATCTCGTGGGCAAAGACCACTACACCAACTGCCCTCGGAACCATTTACCTTCAAAATTCGGATTTCTTACAAGCAAAATCTGTACCACCTTGTTAAAATATACCGATTAATTATTTCATCAAGGATTGTTATGGCTGATTTCCGCCGCGTACACGACGGACAATGTTATTTCTTTACCGTAGTTTCCTATCGCCGCCGTCCCATATTGTGCGATCCGCCTGTCAAGCGATCCTTACGGCAGGCCGTATTGGATGTCCGGCAGGATTTTGATTTCAACATCGACGCATGGGTTTTGCTGCCCGACCATATGCACGCGATTTGGACGCTTCCCGAAGGCGATTGCGATTACAGCCGGCGTTGGGCTTTAATTAAACGCAAGGTCTCGCAAGACTGCGGTTTCCTATATCCTTGGCATCATGCGGCAGAGGTTCAAAAACGGCGAAACGAATCGTTTATTTGGCAGCGGCGTTTTTGGGAACACTGCATCCGCGACGAATCGGATTACCAAAAACATATGGATTACATTCATTTCAACCCCGTTAAGCACGGTTTGACCGCATCTGTCTCGGATTGGCAGTATTCCACCTTCCACCGCCATGTTCGGAATGGTATGTATCCTGCCGATTGGGGAGGTGTTGCCGATGCCGATAATCAGGACATGGATTTCGGTGAGCCTTAATCTGTTTCCTATTTAAATTTCGCGGGTTGTTTCGTTTTATTTCGTGGGCAGAGCCCACGCTACGTTTTGCTTTTCAGACGGCCTGCATGTAGCGTGGACTTCGTCCGCGAAGATTCCTGATTGCAACTATCTATCCTGTTTCGTGGGCAGAGCCCACGCTACGTCTTGTTTTCAGACGACCTGTATGTAGCGTGGACTTCGTCCGCGAAAATTCTTGATTGCAACTATCCTCCCTGTTTCGTGGGCAGAGCCCACGCTACTTCTGCTTTTCAGACGACCTCTAAGCCGCGTTCCCTTCCAAAAAGTCCTGTGCAAACCGTTGCAGCACGCCGCCGGCTTCGTACACCAGCACTTCCTCTGCAGTATCGAGGCGGCAGGTAACGGGGACTTCGACGGTTTCGCCGTTTTTGCGGTGGATGACGAGGGTCAGGTCGCCGCGCGGTTTGCGTTCGCCGACCACATCGTAGGTTTCCGTGCCGTCCAGTTGCAGGGTGTGGCGGTTGGTGCCGGGTTTGAATTGCAGCGGCAATACGCCCATGCCGATGAGGTTGGTGCGGTGGATGCGCTCGAAACCTTCGGCGGCGATGGCTTCCACGCCCGCCAGCCTTACGCCCTTCGCCGCCCAGTCGCGGCTGGAGCCTTGTCCGTAGTCCGCGCCGGCTATGATGATGAGCGGCTGTTTGCGGTTCATATAGGTTTCGATGGCTTCCCACATACGCATGGTTTCGCCTTCGGGTTCGACGCGGGCGAGCGAGCCTTGGCGCACGCTGCCGTCTTCGTTTTTCACCATTTCGTTAAACAATTTCGGATTGGCGAAGGTGGCGCGTTGGGCGGTGAGGTGGTCGCCGCGGTGGGTGGCGTAGGAATTGAAGTCTTCTTCGGGCAAACCCATTTTCGCCAGATATTCGCCTGCCGCGCTGCTTGCCAGAATCGCATTGGATGGCGAGAGGTGGTCGGTGGTGATGTTGTCGGGCAAAATCGCCAGCGGACGCATACCGGTCAACGTGCGTTCGCCTGCCAGCGCGCCTTCCCAATAGGGCGGACGGCGGATGTAGGTGGACATCGGACGCCAGTCGTACAGCGGACTCGGGGCTTTTTGCGCTTTGCCGGTGTCGAACATCGGGATATACACGTCGCGGAACTGCTGCGGTTTCACATATTCGCCAACGACGGCATCGATTTCTTCGTCGGTCGGCCAGATGTCTTTCAGGCGGATTTCTTTGCCGTCGTCTGAAACGCCGAGTACGTCGTTTTCAATATCGAAACGGATGCTGCCCGCGACGGCGTATGCCACCACCAGCGGGGGCGAAGCGAGGAAAGCCTGTTTCGCATACGGGTGGATGCGGCCGTCGAAGTTGCGGTTGCCGGACAGTACGGCGGTGGCGTACAAATCGCGGTCTATGATTTCCTGCTGGATTTTCGGGTCGAGCGCGCCGCTCATGCCGTTGCAGGTGGTGCAGGCGAAGGCGACGATGCCGAAGCCGAGTTTTTCCATTTCGGGCAGTAGGCCTGCTTCTTTCAAATAGATTTCCGCCACTTTCGAGCCGGGGGCGAACGAGGTTTTGACCCACGGTTTGCGTTTCAGCCCGAAGCGGTTGGCGTTGCGCGCCAAGAGTGCGGCGGCAACGACGTTGCGCGGGTTGGAAGTGTTGGTGCAACTGGTAATCGCGGCGATGATGACCGCGCCGTCGGGCATGAGGCCGTCTGAAGGCTCTTCGTAAGGCTTCGCCAGCCCTTTCGCCGCCAAATCGGCGGTGGCAAAACGCGCGTGCGGGTTGCTCGGGCCTGCCATGTTGCGCGTTACGCTGCTCAAGTCAAACTGCAACACGCGCGGATAAACGGCGGTTTTCAGGTCGTCCGCCCACAGCCCTGCGGTTTTGGCGTAGGTTTCCACCAATTTCACCTGCGCATCGTCGCGTCCGGTCAGTTTCAAATAATCAATGGTTTGCGCGTCGATGGCGAACATGGCGGCAGTCGCGCCGAACTCCGGCGTCATGTTGGAAATGGTCGCACGGTCGCCGATGGACAGGCTGCTTGCGCCCTCGCCGAAAAATTCGACAAACGCCCCGACCACGCGCTCTTTGCGCAGAAACTCGGTCAGCGCCAACACAATATCCGTCGCCGTAATGCCCGCCTGCCGTTTGCCCGTCAGCTCCACGCCGACAATATCGGGCAGGCGCATCATGGACGCGCGTCCCAGCATCACGGTTTCCGCTTCCAAACCGCCCACGCCCACGGAAATCACGCCCAGCGCGTCAACGTGCGGCGTGTGCGAATCCGTACCGACGCAGGTATCGGGGAACGCCACGCCGTTTTTAACTTGGACGACGGGCGACATTTTTTCCAGATTGATTTGGTGCATGATGCCGTTGCCCGCCGGAATCACGTCCACATTTTCAAAAGCGGTTTTCGTCCAGTTGATAAAGTGGAAACGGTCTTCGTTGCGGCGGTCTTCGATTTCACGGTTTTTGCGGAACGCATCGGGGTCGTAGCCGCCGCATTCCACCGCCAGCGAATGATCGACGATGAGCTGCGTCTGCACCACCGGATTCACTTTGGCAGGATCGCCGCCCTTCTCTGCAATCGCATCGCGCAAGCCCGCCAAATCCACCAGCGCGGTCTGCCCCAAAATATCATGGCACACCACCCGCGCGGGATACCACGGAAAATCGATTTCCTGCTTGCCTTCTATCAGCTGGCCCAGCCAGCTTTGCAGCGTCGGCAAATCGACCTTGTCCGCGCGGTTGACCAAGTTCTCCGCCAAAATGCGGCTCGTGTAAGGCAGCTTGTCGTAAGAGCCGGCTTGAATGTCCTCACACGCCGCACGCGCGTCGTAGTATTCCAAATCCGTACCGGGCAGCGGTTTGCGGTAACGTTGGTTGGCAGCCATGTTCAGTTCTCCTGTGGATCTATTTTTCTTGTGGTTTGGGGTTTCAGACGACGTTTGTTGAAGGGGTCGTCTGAAATCTTGGGAAATAAAAACTATTCAACTCGCTTCAACAATGGTCTATACAATCCATTGATAGACACAATACCGGCAATAATCAGAATAGCGCCGACAAAGAAGCGTCCTTCCGGTATTTCATTCAAAAACATCCAAGCCAGTACGGCGGCAAATAATGGCTCGGCCAATTCAGTTACCTGCACCTTCGCGGCACTCAAATAATCCAATGCTTTAGTTGTACAATAAAATCCTAAAATCGTCGGCAATAAAGACAGTGCCAAGAGTGGCGGAATAAAAGACCATTGCCAATGTATATCCTCAAGACCTTCCAATGAAGGGATAAACAAAAAAATACTTCCAAAAAACATCAAGATCCGTGTCAAATAAATACCGCCGTTTAAGCCGAATTTTTTAATCAAAACGGAAAAACAACCGTAACCCGAGCCCGCCAGTGCGGCATTCAGAATCAACCCTAAATTTCCTTCTCCAGTCCAAGAAATCACCGCGATCCCCGATACTGCCAAACCCACACCGACGACTGAAGAAATATAAATACGTTCGTTTAATAGTATGCTGTCCAATATCAAGGCAGATACGGCAGCCGATGCCATTAATACAACTACTACATTCGCAGCATTACCGTATTGATAAGCGGTGGTTTCAAAGAAAAACAAAGTGTAAATTCCGAAAAAAGCACAAATTGCGACTTTAAACAACAACGGCAAGATTGCCTCTTTCTTTTTTGAAATATCCGCAATCTGTCTGGTAAAACCAGTACGGCAAAGCAAAATGCTGATAAACACAAAACCTGTCAAAGTTTTCAAAAATGCAATATGCTGAACAGACAGGCCCTGCTCCATTAATACCTTACTGAATATACCGATAGTTGCATTCAGAAGGGCTGCAGAAACTGCCAAAAATATTCCCATCAGTAAATCAGGCAGCTTCATATTTACTCCATAATACTTTGCACATAGGTGCATTATTGTTTTTCGAAAAGAAAATCCCTCCAAAATCTTTATTTACCTCTTGATAATCAAACGCCTTTATTTCAAAAAGTTGCCGCGCTGCCTCCGCCATTCCCGCCGCGGCCTGTCCTCGCTTAGGCGGGGGCGGGAATGACGGCAGACGTTGCGGCTGGTTTTTCAGACGACCTTCTCTCTCGCATATTTCAACAGGTCGTCTGAAAAGCTTAACCGTAGGCGGATCTCAGTTTTCCACGGGCAACGCCCGCGCTACACGTCGTCTGAAATCCGATTGGCGTCTCCTACGGTTGTGGTCCGTCTCAGCGTTCTTCAATCTCCACAAACGCCAAATCTTCAGGGCCGGTATAGTTCGCGCTCGGACGGATGATTTTGCCGTCTTTGCGCTGTTCGAGGACGTGTGCCGCCCAGCCGGTGGAGCGCGAAATCACAAACAGCGGCGTGAACATGGCGGTCGGGACGCCGAGTTTTTGGTAGGACACGGCGGAGAACCAGTCCAAGTTCGGGAACATTTTTTTCTCTTCCCACATCACGCTCTCCAAGCGCTCGGCGATGTCGAAGAGGCGCATGTCGCCCGCTTCCCGGCTCAAACCGCGCGCCACTTCTTTAATCACGACGTTGCGCGGGTCGGAAATGGTGTAAACCGGATGGCCGAACCCGATAACGATTTCCTTGCGGGCGATGCGTTCGCGGATGTCGGCTTCGGCTTCGTCGGCGTTGCGGTAGCGTTTTTGGATGTCGTAGGCAACTTCGTTCGCGCCGCCGTGTTTCGGACCTTTAAGCGCGCCGATGGCGCCGGTGATGCAGGAATACATGTCCGAACCCGTACCGGCAATCACGCGGGCGGTGAAGGTGGAGGCGTTGAACTCGTGTTCCGCATACAGAATCAGCGAAACGTGCATGGCTTTCACCTGCGATTCGGTCGGGCGTTTGCCGTGCAACAGGTGCAGGAAGTGGCCGCCGATGGTGTCTTCTTTGCTTTCAACGTCGATGCGTTTGCCGTTGTGCGAATATTGATACCAGTAGAGCAGGATGCTGCCGAGGCTGGCGATGAGTTTGTCCGCAATGTCGCGCGCTTCGCTTTCGGGGTGGCTTTCGCGTTCGGGATGAACGCAGCCAAGCATGGACACGCCGGTACGCATGACGTCCATCGGATGCGTGTGCGCGGGCAAGCTTTCCAACACTTTAATCACGCGGATAGGCAGGCCGCGCATGGATTTGAGTTTGGCTTTGTAGGCGGCGAGTTCGAATTTGTTGGGCAGATGACCGTGAATCAGCAGGTAGGCGACTTCTTCGAACTCGCATTTCTGCGCCAGATCGAGAATGTCGTAACCGCGGTAGCTCAAATCGTTGCCCGTGCGGCCGACCGTACACAGCGCGGTATTGCCCGCCGCCACGCCGGAAAGTGCTACGGATTTTTTCGGTTTGAAGGTCGGGGTTTCGGTGGTTGCAGTCATGGTATTTCTCCTTTGTGTTTTTATGGGTTTTGTGTTTTCAGACGACCTATTCAAGGTTGGAGGTCGTCTGAAAACGGTTTTTACTTCTGAAACAATTTATCCAGCTTCTGCTCGAAGTCGTGATAATTCAAATGCTCGTAAAGCTCGGCGCGGGTCTGCATGGTATCGACCACCGCCGCCTGCGTGCCGTCGCGCATAATCGCCTCATAAACATTCAGCGCGGCCTTGCTCGCGGCGCGGAAAGACGATAGCGGATACAGCACCAGCGACACGCCGTTGTCCGCCAGCTCGCGCTGCGTATAAAGCGGCGTCGCGCCGAATTCGGTAATGTTCGCCAACACGGGCACTTTCACCGCATCCGCAAACTGCCGGTACATCGCCAAATCCGTCATCGCTTCGGGGAAAATCATGTCCGCGCCCGCTTCCACGCAAGCCTGCGCCCGCTCGATGGCGGCATCCAAACCTTCCACCGCCAGCGCGTCCGTCCGCGCCATAATCACAAAATTCTCATCCACGCGCGCATCGACGGCGGCTTTAATGCGGTCTACCATTTCATCTTTAGAAACAATGGCCTTGTTCGGACGATGCCCGCAACGCTTCTGCGCCACCTGGTCTTCGATATGCACCGCTGCCACGCCCGCACGCTCGAAGTTGCGAATCGTGCGCGCGATATTGAACGCCCCGCCCCAGCCGACATCGATGTCCACCAGCAAAGGCGTATCCACATTGTCCGTAATCCGCCGCGCATCAATCAGCACATCTTCCATCGTGGTGATGCCCAAATCCGGAATCCCGCACGAACAGGCCGCCACGCCGCCGCCCGACAGATACACCGCCTTAAACCCGCTCTGCGTCGCCAGCCGCGCAAAATAAGCGTTTACACAGCCGACCACGGCAAGGGGATTCGACTCCTTCACAGCTTGGCGGAAACGGGTGCCGGCAGAAAGTTGGCTCATGATATTTCTCCTTTGTAGATTAGATTTTTTTCAGTATCGACTCAGCGGCCCGGTTTCCGCGAAACCCGAAACGAACCGTTCAAAAAGAAACAATGGTTTCAAAACCGTTTTCAGACGACCTTTCAAAACCCAAACCCATCGGGTCATCTGAAAAATCAAAATCAATAAAAACAATTAGTTAACAAATTCAATACAAATAATTCGGCTGAAGCGGAGGTATATGAAATTTTTAATAATTTTTAAATTCGGAAAGGAAATACAGTTGGAAAGACAGAATTTTCAAAACCCAAACCGTCCGCAGAAATGCAGAAACCCCGATTCGGGCGAAGAGCCGTCAGACCGCCGCGACTGCCCAAAAGCAGACGACGACGGATGCGGCAGAGATAGAAGACGATCTATAACAAGACGGAGAAGTTTGGTACAGATTCATGATAGGGTTCCTTTGTAGTGCAATGTAGTTTTTATTGGTAAGGGCAAATTTAAAAAATAATTTTCAGGCTGTCAAATACTTTTTCTAAAATATTTTTAAAAAATTCAATCATTAATGAACAATACTTCATAAATAAACCCAAAATCCTCGCCTCAAAACACCTCGAATCCTTATCTGAAAAAGCCTACATCGCCATCAACCAATCAGAACGTTTTTAAACAATCCATCTCAAAAACAAATATAATTAATTCATTTATCAGGAATTTTTGTTCAAGTGCGAAAATAGGTATCCACACCGCCCAAACCGCCCTATTTTCCACCTACTCCCTTTTCAGACGACCAGAACTAAAATAACATCATGATTTACAATTAAAACTATAATATTTAAAAATGTAGTCATATGTAGTTTTAAATATAAAGGTCGTCTGAAAATCGTAACCCTATGATTTCAGACGACCTCGCCCCAGCCGTAGTGGGCTCCGCCCACGAAAAAAACGCCATATATCTCCCGACTCGGAAACCAAGCTATCAATCCCGTGGGCAAAGCCCACGCTACAATCCGCGGCAGGCATTGCCACACCCTACCCGTCGCCCGTTGAATTTACTTATCAAGAAAATTTTTTGTATTTAAAGGGAAATTGTTTGCTTATCTCGGGCTCACGTTCATCCACCATAAAGCATAAAAAGGTCGTCTGAAATCCATCACCCCACGATTTCAGACGACCCCGACCCAGCCGTAGCGTGGGCTCCGCCCACGAAAAAAACAACACGGTTTATCGCCCGACTCGAAAACCAAGCTATCAATCCCGTGGGCAAAGCCCACGCTACAATCCGCGGCAGGCATTGCCACGCCCTACCCGTCGCCCGTTGAATTTACTTATCAAGAAAATTTTTTGTATTTAAAGGGAAATTGTTTGCTTATCTCGGACTCACGTTCATCCACCATAAAACACAAATAAGGTCGTCTGAAACCCGTAATCACATGGTTTCAGACGACCTTTTATCTTTCCCATCCGCTTTTCAGACGACCTTACAACAAGAATATCGTCGCCAGCCCTAAGAAAATCAGAAAACCGCCGGAATCCGTTACCGCCGTAATCAGTACCGAGCTGCCCAAGGCAGGGTCGCGTCCGAATTTATCCATGATGACGGGGATGAGTACGCCGACCGAGGCGGCGAGCAAGAGGTTCAGTGTCATCGCGGCGACCATCACCAAGCCGATGCCGATGCTGCCGTACAGCAGCCATGACACCACGCCCATGACCGTTCCCCAGATGATGCCGTTGACCAGAGCGACGCCGACTTCTTTTTTCAACAAGCGTCCCGCCTGCATCCCTGTCAACTGCCCCATCGCCATCGCGCGGACAATCATGGTGATGGTTTGGTTGCCGGAGTTGCCGCCGATACCGGCAACGATGGGCATCAGCGCGGCGAGTGCGACGATTTTTTCGATACTGCCTTCAAACGCGCCGATAACGCGGCTGGCGAGAAAGGCGGTGCAGAGGTTGACGGCAAGCCACATCCAGCGGTTTTTCACCGAATCCCAGACAGGCGCAAACAAATCTTCCTCTTCCTGCAAACCCGCCATGTTCAACATATCCGCTTCCGATTCTTCGCGGATAACGTCCACCATCTCGTCGATGGTAATCCTGCCGATGAGCTTTTTGTTTTCATCGACCACGGGCGCGGTGACCAAGTCATAACGTTCGAACGCCTGCGCCGCCTCTTCCACATCGTCTTCGGGACGGAAGCGCACGACTTCGGTCGCCATCACGTCTGCCACCAAGTCTTCGGGATCGGCAACCAAAAGTTTGCGGATGGGCAGCACGCCTTGCAGGATGTCGTTTTCATCGACCACAAAAATCTTGTCGGTATGGTCGGGCAGGCTCTCGAAACGGCGCAGGTAACGTAGCACCACTTCGCAGGCAACGTCTGCGCGGATGCTGACCAACTCGAAGTCCATAATCGCGCCGACTTGGTTGTCTTCATACGACATCGCCGCCTTGACTTGGGCGCGCTCTTCCTCGTCGCGCGTCTGCAAGGCTTCATAGACCACTTGGTGCGGCAAATCGCCCGCCAGCTCCGCCAGTTCGTCCGCGTCCAAGTCATCGACTGCCGCCAACAGCTCGTCTTTGTCCATCGACTCGATCAGCGTTTCGCGCACCGCGTCGGAGACTTCCAGCAACACTTCGCCGTCGTCTTCAGGCGTAACCAGAAGCCAGACGATATTACGCTCGCGCGGCGGCAACGATTCCAACACCGCCGCCACGTCGGCAGGGTGCAGCTCGTTCAAAAGGACGGTCAGCTCGGTAAATTTCTCGCGCAACGCCTCGTCCTCAATCGGCACACCTTCCTCAATTTGCGGGAAGGCAGGCGAGAGGATTTCGCACAGCGCGTGGATACGGTCGAAATCGGCGGAAACGCGCTCTACGTCGCTTTCGATACCGTCGTTTTCAAGGTTCGGAGGGGTTTGTTCGATGCTCATAAATGCTCCGCCCGCCGGATGCGGGAAAGCATTTCGGCGGGATGGTTATCGTGTATTTCGGGATAAACCGGAAGGGAAGTTCAGTAAAAACGAACTGGGAAGGTCCATAATAAAAGCCTGCTGATTCAGGCGTCGTGTTGGAAACGGAGCGTATTTTACCGCGTTTCGAGGCGGTTTACTATTTTTAACTGAAAAGGTCGTCTGAAATTTATAAATTTCAGACGACCTTTCAACACCTTATTAAGGTAAAACACCTAATTTTTCAAGAATTTCAACTTTTTTAAGATCTAACGCACTTAGTTTCTCGATCAGTTTATTATATTTCTCTTCCGACTCCATTATTTCTTTGGGAAACTCGTTGGTTAATTGGCTAAATAACAATTTCCCGTCATCATCAAAATATTCTTCCTCTCCACCAAAAACGGATCCATGAACTTGAATCATTTTCTTACCATTAGGATAAAAAAACGTAGTGAGTACATTTTCCTCTTTAAGATCGGTTTCAATCGTCATGACCAGTGTGCCATCCACATAATTGCCATAGACAACTTCATTGCGCGCAACATCTGTTTGTTTGAAACTGGATACCTTCCCATCTTCTGAGTAGAAAGTTAAGATACCGTTCTCAACTGCTGAAGAATCAGAGTTTTTCTCATTTTTAACCGAGACCACAGCCGGGTCGATTTGTTTAGTTCCACTATCCTGATAAAAATCCTGAATCACTAAGTTTCCATCAGCGGTCTTACCCAAAATCTCGCGATAAAAACCTCCTTTAGCAGGACGTTTTGCCAGTTTGAATTTGGGCGTAAAGTAATAGACTTTCTTCTCTCGTAACGGAACATCAATTAGTTTGGATGTTTTAGCGACGGAATATTTTTCCCAATCTTGCGCACTGGCAGGAATAGGAAGCGCAGTTTTGCCTGTTTTGTATACGCTAGTTTGATGATGCGATGCAAAACTTTCCGCCGAATTATCCTTAATTGCCGAGCAGGCACTCAATGCGCCTGCAACAAATAAAACAATCAATAATTTTTTCATAAAATTCCTTTTAAAAAAACATCATCTGAATACTGGCAGCGTGAATAACTATAAAAGATGGAAGGTTATCTAAAAATTTTTCCAAACAATTTTACCATGAATAATGTTATTTCCATATTTTGTATTGTCTATTTTGCAAAAGTCTCAGCTTTCCAGAAAACACTTCTATGATCCAATCCCAATGGATCAATCCATAAAGTCGGGTTGACAACATAGGCATACAAATTTCCCCCGCCTTTCAACCAAATCGGATCTTGACTTACAAACCGCCCGATTTCAGGGTCGTAATACCGGAAACGGTTGTAGTGCAGCCCGCTTTCTTCGTCGTAATACTGACCTTGGAAGCGGAACGGGATGTTGGCTTTGAGGTCGTCTGAAACGGTTTCGTTACGGATTCTGCCCCATGCTTCGTATTCGACCGTCCATACGGCTTCGCCTTTTGCATTGTGCGCGGCAATCGGTGTGCCGAGATGGTCGAGTTGGTAATAAACCAATTCGGGCTGCACTTCGGACTGCCCTTGGGGTTCGGGCGGGATTTTCAGCAGCGGATCGGTTTCGGGGTCGTAGCTGTAGGGTTCGGCAGGTTTGTCTTCCCTTTCTATGCCTATCGGCGAGGTCGTCTGAAATTGCGCCAGCGGTTCGAATGTACCGGGTTCGAACAGGTAATGGGTGTTTTGTCCGTTTGTGCTTTCGATGGCAAGGGTGTCTTCCTGCCAGTGGTAGACGGTGATTTCTCCGTTGCGGATTTTGGCGGTACGCCTGCCCAACGGATCGTAGCGGTATTCGGTACTGCCGTTGCGGTTTTCTATTTTAATGAGTTGATTCAAGCCATTCCAAATATCAATGAAAGAATTTTAGTATTCTTATATTAAGAAAACAATTAGCATTCAGATGTAAGCATACTCAAAAAATCGTTTAAATTATTTGAAACGCATTCAATATTTTCAAAATATTGAATTCCACTTTCCTCTGCCTCAAAATCATGAGACCAGTAAAATATTTTAGATATATACTCGTCTTTTATGCCAATTAAAATTAAATCCCCACCTCCTGCAGATGCAATAGGTAACATGGATGATGGATATCTATCATTGTACATATTTAAATGCCACTCAATAGATTCTTCTAATTTAGGATTATTAAACAATCCAAAAAAGAAATTTAAAACCCTACCATCTAAAAAACAACTATTATTTGGTATTCCTCCATTATGTTTTTCTAAAAATTCCTTATATTCATCTGGTAATAATAAATTATGCTCATTTTCAAATTTTAAAATATCATCACATGAAGCTGTTTGATGGGCATTTAAAAATAGATACCTTTTGATAGCTTTCTTACTTAACTGACCTTCATTGCTCTCTAAATCTTTAATTTCTTCTTCTGACTTACCAAATTTTAAAATTTCAACCATTTTATACTCCATAAATTAATATTAACGTTTTCTTGTTCCACATATCGCAGCACCACCAGTATGTTTAATTGCATCATGAAGATCATATGGAATCAACTGAATTTTTCCATTTTTTTCTGTATGATGCCAAATGTATTTCTTGCCATCTATTATCATATTTCCTTTATCCTTATAATTATTACTATTGCCAAATGCTATTCTATTTGCTTGACTAAAATCTTTACTATCTGAAATAAACCCTCCGGGTAAATTAACTGTTCTTATTGCATATCTGGAAAAATCTGGGAATCCCATCATATTAAAAGGAACCCCATGTTGATATTTTGATGATAATCCTGGGTATTTTTTTAAAATATTTTGATTAACATCTTTCATGGTCATAGTTTTACCTGCAAAACATGAATTTATAGGAAATTTACCATTTATTTTTTGTGGAGCACTAGGACCATGTCGAACTGCAAAACTAGATTTTGATGCCAATCCAAATGGATCAACCCATTCTATTGGATTAGAAGCATAAATATAAACATTTATCCCACCCATCAACCCAATCGGATCCTGACTTACAAACCGCCCGATTTCAGGGTCGTAATAGCGGAAACGGTTGTAGTGCTGCCCGCTTTCTTCGTCGTAATACTGACCTTGGAAGCGGAACGGGATGTTGGCTTTGAGGTCGTCTGAAACGGTTTCGTTACGGATTCTACCCCATGCTTCGTATTCCGCCGTCCATACGGCTTCGCCTTTTGCATTGTGTGCTGCAATCGGCGTACCGAGATGGTCGAGTTGGTAATAAACCAAATCGGGCTGCACTTCGGACTGCTCTTGGGGTTCGGGCGGGATTTTCAGCAGCGGATCGGTTTCGGGATCGTAGCTGTACGGCTCGGCGGGTTTATCTTCCCTTTCTATGCCTATCGGCGAGGTCGTCTGAAATTGCGCCAACGGTTCGAATGTACCGGGCTCGAACAGGTAATGGGTATTTTGTCCGTTTGTGCTTTCGATGGCAAGGGTGTCTTCCTGCCAGTGGTAGACGGTGGTTTCTCCGTTGCGGATTTTAGCGGTACGCCTGCCCAAGGGGTCGTAGCGGTATTCGGTGCTGCCGTTGCGGTTTTTTATTTTAATGAGTTGGTTGTAGCCGTTCCAATGGTAGTCTGTGGTTTCGCCGTTGCGGGTTTTGCGGATCAGGTTGCCGCGTTGGTCGTAGTCGTAGTGTACACCTGCGTACTCTTTAAGCAGGTTGCCCCAGACTTTGTTTAAGGACGGTTTTTCTTGGCTGTTTGTTTGGCCTGTATGGTCTTGTTTGTTGCCGCTTAGGTCGAGACGGTTGTCGGCGGGGTCAAAGGCGAAGGTTTCGCTAAAGTCGGGAGTGACGGCGGCGATCAGCCTGCCGATGGGATCGTAGCGGTATTGGGTTTGACCTCCTCTGCTTTGGATATGGGTCAGTTGTCCGGCGGCATCATAGCCGTATTCGCGCCGGCTGCGGTTGTGGATTTGCTGCAGGATTCTGCCCATTGGGTCGTATTGTGTTTCTTGGCGGATATGTTTGCCAAAGGTGCGTTCGGTTTCGCGGTGTAGTTTGTCGCGTTCAAAGGCGGCTATTTCATTACGGTTGAGGGTAATGCCGTGCAGGTGGCCGCTGCCATAGTGGAGGTAACCGATACGCTGTCCGTCGGGACGGATGGTTTCGGTACGGTTGCCCAATGCGTCGTAGCGGTGATGCCAGACGTGGCTTCGGGCTGTGCCGTCCAAGCTGTCGTGGCGGTATTCCCTGATAAGGTTGCCGAGCTTGTCGTAGAAGTATTGGTGGCGGCTGTGGGCGTTTTGGGTTCCTGCCAGCCTGCCGCTTGAGTCATAGGCGTAGTTTTCTTTGTCGGTTTCGTGTGTCTCGCCGTTTTCATCGGTCACAAGGATGCTGCGGCTTTCGATACGGCCGGCGGGGTCGTAGTCCAGCTTAGTGATGGTACCGGCTTCGTCTATGCGTTCGAGTACGCCGCTTCCTTGGGTGTAATGGTAGCGGGTGATTTTACCGTCAAAGCCTTTTTCTTCGGTCAGCGCACCGACGCTATTGTAGCGTAATCCGTAAAGATCGCCGTTTTGGTTCAGCAGCCCAACCAAGTGGCTGTTTAGATCGTATCGGTATTGGACTTGTTGTCCGAGCGCATCGGTACGGATGAAGAGACGGCCGCCTTTGTCGTAGGTATAGCGGGTGCTTTGCTTGAGCGGATCGGTATGCTCAAGCAATCTGCCTTCCGCATCATGCAGGTAGGATTCCCTCGTGCCGTCTGCTTGGATCACAGCCTCGGGATTGCCCCTTGAATCATAGCTATAGTGTGTGCTGTTGCCTTCGGCATCGGTTTGGGTTTGCAGACGGCCTCTGTCATCATATTGCCAGCGGCTGGTATAGCCGGAGCAGTCGGTATGACTCGAGATTTGTCCATCCTTCGTCCAAGTCAGGGTTTTAATGCCACCAAGTGCGTCGGTGATTTCTATCGGTAAGCCTGCATCATTGTAGCGATAGCGGGTTTCGTTCTCTTCGGGGTCTATTTCGAGAATCATGTTGCCCTTGACATCATATTGACGCAACCAGCGGTGTCCCTCAGGATCGGTAACGGCTGTCAAATTATTGTCGGCATCGTATTCAAAAGAAACAACACTACCATCGGCTCTGATGTGCTCAAGTATATTATCCCTTTCGTCATATTCATATTGGTCTTCACTGCCATCAGGGTGAATATGACAGAAGATGTTTTTACGGTCATCACGGTAGAACCATTCTTCGGTGGAATCAGGGTAAATGATGCGGTAGGTGTAACCTTCATAGTCATAGTAGTAAATGGTGGAATGACCGTAAGCATCGGTTACAGTGGTTTCCCGAATGTCTTTACTCCATTCGAGCTTGAGTTCTTCGCTGCCGTCATCGTTATATTCGCGTATACATTTAGCCCTGTGGCGGCGGCCGCTCCATTCAAGATTGACCCCACGCCCGGTGCGGTCGCTGTAACGAGTAACCAGATGTTGACGGTAGGTATATTCGCGCACATCTCCAGCCTCGTCGGTGGCGTGGACAAGATCGCCTTCGGCGCTGTATTCATATGCGGCGAGTAGGCGCGGATTCTCTCCTAAGAGTTCGATACGGCTGATTTTACCTTGCTCGTTGTAACTGATGCCGATAGTATGACCATTGCTGTCGTTGACAGCAATCAGACGGCTACCGCTGTAATGGAAGCCCAGTGCATTGCCGTTGCGGTCTTTGATTGCACTCAAGCGGAAACTATTGCCGTCACGTTCATAGATTTCCAACAAATCTTTGCCAACATTAAGGGTCAGCAGGTCTTTGTCTATACGCGCAAGGGTAAAATCTTCTATGGGGTGATGCCAGGCTCTACCAACTTCCAACAGCGGAAAGGAAACTGCCCTACCGTCCGTAGTATGGTATAGCAGCTCGTTTTTACGAATACCAATCCGGGAAGTATAAGGGGTAATCCAACGCGCGCCTAATTCACCTTTTTCATAGGTAATAAGACCGGAGCAGTAAGTGCGGCTCCAGCTTATCGGCATAATGCCGGGCAAGGTAAAGTCAGTATGGGTAAAGGTTTCCTGTCCGGTAGCAAAATCGATGGACTTCCTAGATGAGCCGAGAGTACCACAACAATTTTTGCTAGGAGCCGATTTATTTTTACCATGTTCCTGCTTGTCTGCTGACTCCATGCGTTTATTATCTTTGTGATGCTTATTTTTACCTGGCACACTGGTAGATAACCTCTTCGCCTTCCGCTTCCTAACAGCCGCCAGTATCAACTCAAACAGCTTAAACAAAGAGGCTGCTGTTCCAACGATATAATTATTGACCCTAAGACCGTTTGCTCTTAATGACTGTGCAATTATTTTAAGCTTACTTTTAATCTTGTCAGGAACCATCGAAGCCACTGCCGCATTGATTTTATCTTTAACAACAGCTTCCCCTTTATAACTGGCTGAAAGTAGGTAGAGGTTTCGTCCCTCTGGAGTAAAAACAGTTCCATTATTAAATGCTTGTGAGGCTCTTCGATGCAGCTGTGCTGTATCGAATATTTTCCCTGATGCAATTGTTTCAAATGCGGTAGCCGTTTTGTTTAGTGTGTTCTGTGCATGACTGCCAATCGTTTGCAGCAATTTAGACAGCCCACTTTTATAAGTCTCTAAAAATTTTTCTATATCACCCTTGTGACCAGCAGAAATATGATTAATTATGGCACTAATAGCTGCTTCAGAAAGAACTGCACCACTTTGATTTAATATAGGTTTAGCATATTTCAGCATTGGACGAACGGTTACATTTGCTGCAGTTCTGGCTGTATTTCCACCAGGAATGATGCCAATAATATTAATAGCCAGATTAATCCAATCAACCATATCGGCTTTAGGTTTTTCTACTATTTCTTTAATAGAAAAAACCGTATCAACAACTGCCATCGCATTACCAATTACTGGCACAGCTCCAGCAACAACGGCCAATTTATCCAGAGTAACTACCCCGCTTGAGATATCTCTTAACCATTTATCAAATCTGTTCACTCCTCTAGTGGCGTCACCTTTGAAAGCGGATGCTGGGCCAACTGCTGATCTTGTTTGTGGTGTTGACATGAGGAACTCCTTATTTCTTAAATGTGTGTTTGACTGTTTCAGATAAAGACTGCGTTACGGTATTTTTAAGACTTTTTTCCAGATGTTGACGTACCTGTTTAACTGCCTCTGTCTTAACCTGACTACTGAGTTGTTTTAATGCTTGTGACGGATTGATGTCTTTTGCACTGTTAACTAGGGAAGAAACAGATTCTGCAGCCTGCTTAAACTGATTGATCTGTTCCTTTATGTTGCTGACCTTCTCTTGCTCAATGAAAGAGTTAATTTCAAAAGCTTCCTTATTAATATCAGCTTCTTCATGCCCATTCCTTGGGTCTGGATGATAAACTACCTTTGCAGCCCCCTCTGCCAGCCCACTGACAATAGCACGACCTATGTCATCCAATAGACCAGTACGAACTTGACCACTACTATCGGTAACGGTAAATTTACCACCTTTGACACCTGGTTGATGTTCCATATTATAAAAATGATGCAATTCCAACTGCCCTTTGGCTGCTTTGGGCATAGAGCTTTGGATGGATTGACTGGCAGGACCGACTTTCTGCCAAGCGGATGATTTGTTGATAATCTGCCCAGGTGTTCCAATTTCAACCTGTCCTCCTCCAATTGTGATGTATGAACCATCACAAACTAAAGTAAGCTTTTTAGCTGCAGAAATAATTACTTCGCCATTGACACTTTCGATTCGGACATCTTTAGCCGCAGCAGCAGTGATATTGTCCTGCTGCGCCTGCAACACTACATCTCCTTTGGATGCAACCATTTTGATACCCAGCGTCTGCGCGAACATTCGAATTACCTCGCCGGCAGCAACAGTGAATTTTTTAAATGCACTATTATGAATGTTATTACCTGCTGTATGCATAATGTTTTCAGTGGCACTGGCTTGCACATCCTTTGGGGTACTCAATACGATTCCAGCAGGAGCACTGGCAATTAAACCTGCACTTTTCAAACCATCAGCATCCAGGTCTACTGAGACTCCATTACCATAATTTTCTCCTTGCTCCATCAGATTTTTACTGGAACCAGACGATTCTTGATCTCCCAAGGGAATCTCCGCTCGTTTGGCTGCTTTTGCCAATCCTTGCGCCATGTCTAGGGCTTCTTTCAACTGCTTGATTGCAGCCTCCATATCCAAGACATTTCCATCTGCTTTACCCTGAGCATCTGCGCTGATCAATATGCCTTTACCCGCCCGTACCGCGCCCCAGCCGTCGGTTCTGAGTTCGAAGCCTTCGCCGTTTTCTCCACGTTTTTCCCGACTTGAGTCGACGATGTGGCCGAGGTTGAGTTGGGATTTTTGGTAGTCGGTGGCGAGTTTGATGTGTTCCTGACCTTTTTGGTCTTCCATCCTGAGTTTGTTGTTCGCCCAGGTACGGATGACGTTCCTTGTGTTCCAATCGGCAGGAATGTGGTCGGGATGGGCGCTGTCGTGCATGACGCCGGAGATATACGGACGGTCGGGGTTGCCTTGGACGAAGGACAGCATGACTTCGGTGCCTTCGTGTAATGGGAAGTGGATGCCGTATTCGGGACCGGCATAGGGTTTAGCGAGTCGGACGGGACGGCTTTCGCCGCCGGGGCTCCATTCGTCCAAATCAAACGGCAGTTTGACGCGGTAGCGTCCCATGTCGTCGATGTAGGCGTAGGTACAGTTCTCTGCTGCGGTCACCCGTGCGGGCAGTGTGCCGGCGATATGCGGACGCGGGGTGGTGCGTTCGGGACGGAAGGCGTGTTGGGCGGGTATGGCGGTAAAGGTATGGGTATAGGCGGTATCGCGGCTGCCGCTGTGTTCCATACTGAGTACCAGCCAGCCGTCGGGTGCTTCGGGGAAGGCGGTATCGGTTTGGAACACTTTCATCGGCGCCATGGAGACGACGTTGCCGCTGCCGTTGGCGACGGTTTGGCGGCAGAGGACGGCTTCGTTCAACAGGGTCGTCTGAACTTTGGCTTCGTCGGGGGTTTTGGGATGGAGGCCCCAGTTTTGCTGTTTGCCCAATAAGACGGTGTTGTCGGCAGATTCTTCGGACTGTTTGTTGTCGGTTTCGGCAAAGAGGTCGGTATCGGCGGTGCGGTAGTTGTAGTCGGCACTGCGTATGCCTTCGACGATGGGGTTGTGGCGGATGCTGAGGTTGAACAGTGCTTCGGTACCGACGCTTTCCAGTCCGGCATGGGGGCGGTAAGAAACGGGCAGGCTTTGGTCGCGGAAGTAGTGTTCGGAACTGTCGCCAAAGACGACTACGTCGCCATGTTGTTCATGCTGTTCGAAGGCATACCAAATGCCTTCTTCTTCACACAGACGGTTGATAAAGGCAAAGTCGCTTTCGAGATACTGGGTCACATACTCGCGGACGGTGTAGCTGCGGCTTTTTTGGAAACGGTAGTCGACACCGGAGAAGCCGTGGTGTTTGAAGACGGCGGCAACGATGTCGGGGACGGTTTGGTTTTGAAACAGTCGGGAGGATTGGAAATGTTTTAAAGCCGCGAAGCGCGGCTCTAAAACAAAGCGGTAAACGGTTTCATCCTTGGAGACGGACAGCTTCTCACACGAAGTCACGATGCCCTGCCATTGTTTCGCCGGAGACTCGTCCGAACCGGCTGAAAAGGCGGCGGCGACTTCGGACAATACGGCCTCCTGCGGACGGATTTCAAACGCTGCGCGCTGGTTGAGATAGGAAGAGAGCGGCAAGGAGGAATCGGTGGAAGTGGCGGTGATTTCGACGCGGTAGGCGGTGTTGGCGGCTTCGGAGGCGGTGAAAGAACGAACAGAGAGTGACGGGGAGAAACGGGCGAAGGTGAGATGGTAGGATTGGCGGGCAGTCATGGCGTTGAATTTAAAGATGACAATGAGGTTCGTATGGTAACTTGAACGTCATCAACGGTAAAGCAAATGGGATAAACGGTAGAAAGGTCGTCTGAATGGAGGTTTTCAGACGACCTTTTAACAACTTATAAAGAGAATGCACCTAATTTCTCAAAAATTTCAATCTCTCTAAATATTAACTCACTTTATAATAATCAAACAGTAACTTTATCTATCCCAACATCAGGGATTAATAATTTTTTAGGTGAACCGATGAAAGATAAACCATCCTCCCTCTGTTTCACATGCCATAAAATTAATCCATTCTGCCATGACTTCCATAGCTCATCAGAGTAATTGATAGGTTCTTCTAAAATGGCTCCAACAGCAAAAGGAGGAATCCAAATTTCTGTTAAAACACCATCCCCTTTCCAACCGGCATGCCTAAAAGCTGTAGTAATAATTTGATACTCTTCATCCTGTGGATTTAAATTGCTAACTTTGCAAAAATCTAATAGATCAATCCACTCATAAATGTAAACATAGAGATTCTTTGATTTTTTTAGGAAAACCAATTGTTTTTCATAAACCATCTTCAGAAAACCTTAAATTGTTAAAATATTGTAATGATTCTTTCCTTCCTGGCTCTAGAACCTAGAGATTAAGTTATGGATTTGAGTTTTTAAAGAGAAAACTTTTCCTCTGTAACGGTTAGATTTTCAACCCAACTTACTCTTATTTCTCTATGCTATTCTAAAGTAAAGCAAAAAATTCCAGTATTATCTATATCGTATAATCCTAGGAATTGCATTTTTAAATTATTCTCTATGACCATCTTTTTAAATTCATCCGTAACCCCATATATATAAGGTCTCAGCTTGTCTCTAAATATGTATTTATAAGAAATATCTTTATAACAATCTAGGGATTTATTATCTAGAAAATCAATACTATTTTTTATATACAAAGCATATATATCATATGGAGTATTGTTGATTAGACATGGAAAAAATAGGGCTTCCTCTTTCAATTTATCCTGTGAAATTTCAAGAAATTTTTTTGAAAACAATAAAATTCCTGAAGATGAGAAATAAAAATCCGCATCCAAAATTTCAGAAAAGTGAAATTCAAATTCATCATCATATGTCAGATTTATACGAGGTTTTTTTAGGAAGTTATCATCAATATTAAATTTAAAATAGTCTAAAATACTATCCTTATTATTACCTTTTAAATTAAAAGAAAAGTCAACATTGCTGCTTTTGGGAGGAAAAATTGTATAGAGTTGCATATCATCTGATCCTAATTTTTCTTACGATAAATCCATAGAATAATATGTTAACGCTGATGGCCTTGTTCAGGAGGTATTATTTTATTACTTGGTATTCTACCGCTATTAGTGGATCGCAAATCCCATGGATCAATCCAGCCCGTTGGAGTATCTGCATAAGTATATAAATTATCCCCACCCTATGACCTAATCATATCCTGACTCATACATCGCCTGATTTCGGTATCGTCATGACGGAAACGGTTGTAGTGCAGCCCGCTTTCTCTATCGTAATACTGACCTTGGAAGCGGGACGGGATGTTGACTTTGGGGTCGTCTGAAACGGTTCCGTTACGGATTCTACCCCATGCTTCGTATTTGGCCGTCCATACGGCTTCGCCTTTTGCATTATGTGGCAATCGGCGTGTCGAGATGGTCGAGTTGATAATAAACCAAGTCAGGCTACGCTTCGAACTGCTCTTGGTGTTCGGATGGGATTTCAGCAGCGGATCTGTTTCAGGGTCGTAGTCGTACGGCTCGGCGTGTTTGTCTTCCCGCTCTATGCCTATCGGAGAAGTCGTCTGAAATTGTGCCAGCAGTTCAAAAGTGTCAGATTCAGACAGACCACAGATGGTTTGCGCCTTTGATTATTTTGTCCGTTATGTATTGTACAAAAGGTCGTCTGAAAAAGATTTTTTGCTTTTCAGACGACCTATTTTTGGGCAACCTGTTTACACATATATCCCGTACATATTGTAGAAATGGATAAAGACATCCTAATAACTTTCTACATAAATATAGCAACTCAACCATTTTTTTAATGAGATGAAATATAGATCATTCAATTCATGTAAAAAAGGCGTGCCATATTTACCGACCATAACACTATATTCTTCCAACAAGGAAAAGGTATCATCGGATATTGAAAGAGTAAACTGACCGTCAGCTATATCAAACTCATCTTCATCATTTGAATTCAGAAAAACTCTAAAAGAAAGCTTGTATTCTTTCTTGCGCTTTGTTAAAAAAACCTGCCCTTCCCAATAATTCCCTTCTCTTTGTAATGAAGAAATTATTTCTTTTAAATCATTTCTTTTTACATGCCAATACATACTATCGCGTCTGATCTCTAAATTCATATTTTCTTTCGACAGTAAATATTCGGGCTGGCAACATAAGTCATTCCGATCACCCAATAACTCATAGGAAATAGCTGGTAGAGTACCCTATCTATATAAACAGTTTTGCGAAAATCATTATTCAGCTTTGCTCATCGTTCCGCCCATCTTAATTTAAAAATCCGGATTTTCCTTACGGTATGCTTCATTATCTTTTTTCAAAGTTTCATGAAGTTGATGCATGGGATTTTCCGGCCTCTGCCTACCGTAACTTGAAATTAATACACGCACCGAATAATCCGGCAAAATGTGAAACTGCAATAATCCATTGTCTTCATCGGTAAATTTATCTACCTTAGCATTAACGTTACGCTCTTCAAATTCATTTGTATCCGTGCTTATCGTCAAGGTCAGTGGCAGCGTCATCCCTTCATGCCAGCGGGGGATGGAAACGCAACATTGTCCACCTCCACCCTCTGAATAAGGCCCTATATCGTTTAAAGCCCATGTCTCTCCAATCTTGTGATAAGTTATCATTACACCTTGGTCAGAATAGTTGCTTAGCATAAATGCAAACGAGCGTTCCTTATCGGTATCCACAAAAAAATCATCCTTTTGATTGAAGATTTCTTTTACCGAAGAGGCATAGATAGATAAAACCGGAAGAGCGGCAACTAAAACTACCAAGCCTAAAAACCTAAATAATTTTTTCATTTTTTTCCTTTTTGCCCGCCGCAATGCTCAGTGCGGCGCATTTTTAAATGACAACGTAGTTCGTATAGTAGCTTGAACGATGTAATGGGTAAAGCGAATGGGATAACCGGCTGATGGGTCGTCTGAATGGTTGCAGACCCGTTGGATTTGCTTTTTTCAGACGAGCTTTTGATGTGTGTTTTCTCTGATGCTATTGATTTAAAAGAAAGGTCGTCTGAAACCTTAGATTTCAGACGACCTTTCTGCATTAAACCTTCGATGTTTAGAAAATTAGCTATTTTCTAAAGTTGACAGCTTTCTGCTGTGTTTATTTGGGGTTCTTCTCGATGAGGGCGACGAGTTGGTCGATATAGCCTTGGACGAAGCTGCGCGCGGATTCGATGAGTTTGCCGTTGTCGTCAAACAAGGTGGGTGAGTTGCCGAGGAAGACTTCGGGCTGTCCGGTCAGCGGCATATTGAAGTAGGACAAGGCAAGGCGCAGGTTTTTTTGCGAACTGTAACCGCCCATTTTACCGACAGAATGGCTGATGATGCCTGCGGGCGTGTTTTTCCAGGCGACGTCGGCGTTGGGTTTGGAGCCGATGTCTACCGCGTTTTTCAGGCAGGCGGGGACGGTGCGGTTGTTTTCGGGGGTAACGAACAATACGCCGTCGGAAGCTTTGATGGTTTCGCGGAAGGCGGTATAGCTTTCGGGCGTGGGGAAGTCGGTTTCGGCGGGGTCGTCGTAGTCGAAATTGTAGAGCGGCAA
Source organism: Neisseria macacae ATCC 33926 (assembly GCF_022749495.1). Taxonomy (NCBI): domain Bacteria; kingdom Pseudomonadati; phylum Pseudomonadota; class Betaproteobacteria; order Neisseriales; family Neisseriaceae; genus Neisseria; species Neisseria macacae. The sequence continues at coordinate 376,893 of NZ_CP094241.1, read as the reverse complement.
ATGGCCGATTTCGACGATTTGGGCATCGTAGCCTTCGGGGAACATGGGGATGACGTTTTGCGCCACTTTGCGGGCGAACGAGCCTTTACGCAGGCTGCCTACTAAAATGCTGACTTTTTTTGCCATGAATTTTCTCCTGATGATGTAAAAATAATAACGATTCTTGAATTCATTTTAAAGCCGCCGGTTGATTGTCGTCAATCCTGTTGGGAACAAATTGACCATTGCTGGACAAGTCAGGCCTGATTTGGAGAATCAGTTTGGTAGCGGCTTGCCTGCCCTGCTCAAGTTTCGAGACAATTTTTTCTAAAGTGTTGAAACGTCATTGAGGTCGTCTGAAAACCCTATCGGGCATGAATCAAGACGACAATGCTATAATCCATCCTAAAATTTTTATCTTGAAGAACACGCCATGCAAGCCGATTTCAGACGACCTGTCCTTGCCATCGACACCAGCACTTCCTACCTGTCCCTCGCGTTGCAAACCGATGGGCAGATTGTTTCGTTTCATGAAGATGTCGGCACGAAACAATCCGATTTGATTCTGCCGCAGATTCGTGTTTTGTTTGAACAAGCGGGTATTGCGGCGGCGGATTTGGGTGTGATCGTCTATGCACAAGGCCCCGGCGCGTTTACCGGTTTGCGTATCGGAACAGGCGTGGCGCAAGGTTTGGCGACGCCGTTTGATACGCCCCTTATCGGCATCCCCTGTCTGGATGCGGCGGCGTATCTGCTGCCCGGACAAAGCTGCGTACTGGCGGCGACCGACGCGCGCATGGGCGAAGTGTTTTACGCATGGTTCGACACGGGCGCGCACCGGCGGCTCGGCGATTATCAGGTCGGCAAAGCGGCTGAAATTGTCGAACCCGAAGGCCGTGCGTTTACCGGCGGCATAGGCAATGCGTTTGCGCTGACCGATGCGCCGCCCTTTGCCGGCACGCCGAAAATGCCTGCCGCTTCCGACTATCTCAAGCTAGCACTCAGCGGGCGTTATCCCGCTTCCGATGCCGCGCACGCCGAATTGCTTTATGTCCGCAACAAAGTCGCCCTGACCGCCAAAGAGCAGGCAGAACGGAAAGCGCAGGCATGAATATCCGCCCCGCTTTTTCAGACGACTGCCCTGCCCTTGCCGCAATTGATGCGGTCGGCAACCCGTCGCCTTGGTCTGTGAAACAATTTGCCTCCGCATTGGCGCAGAGTACGGATAAACTGTGGGTCTGCGAGACCGACAGCGTCATCGGCGGCTTTATCGTGTGGCAGGATATATTAGATGAATCCGAGCTGCATTTAATTGCCACCGCTCCCGAATACCGCCGCCAAGGCATTGCCGCCGCACTTTTGGAACATTGGTTCCGCCACGCCCAAACCGCCGGTATCACGCGCCTGCTGTTGGAAGTCCGCGCCGGCAATGCCGCCGCCCAATCGCTGTATTTCAAATACGGCTTTACCGCGGTCGGCATCCGCAAACATTACTATTCCCTGCCCGAAGGCGGGCATGAAGACGCCGTATTAATGGAAAAACCATGTTAAGCAGCCGCTATCTCCACTTGCATCAGGCATTAGGCTTAGGCCCGATGTGGCTGAACCGTCACGCCAAAGTCATCCCGTCTGCGGGCGATGCGCCCGTTACGCCGCCTCAAAAACCTGCTGCCGCCCAAGTTGCCGAAGCCGTCCGCACGATTTCCGCATCGGCACATCATGCCCGCATGGCGGCGATGGCGGCGGTTCAACACGAAAAAACCACCTCCGCAACAACGCCACCCATCCCGCCGTCTGCCGCGCCAGTTGACGCGCCTTCCCCGTCCGCGCGGACACATTCTGCACCCGAAAACACCGGCCAAGCTCCCGCCGCAACCGTTTCAGACGACCTCCCACGCCTGCAAACCGAAGCGCGTCCGTCCGAAGTCATCATCATCAGCATCTGTCCCGCAACCGAAGACAGCCTGCACGGACAACTCTTTCACGGCGCGGTCGGCGTCCTGCTCGACAATATGCTTGCCGCCATCCGCCTGACACCCCAACAAGCCTACAAAACCAGTTGGGTCAAAGCGGCGCCCGTTTTCAGCCCGCACCCTACTGACGAACAAATCCAAGCCGAGCTGCCCCAGCTTGCCCGAGAGCTGGCCGATACGCAGGCGAAAGCCGTGTTATTGGTGGGGCAAATATTTGAAAAACCCGAGCTTTCCGCATTGATAGACACACTCTGCGGCAACACCCCCCGCTTCATCCTTCCCCACCCTGCCCGCCTGCTGCGCCAACCGCAGCTCAAAGCAAAAGCCTGGCAGGTTTTGAAACAAGTGCGGCAGATACTGAATTAAGGCACGCCGACAGCATCCCACACAGACGCCGCACCTCATCCACCCCCTTCCCTATCCATCATGTACCTCACCCAAGAAAAACCCTACCGCCCGCTGCTGATTGCCCTGATTTTCCTGACTCTGCCTCTGGCATTGCTGCTGCACGAAATCATCACAGTCGGGCTGTTCCGCCATTCCGGACTGCTGCTGACCTTCCAAAACGGGCAGTTGCGGCAAGTAGCGGGCTGGGATGACGCCATCGTTTGGTTTATCTGCGGCGTATTCGGCTTTTTCAACCTGATTATCGCGGGCGGACTGACCAAACTCGCCTACAAAAAAATGATGCGCCGCCATTTCCACTACGCCCTGTTTTTAAGCGGCGCGGCGGCGTGTGCGGCTGCTTTGGTCGTGATTATCTTGGAATCATTACTGGGCAGCGCGGCATTGGGCGGCATGCGGCAAGGCGGGATATTTCTTTACGCATTGAGCGTCTGGATATTGGCAATGCTGACGCTGCCGCGCCAACTGACCCGCGCGCCGGAGCAGCCCATCATCTTCCACAAAATGAAAAGATAAGCCTGCAGCAGGGAGTCAGAGCAACGTCTTCCTTCATGTTCTCCGGCAAGAAACCATAAACAAGGGGTCGTCTGAAACTTTTCAGACGACCCTTTTACCTAAATTCATACGTCCTTAGCGTTTGAATTCAGTTAGGATTTTTTAACGTTTGCATCAATCCGCAAGCAGGCAGGCAGGCATCGGATTTTCTGCTATGATTTTTCTATCTTGCCCTAAGGTCGTCTGAAAGAAAGCGCACGATGAAACCTAAACTGATTATCTTCGACTGGGACGGAACGCTGGCAGACACGACGCGCCCGATTATCCGCACCTTCCAACAAAGTTTTGCCGACTGCGGCATGCCCGTTCCCGATGACGATGCCGTCCGCGCCCTCATCGGTTACAGCCTGCCGGAAATCATCCGCCGCCTCGCTCCGCATGCCGGCGAACACATGCGCGAAGAATTGACGGAAACCTACGCCGCACACTATCTCAATCCCAACAACCAAAACATGACGCTCTTCCCCGAAGCCCTGCCCTGTCTGCACACCCTGCAAAACCAAGGCTACTGGCTCGCCGTCGCCACAGGCAAAGGCAGGATAGGACTCGACCGCTCTATCGCGCAAACCGGTACGACCGATTTTTGGATGGCGACGACCTGCGCCAGCGAACAAGCCTCCAAACCCGCACCCGACATGGTTTTCAAACTATGCGACGAACTGGGGCTGACGCCGCAGGAAACTTTGGTTGTCGGCGATACGACCCACGACTTGGAAATGGCCGCCAACGCCAAAGCCCCCGCCGTCGCCCTCACCACAGGCGCGCACTCCGCCGCCATGTTGCACACCGCCCCGCATCTTGCCATACTCGACAACCTCTCCGAGCTGCCTGATTTCTTAGAAACGTTTGATTGGACGGGCAAGGTTTAACGCAAAGCACAAACCCTTTAACGTTGCAGACAGCCAAACCGTAGCGTGGGCTTCGCCCGCGAAAACTCGGTTTATGATCCGATTTAGAAACCGATTGGCTGATTTCTGATTCGGAAACCGATTGGCAGGTCCCGTGGGCAAAGCCCACGCTACACTTTTCCCGAAGCATTACGGCGTGCTGCCAACCATCGGGCTAGGCGTACCTTTTCGGAGAAAGCCCACGTATCAAATGAGTCAATCCCTTCCCTTTCCTACTTAACATAGACATACCGCCGTAGCGTGGGCTTCGCCCACGAAAAAACTCGATTTATGGTTTGATTCAGAAATCGATTGGCAAATATCGCGGGCAAAGCCCACGCTACGCTTTTCTCGAAGCGTTATGGCGTACTGCCAATCATCGGGCTATGCGTACCTATTCGGAGAAAACCTCCGCGTTGAACGAGTCAATCGCTTCCCCATCCCAAATCCACTCAACGAAGACCTACCACCGTAGCGTGGGCTTTGCCCGCGAAAAACTCGGTTTATGATCCGATTTAGAAACCGATTGACTGATTTCTGATTCGGAAACCGGTTGGCAAATATCGCGGGCAGAGCCCACGCTACACTTTTCCCGAAGCGTTATGGCGTGCTGCCGACCATCGGGCTAAGCGCGTACCTATTCAGAAAAGCCCTGTATCGAATAAGTCAATCGCTTCTCCATCCCAAACCCTCTCCATAATAAAAAAGGTCGTCTGAAAACCTACCCCTCAAGTTTGAACTGGCCCCCAAATCTTGGACACTCATAAAAGCCTATTCAGGCGCTCTGTGCAAGCTGGGTTCTGTATGCGACAGGACTCAGCTTTTTCAATTTCAAACTGCAACGCTCCCGGTTGTAGTAATCCATATAGTCATCTATCTGCTTCATCAATTCATCTACCGTCAATTCACCTGCGTTATAGAAACACTCCGTCTTTAACACCGCAAAGAAGCTTTCCATCGGCGCATTGTCCCAACAGTTCGCCTTTCGCGACATGCTTTGAACCATGGAATACTCCGCAAGCAATTCCCTATATCCCGACGTACGGTACAGCACGCCTTGGTCCGAATGCAGCATCGTTCCTTTAGCAGTCAGACGGGGGGCGGCTTTTTCGAGCATTTCCTTCACCATTTCGCTGTCGGCTCTGCGGCTCATGGCGTAGGCGACGATCTCGCGGTTGAACAAGTCCAAGATTGGCGAGAGGTACAGTTTGCCGTCCTTCCCTTTGAGTTCGGTAACGTCGGTCAGCCATTTTTCGTTGGGCTTTCGGGCTTTGAACCGGCGTTTGAGGAGGTGTTCCGATATTTCGCCCATGGCGGGATGGCGGTAGGCTTTTTTCGCCCGTATGAGGGCTTTCAGTTCCATCTGCTTCATCAACCGCGCCACTTTTTTGCGGTTCCAACCCAATGCTGCGGCAATGCGCCTTTGTCCGTAGCGTCCTTTATGCCGCCGGTAGGTTTCGACAAGGAGGGCTTTGTCGGCTGCTTCGGGATCGGGTCGGTCTTGGTGATGGTAGTAAAAGCTGCTTTTGGGCAGGTTTGCGATGTGCAGCAGGTATTTGAGCGGGTGTTGCGCCCTCAGTGTTTGGACGGTTTGGCTTTGTCCTTTGCGGTCTGCTTTTGGCTGAGGGCTTTTAACTCCTTTAGGTAGGCGACCTCTGCGCGCATATAGCACAGTTCTTCAATAAGCTCTGCCTGTGTTTTTTCTTGGTCGGGTTTATCTGCGATGAAGGGGTTTTTGCGGTGTTGGGGCATGGTTTTGGATTGGGGATGTTCGAGTGCGCCGATACCGCCTTCTTGATAGGCGCGTATCCATCGTCTCAGGTGGGTTCGGGAAATGCCGTAGTGGTCTGCGGTACGTTGTTGGCTGCGTATATGCAGGTAGTGGAGTACGGCTTGGTATTTGAAGTGTAATGTATATTTGCTCATAAAAAAACTGCACCTTGTGAGTTGGAGGGGATGTGTCCAACTTTTGGGGTGCAGTTCAGTTTTCAGACGACGTTTTTTATTTCACTAAAACCAACCGCTTCTCCCTATCTCAACAACTCATCCGTTATCCGTTGCAAAAATTCGATGCGTTCGGGTTTGGCTTCGCCTGCTTCGGCGGCGGCTTTGACGGCGCAGCCGGGTTCGGCGCGGTGGGTGCAGTTGTGGAAACGGCATTGCCCGACGAGGTGGTTCAGGTCGGGAAAGTATTGCAGCAGGTCGGCGGCTTCTAGGTGGTGCAGCCCGAATTCTTGCAAACCGGGGGAGTCGATTAATTGGGTTGCTTCGTTTAAATCGTAAAGCTGGGCGTGGGTGGTGGTGTGTTTGCCGGAGTCGAGCGCGGTGGAGATGTCGCCGGTGCGGGCGGTTTGGTTGCCCAAGAGGGCGTTGGTCAGGGTGGATTTGCCCATGCCGCTTTGTCCGAGCAGGATGTTGGTATGCCCTTGCAGGACGGGGCGCAGGATGTCGGCGTTTTCCAATGCGCGGGTTTCGATGACGGGATAACCGAGCGTTTCGTAGAATTTGAGTTTTTCGCGCCAGAAGGCGGTTTCGGGCAGGTCGGCTTTGTTCAGGATGATGACGGCTTGGATGCCCGCGGCTTCGGCGGCTAGGAGGGCGCGTTGCAGCAGGGCTTCGCTGGGCGAGGGAACGGCGGCGGTAACGATAAGGAGCTGGCTGACATTGGCGGCGATGAGCTTGGTTTTCCAAGCGTCTTGGCGGTAGAGCAGGCTTTCGCGCGGCAGGTAGTCTTCGATGACGGCTTGTTCGGCGTTGACGGTTTGGATATGCACGCGGTCACCGCAGGCGAAGTCCACCCGCTTTTTGCGCGTGCTGGCTTCGTAGGTTTTGCCGTCGGGTGTGCGCACGATGTAGCGGCGGCCGTAGCTGGTAATGATTTGGGCGGTATCGGTCATGAACGGTTGGGTCGGGTGGATTGGATAAAGGGAATGTTCGCAGCGGCGTGGCAGCCTTGCGGCGAAAAGGTATTGTACCGAAATAGGCAGGGGTCGTCTGAAACGATTCTATAGTGGATTAACTGGAAACCGATACGGCGTTGCCGCCTTGTCTTGATTTCAACTCACCCGCGAGATTCGGAATGTTTTCAGACGACCTCTCAGCCCGTCACAATCCAAGCGACCACGCGTTGACGCCTTCGGAAAAATCTTCCAAGCGGTTTTCGTAGTGCGCGAAGATTTCTTCGATGATTTCGTCTTCACCATCAATCAGTCGGATTAAATCCATATCGGCTTCCGAAATCAGCCCGCGCCCGAGCAGCTCTTTGCGTATCCAGTCCAACAAGCCCGACCAGAAATCCTTGCCCACCAAGATAATCGGACGGTCGGGCGTTTTGCCCGTCTGAACCAACGTCAGGCTTTCAAACAGTTCGTCCAGCGTACCGAAGCCGCCGGGCATGACGACATACGCGACCGCGTGTTTCACAAACATCACTTTGCGCGGGAAGAAATGTTGGAACTTGATGGACAAATCCTGATACGGATTGGCTTTTTGCTCGTGCGGCAACACGATATTCAGCCCCACCGCAGGGCTTGCGCCCGCAAACGCGCCCTTGTTCGCCGCTTCCATAATCCCCGGCCCGCCGCCCGAAATGACGGAAAAACCGGCATCCGAGAGCTTGCGCGCCAGCCGCAGCGTAAATTCATAATCGGGATGGTTTTCCGGCGTGCGCGCGCTGCCGTAAATGCTGACCGCAGGCTGAATCGCCCGCAGCTCCTCGCCCGCCTCGACAAATTCCGAAATAATCTTCAAAACATGATACGACTCCCGCGCCTGAATCTCGCGGCGCGCCTCATCGGTCAGCATAGGCTTGGGCAGTTTTTTGAGCAGGCTCACGGTTTTTCCTTCATCTTGTTGAACCCCCACATTGTAACCGACAGAACCCGAGGTCGTCTGAAAACGCAAACATGAACGGCAGCAAGTGTTCCTTATTTGAACGAATTATGCGTTTCTGCCTCAAGATTGCCGTTGCAGCCGCGACCGCTTGCGTTACAATCCCCCATTTCCGCCCACATCCCGCCATGCTCGACATCCTCTACCGCGACAGCCGCACCATCGCCGTCAACAAACCCGCCGGAATGCTTGTCCACCGAAGCTGGCTCGACCGCCACGAAACACAGTTCGTCATGCAAACCCTGCGCGACCAAATCGGACAACACGTCTATCCCGCCCACCGCCTCGACCGCCCCACATCCGGCGTCCTCCTGTTTGCCCTTGACCCCGAAGCCGCCCGCCTGCTGACGCAGCAGTTCGAACAAAAAACCACACACAAAACCTACTGGGCAATCGTGCGCGGATATTTGCCCGACGACGGACTCATCGACTACCCCCTCAAATATCAGCCCGACAAAATCGCCGAATCCCAAACCGAAGTCACCCTCCAAGAAGCCCAAACCCGATACCGCTGCCTTGCACGCACCGAATTGCCCTTCCAATCCGCCGCCCGCTACCCGACCTCGCGCTACTCGTGGGCAGAACTCATCCCGCACACAGGCCGCAAACACCAACTCCGCCGCCACATGAAACACATCTTCCACCCCATCGTCGGCGACACCAACTACGGCGACCTGCGCCAAAACCACGCCACCGCCGCCCACCTCGGCCCCACCCGCCTCATGCTCCACGCCCGCAACCTGTCATTCCAAAGCATCGAAAACGGCGAAACCCTGACCGTCTGCGCCGATACCGACGAGAGCTGGCGGATTTGGCTGGATACGTTTGAAGCGTAAGTGAAAAGTCGCGTCAACAGGCGATTTGGTTATACTGCAAAGCCGGACACGGGTTTCAGACGACCTTTATTCATCAAAACACGCTTGAGATAACCGGACCCCGTAGCGTGGGCTTTGCCCGCGGGATTTGCCGTCCGTCAGTCTGATTCGGGTATTTATGCTGACATCTGCTTCGCGGGTAGAACCCGCGCTACGGTTTGTTGTGCCGATACCGACGAGAGCTAGTGGATTTAGCTGGATACGTTTGAGGCGTAAGCGCAAAGTCGCGTCAACAGGCGGGCTGGTGATGCTGCGAAGCCGGACACGGGTTTCAGACGACCTCATCCCTGCCATCTCAGTCCGTTCAACCCACATTCATGCCGAATAATCCTACTTTGCGGTAAAGGTCGTCTGAAAACGCTACACTCTTTCAGACGACGTTTGTCATACCAACATAAGGACATTCCATGAGCGACATCGAAAAGCAACTCGCCGCCATCCGCTACACCGCCGACCGCACCAAACGTTACAACGAACATGGCTTTACCCTGTTGCAACTGGGCATACGCGGCGTGGTCTATTTCAATACCCGCGAGGATGTCGCCGATGCCTTAACCGGTTTGATGGATTTCTATTACGAATGGGCGAAAGACAAGCTGACAATAGCTTGGCACGAAAAAGGTCATAGGGATATTAAGGAAGTCAAACTGACCGAAAAATCATATCTGAAAGAACGCGATAAAATCTACCGTTGGCTGGATAGTCGGGAGAAAAATCCGCCCAACATCGAGTGGGGAATGCAAAGCGAGCATGCAAATACCAGTGCATCCTATTATTTCAATATCACCTCTATTGCTGCAGGTTTGGCAAATGAGCCGTATATGCCGTTAGGCACCCTGCTTTTTAATCTGCCACTGGAAATTTTGTCTTCTCCCCAAGATTTGGCAAAACTGGATGAGTTTGTCGGTAAGATTTCAGAGAAGCTGGATGTTTTCCACGGTTATATCGGACTGGCAGCAATTCCACCGCATAATTATTACGACGGTGCGCCGTATGAATACGGGGTTTGCCGCGAAAATTTGGGGCTGATTCCGGTCACGACCGATTATCTGTCAACGTTTTATAGATACAACATACGCAGTATCAGTTGGTACACACTGGTCGGTAGGGAACTTTACCGACAGCTTCCGGCAGGCAGGATAGAGTCTGTTTTGGCAAATCATCCCGATATTACTCTGCGCGACTTTGCCGGTATCAAGGTTTTTAAAATCGGCAGCCTGCCCGAAACAGGGGATATCCGCGAAGATTTACCCTTGGGCTACATTGCGCTAAACCGAGCTTTAGAACCGATACGCGAAAAATATCCGCGCGAAAATATGGGCGGCATTACCCGCGAACAGATGTATTATTGGTCGAGAAGATGGGACGGCTGGGAGGTGGAAGAAAAAGACGGCAAGAAGATCTATACCCAAGCGCCGCAGGAAATCATCGGCGTCGAGGAAGAGCCTGTCCCGATTTCGGGCATGTGGAAAATCACCAGCTTTGACGGTGAAACCCGCCATTTCAATAAAGGCGAAATTTTCCCTGAAGGAGAAGGAGTGCGGACACAAGATGTGCTACTCGGTCCCCAAATGGGCCTGACCATTTGGGAACTTGTCAAAGGCGACCATAACGAACCTTTGCGCAGAAAGGCAATGTGGTAAGCCCCTCCCCGCCTTTCCGAACGTCAGCCGATACGTTAAAATATGCCTCGTCTGAAACCCCGTTTTTGAAGGAAAACCGCCATGACCCGTATGGTTCACTGCGTCAAACTCGGCAAAGAAGCCGAAGGTATGAAATTCCCACCGCTGCCCAACGAATTGGGCAAGCGCATTTTTGAAAATGTATCCCAAGAAGCTTGGAATGCGTGGACACGCCACCAAACCATGCTGATTAACGAAAACCGTTTGAGCCTCGCCGACCCGCGCGCACGCGAATATCTGGCACAACAAATGGAACAGTATTTCTTCGGCGACGGCGCAGATGCCGTTCAAGGTTATGTGCCGCAAGAGCCAAAATAACGCCATCATTTGCTCAAAAGGTCGTCTGAAAACGAAAATCGGATTTCAGACGACCTTTTTGTATCAATAAACTTGCTGCAAAGCCGTTTCATTTTATAGTGGATTAACTTTAAATCAGGACAAGGCGACGAAGCCGCAGACAGTACAGATAGTACGGAACCGATTCACTTGGTGCTTCAGCACCTTAGAGAATCGTTCTCTTTGAGCTAAGGCGAGGCAACGCCGTACTGGTTTAAAGTTAATCCACTATATTTCCGCTATTTCCGTATTTTCCCTATTCCTCTCCCGCCACAAAAGAGGATGAGAAATACCAAAATCGCAACCGTTTATCAGCTTATCAAATTTACCACCAGCTTATTGCATCCTTTGGACAAGAGTTGGCCGAATCGCAATAACCCATCAAAATTTGCCGCTCTTCAAGACTGGTTTTCGCAAAAGCTCAAATGAATTTCGCCAATCATTTGTTTTCAGACGACCTCAACATGGTTTCTTTGACCTGCTGCATCTATGCTTTCAGACGACCTTTGTCCTGAATAAAGGGAGAAAACGTCGCGTAGGCTTTACCCACGGAAAGTGTTCAAAGAATTATTTATCTCACACCGGAACACCGGCTCCCCATACAAATACAAACCGATTTCCAATGATGCACATATCGATCTTTAACAGTAAGCAAGACCTAATATAGTGGATTAAAATAAAAATGAGACAAGGCGGCAACGCCCGCCGTGTACGGGTAGTACATAAGGGCGTTGGCAACGCCGTATCATTGCAATTTTAATCCACTATAAAATTCAAAAACTCAATTCCATCCATAAAGTCTCGATTGTGCAAAACACCAATCAACAGAATGCCCTATTTCTATTTGAATCCACCATAAATGCTTCAATGGGTTAAAAAATAAAAAGCCGAACGGATAAACCATTCGGCTTTCTATCAAAAGCAACGATTATTGAACTTTAATTTCTACATCAACACCGGCTGGCAAGTCCAGTTTCATCAGTGCATCGGTAGTTTTGTCAGTCCAGTCCACGATGTCCATCAGGCGCAAGTGGGTGCGGATTTCCAATTGTTCACGAGAAGTTTTGTTCACGTGTGGAGAACGCAGAATGTTGAAACGCTCGATTTTAGTCGGCAACGGAATCGGACCTTTTACAACGGCACCGGTACGTTTTGCAGTTTCAACGATTTCTTGAGCAGAACGGTCGATCAGGCTGTAATCATAAGCTTTCAGGCGGATACGGATTTTTTGGTTTGCCATTTATCGATATCCTTCAATTAAGCGATGATAGAAGAAACCACACCCGCACCTACGGTACGGCCACCTTCGCGAATCGCAAAGCGCAGACCTTCTTCCATAGCGATAGGTGCAATCAGTTCTACAGTAATAGCTACGTTCTCACCAGGCATAACCATTTCTACACCTTCTTCCAAAGTAACCGCGCCGGTTACGTCGGTAGTACGGAAGTAGAATTGAGGACGATAGTTGGCGAAGAACGGAGTATGACGGCCACCCTCTTCTTTGCTCAATACGTACACTTCCGCTTTGAATTTGGTGTGCGGAGTGATGGTACCCGGTTTAGCCAATACTTGACCGCGTTCCACTTCTTCGCGTTTGGTACCGCGCAGCAATACGCCTACGTTGTCACCTGCTTGACCTTCGTCCAGCAGTTTGCGGAACATCTCAACACCGGTACAAGTGGTTTTTTGGGTTTCTTTCAGACCTACGATTTCGATCTCGTCACCAACGTGGATAACACCGCGCTCTACACGGCCGGTTACTACGGTACCGCGACCGGAGATGGAGAATACGTCTTCGATAGGCAACAGGAACGGTTTGTCCACTGCACGCTCGGGAGTCGGGATGTAGCTGTCCAATGCGGCAGCCAGTTCGAAGATTTTTTCTTCGTAAGCGGCGTCGCCTTCCAAGGCTTTCAGTGCAGAACCTTGTACGATCGGGCAGTCGTCGCCTGGGAAGTCGTAGCTTGACAGCAAGTCACGGATTTCCATTTCAACCAGTTCCAACAGCTCGGCATCGTCAACCATGTCGCATTTGTTCATGAACACGATGATGTAAGGTACGCCTACTTGGCGGGCCAACAGAATGTGTTCGCGGGTTTGCGGCATAGGACCGTCGGCAGCGGAACATACCAAGATTGCGCCGTCCATTTGTGCGGCACCGGTAATCATGTTTTTAACGTAGTCGGCGTGGCCCGGGCAGTCTACGTGTGCGTAGTGGCGGGTTTCGGTTTCGTATTCTACGTGTGAGGTATTGATGGTAATACCGCGGGCTTTTTCTTCAGGAGCGTTATCGATTTGGTCGTAAGCTTTTGCAGCACCGCCGAATTTTTTAGCCAAAATAGTAGTCAAAGCAGCAGTCAGGGTGGTTTTACCATGGTCAACGTGACCGATGGTGCCAACGTTTACGTGCGGTTTGCTACGTTCAAATTTTTCCTTAGCCATGAGCTAATTCCTTTACATTAAAGATCGATTAAAGAACAGAGGCCGTCTGAAAAATCATTTCAGCCTTTCAGACGACCTATTTGCCTGATTAGCCTTTACGGGCTTCAGTTACAGCAGCAGCTATGTGGGCAGGAGCTTCAGAATATTTCTTGAACTCCATAGAGTAAGTAGCGCGGCCTTGGGTTGCAGAACGCAGGTCGGTCGAATAACCGAACATTTCTGCAAGAGGTACTTCGGCACGGACTTTTTTACCGCCGATACCGTCATCATCCATACCCAATACGACGCCGCGACGACGGTTCAAGTCGCCCATTACGTCACCCATGTATTCTTCAGGAGTTTCCACTTCAACTGCCATGATTGGCTCAAGCAGAGCAGGATTGGCTTTACGCATACCTTCTTTGAAGGCTTGGGAAGCAGCCAATTCAAAGGCCAGTTGAGAAGAGTCGACGTCGTGTGAAGAACCGAAGATCAAACGTACGCGTACGTCAACTACTGGGTAGCCTGCAACAATACCGTTAGGCAGGGTATCGCGGATACCTTTATCGACAGACGGAATGAATTCGCGAGGAATCACACCACCTTTAATTTCGTCGATAAATTCGTAACCTGCACCACCCGGTTCCATAGGTTCCATTTTGATCACAACGTGACCGTATTGACCTTTACCACCGGATTGTTTGGCGTGTTTGTATTCGGCTTCGACTTCTTTGCGGATGGTTTCGCGGTAAGCCACTTGAGGCGCACCGATATTCGCTTCCACGCCGAATTCGCGTTTCATACGGTCAACAATAATCTCCAAGTGCAGCTCACCCATACCGGAAATAATGGTTTGACCGGATTCCTCGTCTGTACGGACACGGAAAGAAGGGTCTTCTTTAGCCAGACGGTTCAGGGCGATACCCATTTTCTCTTGGTCGGCTTTGGTTTTCGGCTCAACGGCAATATGGATTACCGGCTCAGGGAATTCCATACGTTCCAAGATGATCGGCGCGCTTTCTGCACACAAGGTTTCACCGGTAGTAACGTCTTTCAGACCGATAGCGGCTGCGATGTCGCCAGCACGTACTTCCTCGATTTCAGTACGGTCTGCAGCAGTCATTTGTACCAAACGACCGATACGTTCACGAGTACCTTTTACAGAGTTCAATACGGTATCACCGGATTTCACGACACCGGAGTAAACGCGGATGAAAGTCAGCTGACCAACGTATTTGTCGTTCAACATTTTGAACGCTAATGCAGAGAATTTCTCTTCATCGCTGGCTTGGCGGCTGTCGGCTTCTTCAGTGTTAGGGTTAACACCTTGAACCGGAGGAATATCGGTAGGAGCAGGCAGCAATTCTACAACTGCGTCCAACATCCGTTGAACACCTTTGTTTTTAAATGCAGAACCGCACAACATCGGCTGAATTTCGCCTGCCAAAGTACGTTGACGCAATGCACCTACGATTTCTTCCTCGGTCAGCTCGTCGCCGCCCAAGTATTTGTCCATCAATTCTTCGCTGGCTTCAGCTGCGGCTTCAATCATGTTTTGACGCCATTCTTCAGCAGTTTCAACCAATTCAGCGGGAATGTCGCCATAGGTAAAGGTTGTACCTTTATCGGCTTCATTCCAGATGATGGATTTCATTTTCAGCAGGTCAACAACACCGGTGAAACTGTCTTCTGCGCCTACCGGAATAACGATAGGTACTGGGTTTGCGCGCAAACGGGTTTTCATTTGCTCGACAACGCGGAAGAAGTTGGCACCTTGACGGTCCATTTTATTTACAAACGCCAAGCGTGGAACTTGGTATTTGTTGGCTTGACGCCATACGGTTTCAGATTGCGGTTGAACACCACCCACCGCGCAGTAAACCATTACCGCGCCATCCAATACACGCATAGAACGCTCTACCTCTACGGTAAAGTCAACGTGTCCCGGAGTGTCGATAATGTTGAAGCGGTGTTCTGGGAATTGTTTCGCCATACCGGACCAGTAGGAAGTAACGGCAGCGGAGGTAATGGTAATACCACGCTCTTGCTCTTGTTCCATGTAGTCGGTAGTAGCCGCACCATCATGTACCTCGCCCAATTTGTGGGTCAAACCGGTATAGAACAAAATACGTTCTGTAGTAGTGGTTTTACCCGCGTCAATATGGGCGGAAATACCGATGTTGCGGTACAGGCTGATCGGGGTCTTACGAGCCATTTTATTAGCCTTTCAAAATTAGAAACGGAAGTGAGAGAATGCTTTGTTGGCTTCAGCCATGCGGTGTACTTCTTCACGTTTTTTCAACGCACCGCCGCGACCTTCGGACGCATCAATCAATTCGCCTGCCAAACGCAGGTCCATGGATTTCTCACCACGTTTGCGGGCCGCATCGCGAACCCAGCGCATTGCAAGAGCCAGACGGCGTGAAGGACGAACCTCAACAGGAACTTGGTAGTTTGCACCACCTACACGGCGACTTTTCACTTCCACGATAGGTTTGGCATTTGCAATGGCTTCGTTGAATACTTCGATTGCTGCTTTGCCGGTTTTTTTCTCGATTTGCTCCAATGCACCGTAAACGATACGCTCGGCAACAGATTTTTTACCGTCAATCATCAATACGTTCATGAATTTAGTCAGCTCGACGCTGCCAAATTTAGGATCAGGCAATACATCGCGCTTGGGGACTTCTCTACGTCTTGGCATTTTAATTTCCTTTAATCTATTCAGTCGGGTCAATTCCCACGAATACCCAAAAGAGCATTCACTTACTCGGCCGTTGTTCAGCTTAGGCGGCCGACGTGCCTATTTAAGTCCCTGTAATTATTTAGGACGCTTAGCACCGTATTTAGAACGGGCTTGTTTACGGTCTTTAACACCTGCGGTATCCAAAGAACCGCGTACAGTGTGGTAACGCACACCCGGCAAGTCTTTTACACGACCGCCGCGAATCAGTACGACGCTGTGCTCTTGCAGGTTGTGGCCTTCACCACCGATGTATGAAATGACTTCAAAACCGTTGGTCAGGCGAACTTTACATACTTTACGCAATGCAGAGTTAGGTTTTTTAGGGGTAGTCGTGTATACACGGGTGCACACGCCGCGTTTTTGCGGGCAGGCTTCCAGTGCAGGCACTTTGTTTACGTACACGGGCTTTTGACGGCCTTTGCGTACCAATTGGTTGATAGTTGGCATATTTTCTCGTCCTGTTGAGTTAAATACTTGCCGACACCATGTCGGCAAGAGTGGAATTATATTTTTATTGCAAGAGTTTAGTCAAGCAAACGGTAGAGAAAAGTTGGTATTTTGTATTTACTAAGAACTATTTAGCAACTGAGGTCGTCTGAAATGGATAAAGAGTTCTCAAACTCTGCACTCCCTATTTCAGACGACCTTTATCAAAAATAAGTCGGTTCGCAACTCCATTAGAGCCGCCCTTCCTACCGTACTTTTCACAACGGCATTGATATAGTGGATTAAATTTAAATCAGGACAAGGCGACGAAGCCGCAGACAGTACAGATAGTACGGAACTGATTCACTTGGTGCTTCAGCACCTTAGAGAATCGTTCTCTTTGAGCTAAGGCGAGGCAACGCCGTACTGGTTTAAAGTTAAGCCACTATAATCCACACAGGTCGTCTGAAAAAGAAAACCGCAAGTGATATTGCCTTGCGGTTTTCTTTCAAACAAACATCCTACGGATTATTCATCTGTTGCTTCGATTTCGGAAGCTTCTTGCTCCGCTTCCTGCCATTGCTGGCGACGGCTGCGGTGGTAGGTCAAACCGGTACCGGCAGGAATCAGACGACCTACGATTACGTTCTCTTTCAGACCGCGCAACTCGTCTTGTTTGCCCATAATGGCGGCTTCAGTCAGAACGCGGGTCGTCTCTTGGAACGATGCGGCAGAAATGAAGCTGTCGGTTGACAAAGAGGCTTTGGTAATACCCAACAATACGTTTTCGTAACGTGCCGGTTCTTTGCCTTCTTCCAAAGCTTTTTCATTGGCTGTCATGACATCGCCGCGTTCGACTTGCTCACCGGTAATGAATTCGGTTTCACCTGAATCGACAATATTCACACGGCGCAGCATCTGACGGATGATGACTTCGATGTGTTTATCGGAAATCTTCACACCTTGCAGACGGTAAACCTCTTGCACTTCTTGAACGATATAACGCGCCAGTGCTTCGATACCTTGTAAACGCAGAATATCATGCGGATCAACCGCTCCGTCTACGATGGTTTCACCGCGGTTTACCACTTGACCGTCGTGCACCAGAATTTGTTTCTCTTTGGAAATCAAAGTCTCGTATGCTACGCCGTCTACGTCAGTGATAATCAGACGCTGTTTGCCTTTGGTCTCTTTACCGAATGAAACGGTACCGGTGATTTCTGCCAACATACCTGCATCTTTCGGCACGCGTGCTTCAAACAACTCGGCAACGCGCGGCAGACCACCGGTAATGTCGCGGGTTTTGGAAGAGGCTTGCGGGATACGCGCCAATACGTCGCCTTTACCAACTTCCTGACCTTCGCGCACGGTAATCACTGCACCCACAGGGAATGCCATAGATACCGGGGTGGAGGTACCTGGAATGCAGATTTCCAGACCGTTTTCATCCAACAGTTTTACAGTAGGACGCAGCAGTTTGGATGCGCTGCCGGAGCGGCGCTTGCCGTCGATGACCACCAAAGTGGACAAACCGGTTACATCGTCAGTTTGTTTGGCAACGGTTACGCCCTCTTCCACGTTTTCGAATTTCACCCAACCTGCGTGTTCGGTAATCATCGGACGGGTATGCGGATCCCAGGTTGCCAACGTTTGACCGGCTTTAATGGCTTCACCATCTTGAACCATCAAGATAGCACCGTAAGGCACTTTGTGACGTTCGCGTTCACGACCGATGTCATCATGAATAACGACTTCGCAAGAGCGACCGATGACAACCAATTCGCCTTTGTTGTTGGCAACATAACGCATTTGGCTGCTGAATCGTGCCGTACCGTTGGATTTGGCCTCAACTTGGCTAGCTGCTGCCGCACGGGATGCTGCACCACCGATGTGGAACGTACGCATGGTCAACTGGGTACCTGGTTCACCGATAGACTGAGCCGCAATCACGCCGACTGCTTCACCGGCATTGACCAATTTGCCGCGTGCCAAGTCGCGACCGTAACAGTGCGCACACAAGCCATGGCGGGTTTTACAAGTAATCGGAGTACGGACTTTGACTTCATCGACACCAGATTGGTCAATCATATCGACCAGTTTTTCAGTCAACAACGTACCGGCTTCAACCAAGGTCTCACCACTTGACGGATCGACAACGTCAGACGCGGTAACACGACCCAAAATACGATCGCGCAATGCTTCAATCACATCACCACCTTGTACGACTGCCTTCATGACAAAGCCGTCTGAAGTACCACAATCGTCTTCAACAACGACCAAGTCTTGAGTTACGTCTACCAGACGACGGGTCAGGTAACCGGAGTTCGCGGTTTTCAATGCGGTATCCGCCAAACCCTTACGCGCACCGTGGGTCGCAATAAAGTATTGCAATACGGTCAGACCTTCGCGGAAGTTTGAGGTAATCGGCGTTTCAATAATCGAGCCGTCTGGTTTTGCCATCAAGCCACGCATACCGGACAACTGTTTAATCTGAGCCGCAGAACCACGAGCACCGGAGTCGGCCATCATATAGATGGAGTTGAATGACTCTTGATCGACTTCGTTGCCGTCACGGTCGATAACTTTTTGTTTGGACAAGTTATCCATCATCGCTTTAGCGATTTTATCGCCAGCACGACCCCAAATATCCACCACTTTGTTGTAGCGTTCGCCGTTGGTTACCAAACCTTGACGGTATTGGTCTTCGATTTCTTTAACCTCGGCATTGGCTTCAGCCAACAAGGCCGCTTTTTCTTTCGGAATCTCCATGTCGTCAACAGCAATGGAAATACCGCCTTTGGCTGCGAATCCGAAACCGGTATACATCAAGTGGTCGGCGAAGATAACCGTATCGCGCAAGCCGCACAGACGGAACGATGCATTAATCAGCTTGGAAATTTCTTTTTTCTTCAGCGCTTTGTTGATGTATTCGAACGGCAGGCCTTTAGGCAGGATTTCGCTCAACAATGCACGACCGACAGTCGTTTCGTAACGGGTAACGACTGGTTCGAATTCGCCGGCTTCGTTTTTCACCCATTCGCGCAGACGTACGGTGATTTTCGTACCCAGCTCAACCTGTTTGGTATGGTATGCACGATGCACTTCTTTCACATCAGCAAACAGACTGCCCTCACCTTTGGCATTGATGCGGTCGCGGGTCATGTAGTACAGACCCAATACGATGTCTTGGGAAGGTACGATAATCGGTTCACCGTTTGCAGGAGACAATACGTTGTTTGAAGCCAGCATCAGGGTGCGCGCTTCCATTTGTGCTTCCAGGCTCAATGGAACGTGTACCGCCATTTGGTCACCGTCAAAGTCGGCGTTAAACGCGGCACATACCAACGGATGCAGCTGAATGGCTTTACCTTCAATCAGGATGGGTTCAAACGCTTGAATACCCAAACGGTGCAGGGTCGGCGCACGGTTCAGCATAATCGGATGTTCGCGGATGACTTCTTCCAAGATGTCCCATACTTCTGGTACTTCTTGTTCTACCAATTTTTTCGCTGCTTTAACGGTAGAGGCCAGACCTTGTTTTTCCAGTTTATGGAAAATGAACGGTTTGAACAGTTCCAAAGCCATTTTTTTCGGCAGACCGCATTGGTGCAGACGCAGGTATGGACCTACGGTAATCACGGAACGACCGGAGTAGTCCACACGTTTACCCAGCAGGTTTTGACGGAAACGACCGCCCTTACCTTTAATCATGTCGGCCAACGATTTCAGCGGACGTTTGTTGGCACCGGTCATGGCTTTACCGCGACGACCGTTATCCAACAGCGAGTCAACCGCTTCTTGCAACATACGTTTTTCATTGCGAACAATGATGTCAGGAGCGTGCAGTTCCAGCAGGCGTTTCAGACGGTTGTTACGGTTGATGACGCGACGATATAAATCGTTCAAATCGGAAGTGGCGAAACGACCACCATCCAACGGAACCAGAGGACGCAAATCAGGCGGCAATACCGGCAGCACGTCCATAATCATCCATTCCAGTTTCATACCGGAACGATGGAAGGCTTCCAATACTTTCAAACGTTTTGCGATTTTTTTGATTTTGGTATCAGAACCGGTCGACTCAAGCTCTTGGCGCAGGATTTCGATTTCGCCTGCTACATCCAAGGTGCGCAACAATTCGCGAATACCTTCCGCACCCATTTTGGCATCGAAATCGTCGCCGTATTCGTCCAGTTTGTTGTAGTAGTCGTCTTCAGTCAGCAATTGACGGCGTTGCAGCGGAGTCATGCCGGGGTCGGTCACAACAAATGCTTCAAAGTACAATACGCGCTCGATGTCGCGCAAAGTCATGTCCAACACCATGCCCAAACGAGAAGGCAGGGATTTCAAGAACCAAATGTGTGCAACAGGCGCGGCCAATTCGATATGACCCATGCGTTCGCGGCGTACTTTGGACAAAGTCACTTCCACGCCACATTTTTCACAGGTTACACCTTTAAATTTCAAGCGTTTATATTTTCCGCACAAGCATTCGTAGTCTTTGACCGGACCAAAGATTTTGGCGCAGAACAGACCGTCACGCTCAGGCTTGAACGTACGATAGTTGATGGTTTCAGGCTTTTTAACTTCGCCGTAAGACCATGAACGGATGGTTTCGGGAGAAGCAATGCCGATTTTGATGGCATCAAACTCTTCTTCCATGCCGGCAGTTTGCAACGGATTAAATAAGTTCAACAAATTCATTTTTGCTCCTTGAAGGAAGTATTTTTACCGCATGGCGGATTTTCGATATTGGAAACGGTACGTTACGGTTTCAGACGACCTGATATTTTCAGATTTCGATTAATTCATTCTTATTCTGCAACCGCTTTTTCAGACGACCTAGAGAGGCCGTCTGAAAACTTCTGTTTAGTAACGTTCCAAATCGATATCCAAGCCCAGTGAGCGAATCTCTTTAACCAATACGTTGAAGGACTCAGGCATACCGGCATCGATTTTATGTTCGCCTTTGACGATGTTCTCGTACATTTTGGTACGGCCTGTTACGTCGTCGGACTTCACGGTCAACATCTCTTGCAGTGTGTAGGCTGCGCCGTATGCTTCCAGTGCCCAAACCTCCATCTCACCGAAACGTTGGCCACCGAACTGAGCTTTACCGCCCAAAGGCTGCTGAGTAACCAGACTGTACGGACCGGTAGAACGCGCGTGCATTTTTTCGTCAACCAAGTGGTGCAGTTTCAGATAGTGCATCACACCTACTGTTACCTTGCGGTCAAACGGTTCGCCAGAGCGTCCGTCATACAGTGTGATTTGGGTTTTGCTGTCGTTAAAGCCCAGTTTTTCGACTTCAGGATCATCGCTCGGATAAGCCAAATTTAGCATTTCGCGGATTTCAGATTCTTTCGCACCGTCAAACACCGGCGATGCGAAAGATGCGCCTTTACGCAGATTGGAAGCAAGTTCGATGATTTCTTCATCAGTCAGGGCATCCAAATCTTCTTTCTTACCGCTGCCGTTGTAGAGTTTGTTCAAGAACTCGCGCAACTCGCTGGCTTTGCGTTGCTCTTTCAGCATACGGTCGATACGCTCGCCGATACCTTTTGCCGCCCAACCCAAGTGAACTTCCAAAATCTGACCGATGTTCATACGGGAAGGTACGCCCAACGGGTTCAGTACGATGTCCACAGGACGACCGTCCGCCATGTAAGGCATGTCTTCTACAGGCAGAATGCGCGATACCACACCTTTATTACCGTGGCGGCCCGCCATTTTGTCACCGGCTTGCAGACGGCGTTTGATGGCGATAAAGACTTTCACCATTTTTTGTACACCAGGCTGCAGTTCGTCACCTTGGGTCAGTTTTTTCTTCTTGATTTCGTACAACTCGTCCGCTTCTTCGCGTTTTTGTTGCAGACTCAATTTAATCAGTTCTAATTGTTTGGCCAAATCTTCATCAGACAAACGGATATCGAACCAATCGTGTTTGCTAGGCAAACCCGCCAGATATTCGGTAGTGATTTCACTGCCTTTAGCCAGCTTCATCGGACCGCCGTTGGCTTTTTGACCGACGATCATGCGCTCAATACGGTCGAATGCATCGTTATCAAAAATACGCAACTGGTCGCCCAAGTCTTGACGGTAACGTTTCAGCTCAGAATCGATAATGGATTGAGCACGTTTGTCGCGTTGGATACCTTCGCGGGTAAAGACTTGAACGTCGATAACCGTACCGCTCATACCGGTAGGCATACGCAAAGAGGTGTCTTTTACGTCGGATGCTTTTTCGCCGAAGATGGCGCGCAACAGTTTTTCTTCCGGAGTCAGTTGGGTTTCGCCTTTAGGCGTTACTTTACCAACCAATACATCGCCTGCTTCCACTTCTGCACCGATGTAAACGATACCGGATTCATCCAAACGGTTTTGCATACGCTCGGACAAGTTCGGAATATCGCGGGTGATATCTTCCGCACCCAGCTTGGTATCGCGGGCAACGACATTCAATTCCTCAATGTGAATCGAAGTATAGCGGTCGTCTGCAGCTACTTTTTCGGAAATCAGAATCGAGTCTTCATAGTTATAACCGTTCCACGGCATGAAGGCGATAGTCATATTTTGACCCAAAGCCAATTCGCCCAAATCGGTAGATGCACCGTCAGCAATCAAATCGCCGCGTTGCAAAACGTCGCCGGCTTTGACGGCAGGACGTTGGTTGATATTGGTAGATTGGTTAGAACGAGTGAATTTAACCAAGTTGTAAATATCGACACCCACTTCACCGGCAGTCGCTTCATCGTCATGAACACGAATCACAACACGGTTGGCATCGACATACTCAACCACACCGCCACGACGGGCAACGATTGCAGTAGCAGAGTCAACAGCAACAGAACGCTCAATACCGGTACCAACCATCGGTTTTTCAGGACGCAGGCACGGTACGGCCTGACGTTGCATGTTGGCACCCATCAATGCACGGTTCGCATCATCGTGCTCCAAGAACGGAATCAGAGATGCCGCTACGGATACCACTTGACCGGTTGCCACGTCCATATATTGCACACGGTCAGGCGTTGCCATAATGGTTTCGCCTTTTTCACGACAAGTTACCAGATCACCAATCAAATTACCGTCTTTGTCCAAATCAGCATTCGCCTGTGCAATCACATAACGACCTTCTTCGATAGCAGACAAGTAATCGATTTCCTCGGTTACTTTGCCGTCGATAACGCGGCGATAAGGAGTTTCCAAGAAACCATAATCATTGGTACGTGCATAAACGGACAATGAGTTAATCAAACCGATGTTCGGACCTTCAGGCGTTTCAATCGGACATACGCGGCCATAGTGAGTCGGATGCACGTCTCGCACCTCGAAACCGGCACGTTCACGGGTCAAACCACCCGGGCCCAACGCAGATACGCGGCGTTTATGGGTTACTTCAGACAAGGGGTTGGTCTGATCCATAAACTGACTCAATTGGCTTGAGCCGAAGAATTCTTTGATGGCGGCAGAAACAGGTTTCGCATTAATCAAATCATGCGGCATTAAGTTTTCTGATTCCGCTTGATTCAGGCGTTCTTTTACGGCACGTTCCACACGAGCCAAACCACTGCGGAATTGGTTTTCAGTTAACTCACCTACCGAACGCACGCGACGGTTACCCAAGTGGTCAATATCGTCCACTTCGCCATGACCGTTACGCAATTCAACCAAAGTAGCAATTGAGGCAACAATATCTTCAACACTCAGGACATAACCGCCTTTTTCGGCAGCCCCTGCAAAAGTTTCATTCAACAAACGGCCATACCAAGACTGCTGTTGTACCTCAGACAATTTCTGTTCATAAGTCCGCGTATTGAATTTCATACGGCCTACGCGAGACAAATCGTAGCTGTCTTCACTGAAGAACAAGCGGTTAAACAGCTGCTCGACTGCTTCCTCGGTAGGCGGTTCGCCTGGGCGCATCATGCGGTAAATCGCAACACGCGCTGCTTGCTGATCAGCAGTCTCATCAGTGCGCAGAGTATTGGAAATATAGCCACCCTGATCCAATTCATTAATGTAAAGCGTAGTAAGCTGTTTTACACCGTGGATATCAAATTTTGCCAACAATTCTTCAGTGATTTCATCGTTGGCTACAGCCAATACTTCACCCGTTTCAGGGTCAATCAAATCCGCGGCCAAAGCTTTGCCAATCAGGCTTTCCGGCTCCACATCCAAACGAGTCAATCCTGCATTGCTAATATCACGGATATTTTTTGCGGTAATGCGTTTACCTTTAGCAACCAATACGTTGCCTTCTTTATCCAAGATATCAACTTTGGCAGTTTCACCTTTCAGACGACCTACAACCAAATCGGTTTGAACACCATTTTCAGACAGATAGAACGTTTCTTTATCGTAGAAAATATCCAAGATCTGTTCATTGTTGTAGCCCAAAGCCTTCAACAAAATCGTAACTGGCATTTTGCGGCGACGGTCGATACGGAAATACAGCAAATCTTTCGGGTCAAATTCGAAATCCAACCACGAACCACGGTAAGGAATGATTCGAGCAGAGAACAACAATTTACCGGAGGAATGAGTTTTACCGCGGTCATGCTCAAAGAACACACCAGGAGAACGGTGCAACTGAGAAACAATCACACGTTCGGTACCGTTAATGACAAACGAACCGCTTGGAGTCATCAATGGGATTTCGCCCATATACACTTCATTTTCACGGACTTCTTTGACTGTCGGTTTAGACGCTTCCTTGTCTAAAATAACCAGTCGGATACGCGCGCGCAGGGGGGCGGCATAAGTGATTCCGCGCAATTGACATTCAGGAATATCGAACAAAGGCTCACCCAACGTGTAATGCACAAACTCCAGACGCGCATAACCATTGTGGCTTACGATAGGGAAAATAGAATTAAATGCAGCCTGCAGACCATCGTCAGTACGCTGATCAAAAGCATTTTCTAATTGCAGAAATTTCGCATAAGAATCAATTTGTGTTGCCAACAAAAAGGGAACGTCCAATACGTTCTCTCGTTTTGCAAAACTCTTACGGATACGTTTTTTCTCGGTAAACGAATAGTTCATATACACTCCGAAAAGCAATTTTAAAGAAAGAGGTCGACTGAAATAACGCCTATTGTTTGTGTTATTTACATTTATTTAAACTTAACTTGCGACTAAATTGCAAATAAATGTAAATAAAAAATTAACCTAATAACGATAAGCAAAATAAGGCTGGCAGAAAACTGCCAGCCTTTACAGGAAGCATCAAATTATTTGATTTCGACTTTAGCGCCAGCTTCTTCCAATTGTTTTTGGATGTCTTCAGCTTCAGCTTTAGAAACACCTTCTTTAAGAGTTTTAGGTGCACCATCAACGATGTCTTTAGCTTCTTTCAGACCCAGACCAGTAATTGCGCGAACTACTTTAATCACGCCAACTTTTTGGTCACCGGCAGAAGCCAATACTACGTCAAATTCAGTTTTTTCTTCAGCCGCGGCAGCGCCAGCACCAGCAGGACCTGCAACTGCAACAGCAGCAGCAGAAACACCGAATTTTTCTTCAAAAGCTTTAACCAAGTCGTTCAATTCCATTACGGTCAAAGAACCAACTGCTTCCAAAATGTCTTCTTTAGTAATAGCCATGCTATTTATACTCCAAATATTGTATTAAAAAATAATTGATCAACAGAAACAAAATTGATTAAGCGGCTTCTTCGCCTGCTTTTTTCTCTGCCAAAGCAGCCAAACCGCGCGCAAAGCCTGATACAGGAGCTTGCATAACGAACAACAGTTTGGACAACAGCTCTTCGCGGCTCGGAATAGAAGCCAACTCAGCAACCTGAGCAGCATTCATCACTTCACCATTGTAAGAACCGGCTTTAACTACAATCTTGTCATCTTTTTTCGCGAATTGGTGCAACACTTTAGCAGCAGCAACAGCATCTTCAGAAGCAGCATAAACCAACGGACCAACCATTTGATCAGCCAAAGCTGCGAATGAAGTACCCTCTACTGCACGACGAGCCAATGTATTTTTCAGAACGCGCAAGTAAACGCCTTCTTTACGCGCGTTAGCGCGAAGCTCAGTCATACTGGAAACACTGATACCGCGATATTCAGCAACCACGAGAGTCTGAGCGTTAGTAATTGCTGCGCTGATTTCCTCTACGGCTACTTTCTTGGTTTCAATATTGAGACTCAAGGTCTACCTCCCACTGTTTATAAACAGGATATCGGAATGATATCCCACCAGCGCGGTAACCTAAAAAGACATCTTACAAGCAATCTTGCAATGTGTTTCAGGACTACCGTCTGCGTAGGGCAGTTACGATTAAATCTTGCGATCCCTACGGTCTTGGACATCTACTTAATTCTAAGTAGCCCAAATTCAAGCAACTCAAAAATAGAGTTGCTTGAAAATTTCTTAGATTAGTTATTCACGCTTGATGTATCAACGCGAACACCTAAACCCATAGTGCTGGATACAGCAACTTTTTTCAGGTACTGACCTTTAGCAGCAGCAGGTTTAGCTTTAACGATAGCATCCAGCAACGCATCAAAGTTTTCTTTCAAATCGGCTTCAGCGAACGAAGCACGACCGATAGTTGCATGAACGATACCAGCTTTGTCTGTACGATATTGTACCTGACCAGCTTTTGCATTTTTAACTGCTTCAGCCACATTAGGAGTAACAGTACCCACTTTAGGGTTTGGCATCAAGCCACGTGGACCCAAGATGGTACCCAACTGACCAACGATGCGCATTGCATCAGGAGAAGCAATAACAACGTCAAAGTTCAGATTACCTGCTTTGATTTCAGCAGCCAAATCTTCAAAGCCGACAACATCAGCACCAGCTTCTTTAGCTGCATCAGCATTTGCACCTTGAGTGAATACTGCTACGCGGGTTGTTTTACCGGTACCTTTAGGCAGAACAACTGAACCACGGATAACTTGGTCAGATTTACGCGGATCAACACCCAAGTTGAAAGATACGTCAACAGACTCGTCAAATTTAGCAGTCGCTGCTTTTTTTACCAAAGCAATTGCTTCATCAATTGCATATAATTTATTAGCTTCAACAGAAGAGCGCAAAGCTTTCAAGCGTTTAGATACTTTAGCCATTATACAACACCCTCCACATCTAAACCCATTGAACGAGCAGAACCAGCAATAGTGCGAACAGCGGCATCCAAATCAGCAGCAGTCAAATCAGGTTCTTTAGTTTTAGCAATTTCTTCCAACTGAGCACGGGTCAATTTACCCACTTTGTTTGTCAGAGGATTAGAACTACCTTTTTGCAAACCGGCGGCTTTTTTCAACAGAATAGAGGCCGGAGGAGTTTTCATCACAAAAGTGAATGACTTATCCGCAAATGCAGTAATCACAACTGGAATCGGCAAACCAGGCTCCATGCCTTGAGTTGCAGCATTAAATGCTTTACAGAATTCCATAATATTCAGACCACGTTGACCCAAAGCAGGACCAACTGGGGGAGATGGATTGGCTTTACCTGCAGGAATTTGCAGTTTGATATAGCCGATAATTTTCTTTGCCACTTATAGGACTCCTAAAAACGGGTATAGCGCGGAACCATTTCCGCTTCCCAAAAAAGAATTCAGCATTATATTTACTTAGAGATTTTTTTTCAAGGGATTTAAAAACTTAAATCTTTTCTACTTGACCAAACTCCAGCTCAACCGGGGTTTCACGACCAAAAATCTGAACTGAAACCCTCAATTTATTACGCTCATAATTCACTTCATCTACAATACCGTTGAAGTCAGCAAAAGGTCCTTCGTTTACACGAACTTGCTGCCCCACTTCAAATTCAACTTTAGGTTTAGGCTTCTCAACTCCAGAACGAACCTGTTGCAAGATTGCATCAGCTTCTCTTTGAGAAATCGGAGTAGGCTTATTTGCCGTACCACCAATAAAGCCTGAAACTCGAGGGGTACTTTTCACCAAATGCCATGAGTCATCGGTCATTTCCATCTCGACCAAAACATAGCCCGGATAGAACTTACGCTCGCTAATGGTTTTGCGACCATTTTTAATATCGACCACTTCTTCAACCGGAACAAGAATCTGACCGAAATAACCTTCCATGCCTTCGCGAGCGATACGCTCTTTTAGGGTCTTCTGGACATTTTTCTCAAAGCCGGAATAAGCCTGCACAACATACCAACGTTTTGACATTTTTACCCCCTCTTCAACAACACATCAAAAAACAGCCAGGAAATAGCACTGTCTGCCGCGTAAATAAATACTGCCAAGATTGCAACAAATATAACAACGAAGATCGTCATCTTAACTGCATCATCTCGCGTAGGCCAAACAACTTTTTTAAACTCAGACCATGAGTTTTTAAAATAGGAAAGCAGCCCTTCTCGCTTAGGCGGCGTAGAATGATTGCCGGATGTTACAAGCTGACCCGACTTTTCTGCTTTATGTTCAGATGTATGTTCAGTCATCTTTACTCACTCACCACAGCATCAAAGTCGCACTATCTCACTCATGCAATGGTTTAAATTAATTACTAAAAAAGAAATGCAAAAAAATTAACCGGCACAGGGCCGGTTAATTTTTTATTTGGCAGGCCAAGAGGGTCTCGAACCCCCAACCCTCGGTTTTGGAGACCGATACTCTACCAATTGAGCTATTGGCCTCTAAACTTAAGCGATGATAGAAGAAACCACACCTGCACCTACGGTACGGCCACCTTCGCGAATCGCAAAGCGCAAACCTTCTTCCATAGCGATAGGCGCAATCAGTTCTACAGTGATGGCTACGTTCTCACCAGGCATAACCATTTCTACACCTTCTTCCAAAGTAACCGCGCCGGTTACGTCGGTAGTACGGAAGTAGAATTGAGGACGATAGTTGGCGAAGAACGGAGTATGACGGCCACCCTCTTCTTTGCTCAATACGTACACTTCCGCTTTGAATTTGGTGTGCGGAGTGATGGTACCCGGTTTAGCCAATACTTGACCGCGTTCCACTTCTTCGCGTTTGGTACCGCGCAGCAATACGCCTACGTTGTCACCTGCTTGACCTTCGTCCAGCAGTTTGCGGAACATCTCAACACCGGTACAAGTGGTTTTTTGGGTTTCTTTCAGACCTACGATTTCGATCTCGTCACCAACGTGGATAACACCGCGCTCTACACGGCCGGTTACTACGGTACCACGACCGGAGATGGAGAATACGTCTTCGATAGGCAACAGGAACGGTTTGTCCACTGCACGCTCGGGAGTCGGGATGTAGCTGTCCAATGCGGCAGCCAGTTCGAAGATTTTTTCTTCGTAAGCGGCGTCGCCTTCCAAGGCTTTCAGTGCAGAACCTTGTACGATCGGGCAGTCGTCGCCCGGGAAGTCGTAGCTTGACAGCAAGTCACGGATTTCCATTTCAACCAGTTCCAACAGCTCGGCATCGTCAACCATGTCGCATTTGTTCATGAACACGATGATGTAAGGTACGCCTACTTGACGGGCCAACAGGATGTGTTCGCGGGTTTGCGGCATAGGACCGTCGGCAGCGGAACATACCAAGATTGCGCCGTCCATTTGTGCGGCACCGGTAATCATGTTTTTAACGTAGTCGGCGTGACCCGGGCAGTCTACGTGTGCGTAGTGGCGGGTTTCGGTTTCATATTCTACGTGTGAGGTATTAATGGTAATACCGCGGGCTTTTTCTTCGGGAGCGTTGTCGATTTGGTCGTAAGCTTTTGCAGCACCACCGAATTTTTTAGCCAAAATAGTAGTCAAAGCAGCAGTCAGAGTGGTTTTACCATGGTCAACGTGACCGATGGTGCCAACGTTTACGTGCGGTTTGCTACGTTCAAATTTTTCCTTTGCCATGGCAAATTTCCTATCTTTAAAATACTGAGAAAATGGTATTTGGTGCCCATGGGCAGATTTGAACTGCCGGCCTCTCCCTTACCAAGGGAGTGCTCTACCCCTGAGCTACATGGGCCAATAGACTATTGGAGCGGGTGAAGGGAATCGAACCCTCACCGTAAGCTTGGAAGGCTTCTGCTCTACCATTGAGCTACACCCGCAGACTTACTGCATCAATGCTCCAACACATTGGAATTTGGTGGTGGGAGAAGGATTCGAACCTTCGAAGCTCTCGCAACAGATTTACAGTCTGCCCCCTTTGACCGCTCGGGAATCCCACCAAAAGAGAACGCAAGTTTATTCGTGACTCAGATTTTCGTCAAGTTCTTTTTTAATTTTGTTTTCTTAAAATCACTCAATTTATTGCTTTAAAAAAGAATTTATTTGAACTGAATGATTTTTTCGTATTTTGCCATCAGCTCTTCGTGCGTT
Organism: Neisseria macacae ATCC 33926; assembly: GCF_022749495.1. Lineage (NCBI taxonomy): Bacteria > Pseudomonadati > Pseudomonadota > Betaproteobacteria > Neisseriales > Neisseriaceae > Neisseria > Neisseria macacae. The sequence continues at coordinate 346,421 of NZ_CP094241.1, read as the reverse complement.
TCCGGATGCTCTTCATCAATCAGGATGCAGTCCACGGGGCATACCTGCTGACATTGCGGCTCATCGTAATGGCCTACGCACTGCGTACACAAATTAGGGTTGATTTCGTAAATTTCCTCGCCTTGCGAGATGGCGTCATTGGGGCACTCCGGCTCGCAAACGTCACAGTTAATGCACTCATCTGTAATAAAGAGCGACATTTCTTTTCCTTTTTCATTTAAATTATCAAAACCGATTGGGCGCGGATTATAGCACAAACGCGTCAAAAACAATCCGTTTAGGCGAATGTTTACACCCTGGTAATGATTCTCAAATCTCTTACTATTCAGCTACTTGGACAAACTGCAAGAGCACAAAACCGCTCTTACCCGCCCGTCCTTCGCGATAAGGCTCCAGCCACTCGGGGAAATCGGGCAGCTCCCCTGCTTCAATATAGACCATTGCCCCGTTTTTCAAGCTGTTTTTCAAAGAAGCAAACAAATTTTCCCAATCCCGCCACGCAAACGGCGGATCCAAAAAGACCACATCAAACTTTTCAGACGACCTCTGCAGATACGCAAGGCCATCGGTATTGAGGATTTCCAGTTTATCCAAACCCAATGCTCTGGCGTTTTGCCGCAGCATATCGGCAGTTTTGCGATTATTATCTGCCAGCACCACCCTCTTCGCGTTACGGGACGCGGCCTCAAATCCCAACGCGCCGCTTCCGGCAAACAAATCCAACGTATTCAGACCGGTCAAATCCTGACCCAGCCAATTAAAAAGTTTTTCGCGGACACTGTCAGGCGTTGGACGCAGACCGTCCGCATCTGCAAAAACCAGTTTCCGTCCCCTGCATTGCCCGCCGATGATACGGACTTGATTTGAATGTTTGCTGTGTTTACTCATAATTAAAACGGATCGTCCGACAGTTTCAGACGACCTCTAAAGAATGACAAAGCAGCGATTATACAGCAGCGTTTTTTTCATTTAAGGCCGCATGAAAACAAATCTACCCATCGCAAAAATTTATTTTTTATGATGGTAAACTTACAAAATTTTATAAATTATAAAATATTTTCTCAAATAAAAAGGTCGCTTACGTTCGCCATTAGAACTTTCCCACCGTTTTTTCAGTCTATTAACCATAATACTTAATGAAAATATGGATGGCTGACAATGCCGCTTTGGAAAATTTTTTTGGGTGTTTATATCGGCGGCGTGATTGCCTTCACCGCCCACGCCCATTTCTTTGACGAATATTACCGCCACTTGGGATTGATTCCGAACTTGGGGCGCGGTCTGCTTTGGTTCGTCTTTTGCCTGCCCTTGATCGGCAAAACCGTTGCTTTGATAGTCAGCTTGTTCTTTCTTGCCACGTTGGTTTTTGCAAGGCGTTAAATCCCTTCTTAATGAAACTGAAAAGGTCGTCTGAAATTTTTTCAGACGACCTTTTCTCTTTAAACCAACCTAATCTCACTCTTTCGGTGCAGGCGGTTCAATCTGTTCTTTCCAGCCGCATTCTTTTTGCGGGCAGACTTTCTCTACGCCCCAGCGTTTGGTGGTTTTGATGGTTAAAACCGGCCAATGGCAGTTCGGGCATTCTTCGGCGACGGGCGGGTTCCAAGTGGCGTAGTTGCAGTCGGGATAGGTGCTGCAACTGTAAAACAGTTTGCCGTAGCGGGATTTGCGCTCGACGAGGTTGCCTTTTTTGCATTGCGGGCATTGGACGCCGGTGTCTTTCGGTTTTTCCAGCGGCTCGACGTGTTTGCATTTAGGGTAGTTGGCGCAACCAATGAATTTGCTGCCAGTACGGCTGTATTTGTACACTAGGCGACCGCCGCATTTAGGGCATTCGCGCCCATCGAGTTCCGCTTGCTCGGCTTCGGCTTTGGCGATGCGCTCGGCGGCTTCTTCGGCGGTTTCGTTAACGTTGCGGGTGTAGCTGCACTCGGGATAGCCGGCGCAGGCGACGAAACGGCCCATTTTGCCGAACTTGATTTGCAGTTTGTGTTCGCCGCATTTGGGGCAGGTTTCGTCGAGTTCCTGCGTGGTGAATTTGGCGCGTTCGATACCTTCTTTTTCTTCCACTTGTTTGATGAACGGTTTCCAGAATTTGTCCATCACGGGAATCCAGCGGCGTTTGCCGTCGGCGATTTCGTCGAGCTGGTCTTCAAGTTTCGCGGTGAAGTGGTAGTCGACGTATTGGGCGAAGTGTTCGGTCAGAAATTTGTTGACGATGTCGCCTGTGTCGGTGGGCATGAAGCGTTTTTGCTCAAGGGTAACGTATTCGCGGTCTTTGAGCGTGGAGATGATGCTGGCGTAAGTCGAGGGGCGGCCGATGCCGTATTCTTCGAGGGCTTTAACCAGCGTGGCTTCGTTGTAGCGCGGCGGCGGGGTGGTAAAGTGTTGCTCGCCGTAGAGTTTGTCCACAGGCAATTTATCGCCTTCGCTCATTTCGGGCAGTTTTTTGCTGTCTTCGCCTTCTTCATCGTCGCTGCTTTCTTCGTAAACGCTGAGGAAGCCTGCGAAGGTTTGCACTTGTCCGGTGACGCGGAATACGCCTTTGCCGACGGTAATATCGACGGTGGTTTGGTCGAATTTGGCTGGCGTCATCTGACAGGCGACGGTGCGCTGCCAAATCATTTGATAGAGTTTGAACTGGTCTGCACTCAGGAAGGGTTTGACGCTTTCGGGCGTGCGGTACACGGAAGTCGGACGGATGGCTTCGTGCGCTTCTTGGGCATTTTTGGATTTGGTTTTGTATTGTTTGGCGGCACTCGGCAGATATTCTTTGCCGATTTTGTTTTCGATGTAATGGCGGATTTCGGTTAACGCTTCATCGGCCAAATTCACGCTGTCGGTACGCATATAGGTAATCAGACCGATGGCGCCCTGCCCTACGTCTATACCTTCGTAAAGCTGCTGGGCGGTACGCATGGTGCGGTCGGTGGTGAAGCCGAGTTTGCGCACGGCATCCTGCTGCATGGTAGAAGTGGTGAACGGCGCGGCGGGATTGCGGCTGCGCTTTTTCTTTTCGATGGCGGTAACGACGGCTTCTTTGCCTTCAAGTTCTTTCAATACGTCGGCTTGCGCGGCTTCGTTCGGCAGGTCGAATTGTTCGAGTTTCGCGCCGTTGTATTGGGCGAGTTTGGCGGTGAACTTGCTGCGGCCTTTGTGGCTGTCGAGATGTACCGTCCAATATTCCTGTGCTTCAAACGCGCGGATTTCGTTTTCGCGTTCGCAAATCAAACGCAGGGCGGGACTTTGCACACGGCCCGCGCTCAAACCGCGGCGGATTTTTTTCCACAACAATGGCGAGAGGTTGAAACCGACCAGATAGTCCAAAGCGCGGCGGGCTTGTTGCGCATCAACCAAGTCCATTTCGATTTCGCGCGGGTTGGCGACGGCGTCGAGCACGGCATTTTTGGTGATTTCGTGGAACACGACACGCTGCGGCTTGATGTTTTTCAGGCCGCGTTTGGATTTGAGGATTTCAAAAAGATGCCAGGAAATCGCTTCGCCTTCCCTATCCGGGTCGGTTGCGAGGTAGATGTTTTCGGCTTCTTTGGCTCCGGCGACAATCGCATCGACGTGTTTGGCGTTGCGTTTGATCAGCTCGTATTTCATGGCGAAGTCGTGTTCGGGATCGACGGCACCGTTTTTGGGGACGAGGTCGCGGACGTGGCCGTAGGAGGCCAGAATTTCGAAATCGCCGCCAAGGTATTTTTTCAGGGTTTTGGCTTTGGACGGTGATTCGACGATTAAGAGGTTTTTCGCCATTGTTTGTTCTCTTTTAATGTATTGGATGATGCGTTTCAGACGACCTTTCTGAACAAGCTGCGTCAAAAGGTCGTCTGAAAAGGTTTAATGCATGGTCGCTTTGCCGTTGAGCGCGCCCATCAGGTCGTCGCCGATTAAGACGGGCAATTCGCTTTTGTGCGCCCACAACAAGAGCAACACCAGCACTTTCGCCGTATCGAGCGTGATTTCTTCGGGCGGGATGTGCATCAGGGCGTGGATGACGATTTCGCGCTGCTCGTAAGTGATGGCGCGTTCGGCAACCAGATACTGCATCAGCCCCATGACTTCCTGTGGCAGGTTTTCCACTTCTTCGTTGCAATACACGCGCAGGGCATGGCTATCGAACGGCGCGGCGGCGAATTCGGACGTGTTGAACAACACTTCCATCATCATCAGCGTATTGCCGATTTCCGTTACGTCAAAACCCGCATCTTCCAACAGGCGGCCCAAATCCTCCGGCGGCGGGCAATTGTCGAAATCTTGGAAGTGTTCGATGAGATAGGCGATGACTTCTGTCATGCTGGTTCCTTAATGAATGAATCGAATTATGCTTTTATGCGCTGATAGCGTCCGCCCGGCAAGGCGGCGACGATGCCGTCGAGTTCGTATTCCAGCAGTCGGGCGTAAACGTCTGCCGCCGCCCATGCAGTTTGCTGCGCCAATATATCGGGATGAACGGGGTCGTAACCCATGGCGTCCAGCAGCCCGTCTTCCGCTGTCGGCGCGGCAACCGTATTGGCTTGCGCCGGCTGTTTTCGGACATGAAGGTCGTCTGAAAACGGCAAAACAGGTTCAGACGACGTCTCTCTGACGGCAGTGCGTTTTTCCGTTTTTTTGTTTTTCTTATTTATAGAATATGATGGAACTGCCGCATTTTGCAATAGCCCCGGACATTCGTGAAGGATGTCGTCCAAACATTCCACCAATTTCGCGCCGTCTTTAATCAGCTTATGACAGCCTTTGCTGTGCGGATTGTCTATCGAACCGGGCACCGCCATCACCTCCCGTCCCATCTCCGCCGCCAGCTTGGCGGTAATCAGCGAACCGGATTCCAACGCGGCTTCAACCACCAGCGTAACCTGCGACAACGCGGCAATCAGGCGGTTGCGGCGCGGAAAGTTGCCCGCAAACGGCCGCGTATCCAAAGGAAACTCGCTGACAATCAATCCTTTTTCGGCGATTTCATAGGCAAGGTTTTTATTGGACGGCGGGTAAATGCGGTCTATGCCCGTCCCCCATACGGCGATGGTGCCGCCGCCCGCCTGCAACGCGCCTTGATGGGCGGCGGTGTCGATACCTGAAGCCATACCCGACACGACGGGAATATCCTTTTCGCTCAACGCTCTGCCGAAATCTTTGGCAATCCGCATCGCCTGCGGCGTGGCATGGCGGCTGCCGACAATGGCGGCGGAAGGTTTGTGCAGCAGTTGCACATTACCGCGCAAAAACAAAACCGGCGGCGCGGTAATGCCCTGCGTCAGCATTTCGGGAAAATCATCATCTTGCAGCAGCAACAAACGGCAGCCGTCCTGCTTTTCCCATTGCAATGCCGCTTCCGCAGCTTTTTGCGCCAACGCCCGTTTTTCGCCGTTGCGCCAAGATTCGGCTGCCTGCTTGTGGCGCACTATCGTGGCAATTTGCTCCACAGGAGCATCCAGCGCGGCTTTCGCGCTGCCGAAACGTTGCAGCAGGAGCAAGAAGCCCTCCGCGCCGACATAAGGCGTAAACGCCAGTTGCAGCCAGGCAAGGCGGTCGTTTTCCGTCATCAATTGTGTCCCCTTGTTGTTTTCAGACGACCTTTGTTCGGGAGGTCGTCTGAAAACGGATAAATGTCAGTATTTAACGATAAAGCCGACGAACTTTAAACCGATACGGCGTTCCCGCGCCTGATTCCGGTTTCGTACCTGTTCACCGTCATGCGGATGCTGCCAAACAGCCGGCAGCCCGTTAGTAACTTTTGTAATATTTTTATATTCTACACGATACGGCAAGAAAATCTGTCATTTGAATGGTTGTCGCACATTGCCTCAAAAGTGAGTTGGTTATTCGACAAAAACGGGCGTGTTGATGGCAAACAAGGTCGTCTGAAAACATACCGCGGCGTACCGTATGCTTTCAGACGACCTCTTATCCTACTACCGCCCTACTCTTCTGCTTTTTCCGCTGCGCTGCGGCGGGAAACGCTGATGCCTAATTGTTTGAGTTTGCGGTAGAGGTGTGTGCGCTCCAGACCGACTTTTTGGGCGACACGGCTCATGTTTTGCCCTTCTTGAGCGATGTGGTACTCAAAATAGCGGCGCTCCAATTCTTCACGCAGTTCGCGCAAAGGCATATTGAAGTTGAAACCGCCGACGATTTCAGTGGCGACTGTCGCCCGTTTTTGCCCCAATGCGGCAACGACCGCCTGCTCGTGGACTTCCTGTCCGTCCGCCTCCAGCATCAGGTTTTTCACGACGCTGCGGAGCTGGTCGAAATTGCCCGGCCAGTTGTATTGGCAGAGAACAGTCAGCGAGCCGTTGCTGAATTTGACGGGCTGGATTTTTTCGCTGTCCGCCAATTCGGTCATGACTTGGTTGACCAAGAAAGCGATGTCTTCGGATTGGCTGCGCAACGGCGGGATACTGATGACGTTGCCGGAAAGCAGTTCGGACAACTTGGCATCGGCAATGGCGTCTGCCGGGCTTTCATCGGCGGCGTGGCTGCCGGCGACGATAACGCGCACGTTGTAACGGTCTGCCTTGCCGAGGATGAAACTGATGCCGTTTTGGATGTTTTTGCTGTACTGCGCGGCATCACCGAGATAAAGCGTGCCGCCCGATGCTTTTTGCAGCAGCTCCAATGGCGCATCGGCAATGAGTTCGACGCGGCTGAGTCCGACCCAAGGCGTGCCGCTTTTGTGGAAATAACGGGCAACGATTTCAAACGGCGAACCGGTTTCGCCGCTGAGCAGCACGGGTCCGCTTTTTTTCACGGCAGGCTCAAGTTGTTGCTTGAATTCTTGAATGGCGGGGCTGTTGCCGAGTTTGTCGAAGGACAAGCCCGCCGCCATCTGCATTTCGCCGTGTTTGAGGGCGCGGTCGACGGTAGAGAGCAGCTTTTGCAGGGCAATCGGTTTTTCCAAAAAATCGAGCGCGCCGATTTTGGTGGCTTCGACGGCGGTGTCGATGCTGGCGTGTCCGCTCATCATCACCACGGGCATGTTGAGCTGTCCGTTTTTCGCCCACTCTTTGAGCAGGGTAATACCGTCGCAGTCGGGCATCCATATGTCCAACAACACCATGGCGGGACGGGTCTGGTGGCGCAGTTGGCGCGCCTCTTCGGCGTTCTCCGCCAAAGCCACGGAATAACCTTCGTCTTGGAGGATTTCCGAGAGCAAGTCGCGGATACCTACTTCGTCATCTACAATTAAAATATCACTGCTACGCATAAGTTTCTACCAATCGGGGTAAGGCTATTTTCACACACGCGCCGCCTTCGTTCTGATTGCTCAGGCTGATGCGGCCGCCGTGCTCTTCGATGATTTTCTTCACAACGGGCAATCCCAGACCCGTACCTGTCGGCTTGTCGGTAACATACGGCTCGAAAGCATTATGCAGCATTTCCTTGCTGAAACCTTTGCCGTTGTTACAAACGGTCAATAAAACCTGTCCGTCGTTATCTTCACCGACGCTGACATTCACTTGCGGAACTTCTGCCTCTTCCGCCGCCTCTGCCGCGTTTTTGAAAATATTGTGCAACACCTGCCGCATGGCGGTGGTATCGGCGGAAATCGGCTGCGGCTTGTCGGACAAGTTTGGAACAAAGCGGCACGCCCCGCCCTCGTACAGCAGCAACACTTCTTCGACCAAACGGTTCAAATCGTGTTTTTCAAAATTCAGCGACGGGGCGCGGGCGTAATTGCGGAAGGCTTCGACCATTTCTTTCAATGCCGCCACCTGTTTGACAATGGTATCGGTCGAACGGCTGAGGATTTGGGCGTGTTGTTCGTCCAATTTATCATGCAATTTCCATGCCAATCTCTCGGCGGAAAGTTGGATAGGCGTGAGCGGATTGCGGATTTCATGCGCCAACCGTTTCGCCACTTCGCCCCAAGCGGCTTCTTTTTGGGCGCGGATGAGGACGGTGATGTCGTCGATCACCATTACCACACCATTGTCGTTGTCGTCGGGCAGGATGGTGGCTTTACCCAAAAGAATCCGCGCATCGTCGGGGGCGGCGTATTCGACTTGGACGGGTTTGGCGGCATTGGCGGTTTCTTCAATGGCGGCAAACACTTCGGCAAGCAGGGTCTGCTGCGGCGATTGTCCGCGCCAGTCGTGCCAGTTGCTACCCCACAGCGGCACCAATTCAATGCCCAAAATCCGTTCGGCGGCTTTGTTGAAGGTTTTCAGACGACCTTCGGCATCCAAAGTAATCACGCCCGTGGTCAAGCTTTCCAACACGCATTCGAGATAGTGGCGCGCCGCTTCTTCGCGCAGGCGGTTGTTCTCGTCGGCTTCTTTGGCGATGGCAAGCTGTTCGGTCATGTGGTTGAACAACTGGGTCAACCTGCCGAATTCGTCGTTGCGGAACACGGGGCGTTTCTGGCTGAAATCGCCCTGCGCCACCGCCCTTGCACCTTCTGCCAACGACAATACCGGCTCGACGAAGCGGCGGGCGAAATACAGCGCCATCACCAAGGCAAGGAAAATCGCCAACAGCGCGGCAACCAGCAAAGTCGCCAAAAAGAAGGTTTGCAGGCCTTGTTTGGTGTAGCTCAATTCGGCGTATTTCGCCCGCGCCGCTTCAATCAGCGTCGCATCTTGCGCCACATCCTGCGGGATGGGCTGGCGGAAAAACAAGGCGTAATCGCGTCCGTTGTGCGCGCCGATCAGCATCCAGCCTTGCGCGTACAAGACATTTTCTATGTTTTCCAAACTGCGTATCGAGCCGGTCTGCTCCAGCTTCTCCCATCCTTCTTTGTCGAGTTCGGGTTGGTTTAGTTTCAGCGGATTGACACTTTTCTCGGTTTTATGGGTTTTGACGTCGTAGAGCGAAAGCTGGGTAAAGCCGCCCGATTTGGCGGCATTTTTCAGCGCCTTGCCCAAATCGCCGTCCACAGACGCGGTGCTGATCAGGTCGATTTGCACCGGCGTAGCATTACTGACGGCGTTGTCCACTGCCAGATTCAGCGCGGATTTGCTCAAGTTCAGGCTGCGTTCGAGGGCTTCGTGGGTATCGTTTCCGAACCACGAATTAATCGTGCCGTTGATGAACTGCGCGGAAATGCCAAACAGGAACACACCCGGCAATACAGCCACCAGCGTAAACATCCCCGACAGCCGCCGCGCAATCTGCGAACCGAACACGCCCTTGCTCTTGTCGCGCATGAGGAGCAGGACGTAGCGCGTCAAAACCGACGCCAACACCAGCATCAGCAGCGCACACAGGGCGATAATCCACCAGAAATATTCCGCCAGCGGGCTGGTGCTGCCCGTTGCAATGGTCAGTCCGTAGAGCAGTCCCACCGCCGCCAACACGGCAATCAGGAGAAAGCGGCGCATGGTTTACTCCTGAGAGATGGTCAGAGACTTCCAGCCGGAATCCAAGTGCCAGTTTTTAGAAGTCAATGCGTTGATTTGGAAGGGTTTGGGCAGCTTCGCCGTCGAGAGCAGCAGGCGGATTTCGGCTTGTGTGTCTTTCGCTGCGACGCCGCTTAACGCGCCTTTGGACAGCACTTTCCAGTTGGCGACCGCCCCTACGCCGCGCAAGGCGGTATCGAGCGTGTCGTATTCGGTGGAAAACGTGCCGACGGTTATGCGGTAGCGGTTGGTCAGCGGATGGAAGGAAAGTTTGTAGTGGATGGTGTTATCGCTGTTGAGCAGCTGGTCAAACTTGAAGCGGTAAGACGGCATGGAAGGCGCAGAAAGCTGCCAGCTCAAAGTGAAATTCAACGGCACGCCCTGCCGGAGCGCCTGTTTGAGCTGGTCGGGCAAATCGGTGCGGAAACGGCTGCTGACGGAAAGCTGTCCGGTTTCGGTCAGTTTCGCCTCGGAGCGGGTTACGCTGATGCTCTCCGCCGCCGCATTCAGCGACAGGGCGAGCAACAGCGTTCCAAACAGCCGTTTACTGCTTTTTGATAAGCGCGTAATAAAAGCCATCTTGATGTTTGTTCGGTAAAAGCACACGCGATTCGATCAGCTCGGCATCGGCGTGGCGGTTGAGGAATTTTTGCAACTGAACGTCGTTTTCTTCGACGAACACCGAGCAGGTGGCCAGCAGCATTCTGCCGTTTTTCGTCAGGGTTTGCCAAAGCGCGTCCAGCAATGCCTCCTGCTGACGGGCGGTTTTGGCGGCATCGGTCGGACGGCGCAGCCATTTCACGTCGGGATTGCGCCGCGCCACACCCGAGGCGGTACACGGCACGTCGGCAAGGATGGCGTCGAAAGGCTTTCCATCATACCACGCCGCCAAGTCCTGCGCATCGGCGCAAGCTAGAGCGGTCGTCTGAAACCCCAAACGGTCGAGATTGTCCTTCACCCTTTTCAGACGACCTTCGTCTATATCCAAAGCGGTAACATGACAATCCGCCAGTTCCAACATATGCCCCGTCTTCCCGCCCGGCGCGGCGCACGCGTCCAAAATCCGTTCGCCGTCTTTAGGGTTTAACAGATACGCCGCCTGCTGCGCGCCGAAATCCTGCACCGACACCAGCCCTTCGGCAAAACCGGGCAGGCGGTTCACCGGCACGGCTTCTTCCAGCGTTACCGCATATTCGTCCAAAGCCTTGGCCACAATCCCTTCCGCCGCCAGCTTTTCCAAATACGATTCGGCATTGCCGTGGCGTCGGTTGACCCGCAGCGTCATCGGAGGATGCGATTGCAGCGCAGTGGTGATGTTGTGCCAATGTTTCGGATAATGGTTTTTCAGGTATGCCACCCACCACAGCGGCAGGTTGTGTTTCGCCACATCGTCTTTTTTGCATGAAGCCGCAAGCTTGTCGCGTTCGCGCAAAAAACGCCGCAAAATCGCGTTGGCAAACGAACGGTACTGCCCACGCCCGATTTTCGCGATACTCTCGACCGCCTCGTTGACCACGGCATGAGGCGCGTTGCGCGTGTAATGCAGTTGGTACATCGCCGCCAAAAGCAGGCTTTCGAGCTGCGGATTGTCAATCGGCTTTTTCAGCATCTGCGCGAGCATATGTTTCAAGCTGCCCAAATAACGCTGGCAGCCGTAGGCAATATCCTGCAGCGCGCCGTTTTCCTGCGCCGTCAGCTCGGGATGCGCCGCGCGGATTTGCGCCAACACATCCTGAAGGTTGCGCCCTTCAGCGACCGCCGCAATGCTGTCGGCGGCGAGTTTTTGGGCGAGGGACATACTCATAAATTCAATTCCTTAAATGACTGCTGTGGTTCGATTTGTTCATTAAAAATGTAAACGCCTTACAAGCGGTTCGGGCGGTGTTCGGGGCAAGATTCAAATTGTGTTAATCCGATTGCCCGCTCATGACAATATCCATATAGTCCGTTCTTTTCAACACACATAAGGATTCATCATGACTTTGCGCGCCCTTTCCCTGCTTGCCGTTTCCGCCGCACTCATTTCCGGCAGCCTGACCGCCGCGGCGGCACCGCACAAACATTCCCGCGCCATCTCCCAAGCGCAAGCCGTCAAAATCGCCAAGAAACGCGTCGGCGGCGGCCGCGTTACCGACATCGACCACAGCGACGGACGCTGGGAAATCGAAATCCGCAGAGGCTGTACCGAATACGATGTGGACGTTTCCTCACAAAGCGGCCGCGTCATCAAAGTGGACACCGACAACCACTGCGACGATTAATCGATTCTTGATTAATGGATTCTTATAGGAAGCCGGACTGTCTGTCCGGCTTTTCTGTTTTCAGACGACCTCAAACTTGCCCGAGGTCGTCTGAAAACATTTAATCTGCCGTTTTGCCTGATTCGGGAATTTCAGACGACCACCCCGTCACGTTCCAACAATGCCCGATAGCGTTCGGCGTCCTGCGGCGAATAGCAACAGAAAACGATTTTTTCGACAGTCGGACACTGCGGCAAAGTTTTTTTCAAAATCGCCAAAGCGGTTTCGGCGGCTAAATAGGCGGGGAAACGATACACGCCCGTGCTAATACAGGGGAAGGCGATGCTGCGGATGCCGTGTTCCTGCGCCAACAGCAGGGAATTTTGATACGCCTCCGCCAGCTTGACCGCTTCGCTGCGGTGTCCGCCGAACCAAACCGGCCCGACGGTGTGAATCACAAATTTCGCCGGCAGCCGGTAGCCTTGGGTGATTTTCGCCTCGCCCGTGCGGCAGCCGTTCAACTTTCTACACGCTTCCAACAACTCCCGTCCCGCCGCGCGGTGAATCGCGCCGTCCACGCCACCGCCGCCCAACAACGAGGCATTGGCGGCGTTCACGATGGCATCGACTTCAAGTTTCGTAATATCGCCTTCGACTACTTCAAACACTGCCATGATCTGCTCCTAAACGTGGGGAATCTTGTCGTCAGTTCAACAAAACCAAACGTTTCCCTGCCCGATATTTTCAGACGACCTCTAAGCCATCCGAAGAAAGGTCGTCTGAAAATTAATCAGTCTGCAAACGGCTTCTACAAAACCGTCCCAACCTCAATCTTATGCCCTGCCGCAAACGCCGCAATCGGCATCCGTTTGCTGCCCGAAGGCTGCAATTCGGTAATCTTCAGCGCGTTCTCGCCGCAAGCAACGATTAAACCGTCTGCCGAGCAAGACAACACTTCGCCCGCCCTGCCTTGTTGTGCCACTACTTCAGCCCGCCAGATTTTCATCGGTTTACCCTGATATTCCACCCACGCAGCGGGGACGGGGTTGAAGGCGCGAATTTTGCGTTCAATCACTGCCGCGCTTTCGTTCCAATCGATACGCGCTTCTTCTTTGCTTAATTTTTGCGCATAAGTCACGCCTTTTTCTGGCTGTTTGACGCTTTTCAGACGACCTTCTGTTTTTAATTGTTGCAAATCAGCAACAATCGCCGCCGCACCGAGATTCATCAGCGCATCGTGTACTTCATTCGCCGTATCGGTCGGTTGGATGGTGTAACGGTGTTCGCTGACCACATCGCCGGTATCCAAACCAATGTCCATCTGCATGATGCACACGCCCGTCTCGGCATCGCCCGCTTCAATCGCGCGCTGAATCGGCGCTGCGCCGCGCCAACGGGGCAGCAGCGAGGCGTGGATGTTGAGGCAGCCGTGTTTCGGCGTATCCAACACGTCTTGCGGCAGAATCAGTCCGTAGGCGGCAACGACCATTACATCGGCTTCGACCTCTTTGAGCATTTGCAGGGCTTCGGCGTTGTTGCGCAGTTTTTCGGGCTGCGCCACGCGTAAACCCAATTCCAATGCGGCGTGCTTCACGGGAGACGGGGCAAGCTGCATCCCGCGTCCTTTGGGACGGTCGGGCTGGGTCAACACCAGCGGGATTTCAAAACCGGCGGCGGCTATGGCTTTTAAGGCGGCAGCGGCAAAATCGGGCGTACCGGCAAAGATGACTTTCATGGGAAACTCCTTGGAAATGGGTTTCAGACGACCTATAGTGGATTAACTTTAAACCAGTACGGTGTTGCCTCGCCTTAGCTCAAAGAGAACGATTCTCTAAGGTGCTGAAGCACCAAGTGAATCGGTTCCGTACTATCTGTACTGTCTGCGGCTTCGTCGCCTTGTCCTGATTTAGTTAATCCACTATATATAGCGCAACGGCAAACATTGCGACAGGTCGTCTGAAAGTTTGAAAAACATCGGCTTTCTGCCGCTTCCCCTCTTTCAGACGACCTGTTCGACCGTATCATTCGGCTTTTAGATGGTGTGTTTCTGACGTTTTTTCAGTTTGGTCTTAATCCGACCCTGCTTGAGCTGCGACAGGCGTTCGACAAAAACGATGCCCATCAGGTGATCCAACTCGTGCTGCACGCAAATCGCCAACAGCCCGTCCGCCTCCAGCGTGAATTTCTCGCCTTTTTCGTTCAAAGCCTCAACCTTGACGCGCTCGGCGCGGGTAACGGTGTCGTAAATGCCCGGCACGGACAAACAGCCTTCTTCGTAAGTGGTTTCGCCGTCTTTTTCAACAATGACGGGGTTGATAAACACGCGCGGCTCGCTGCGGTCTTCGGTCAAATCCATCACGACGACGCGCTCATGCACATCGACCTGCGTCGCCGCCAGCCCGATGCCGCGCGCTTCGTACATGGTTTCAAACATATCGGCAACCAGCTTTTGGATGCGCTCATCGACTTGCTCGACAGGCTTCGCCACGGTGTGCAGACGCTCGTCGGGATATTGCAGGATATTCAGTAAAGCCATAATTTTCTCTTCGTTTTTCAATACTTGGGACGCGCATTCAACGCGTCCGGCAGCAGATTGTGTGTGTTTTCATACAAATTTTGCGCCTGTCTTCACAATTCCCGTGATGACACTAACATTCAATGATAAAATATGCGTCAATGAATTTCTGTTCAATGCGCACGAAACGCCTATTGACGTTTTTTAAAGGGGGACGGCGGTTTTTGCAAACTCCCGGCCATTTCATTTTCTCCGTTTATCATTTAAAGACAAACCGAATCAATTTCAAGGGGAACGGTTATGCAACAACGTATTATAACCCTGCTTTGTGTCGCGGGCATGGCAATTTCCGCCCACGCTCAAGCAGCTTCATTAAAAGTGCGCCCCGATGCGCCGCAACGCTACGTCGTGAAAAACGGCGACACACTCTGGGGCATCTCCGGCAAATATCTGTACAGCCCGTGGCAGTGGAACCGCCTTTGGGGCACAAACCGCGGCGAAATCCGCAATCCGCATCTGATTTATCCGGGTCAGGTGTTGGTTTTGCGCTACGTCAACGGCCGCCCGCAACTGGGCTTCGAAAACGGCTCCGCAGGCAATGACGGCATTCCGGTCATCAAACTCAGCCCGCGCGTCCGCGAAACCTCTTCAGGCTACGGCATCCAAACCGTCAACGTGAACTTCTACCGCATGTTCATGCAACATCCGCAGTTCATCGACCAAATGAAGACCCAAGACGCACCGCGCCTGATCGACGGCCCTGACAACCGCATCATGTACAGCAAAGGCGAACGCGTGTACGCCTACGGAGTTACCGAACCCGGCCGCTATCTGGTTTACCGCGCCGTCAAAGACCTGACCGATCCCGATACCCGCAAATACCTCGGACAAGAAGTCGTCTTCAGCGGCATCGTCAGCACCCTGCCCTACACCAACAGCGCACTGGACTCCGCTTCCGACGAAGACCGCAAATACCTGAAAGACGGCGAATACTACACCCGCCTGCATCCGCTGGCGAAAGTACCGACCCAAACCGCGCAGCCTATGATTGTGGAAGAAGCCGTTTCCGAAATCCGCAAAGGCGACTTCCTACTGAAAATGGACGGCGAAACCGAGCCCTTCCAAATCATGCCGCACGCGCCGACGCAACACATCGACGGTAAAGTCATCTCCATCCTCGACGGCGTACACGAAGCCGGACAATTCCAAACCGTGACCCTGAACAAAGGTTCCGCCGACGGCTTGGACAAAGGCACGGTCTTGAGCATTTACAAACGCGACCGCCAAGTGAAAGTCGATTTGGAAGAAGGCAAAAAAGGCCGTAAGAACATCGTTAAATATGTTTCCATCCCTGCCGAAGAAACCGCATTGGCCATGGTATACCGCACCGGCGAACATCTCTCGTCCGCCATCATTTTGGAAAACCTGACCAGCATCAACATCGGCGACACCGTATCCGAACCCGGCCGCGACTTGGACAACATGTCTGACGACAAACCGCACGTCCGCAACGAGCCGCAAGATTCCCACGATACGGAACACAACCAATACAATATCCACAGCAACATCAATAAATATTGATCGATTGCCGACAGCAAAAGCGTCGTCTGAAAATTTCAGACGACGCTTTTTATATGGGTCATAAAGGTCGTCTGAAAACGACGCCGTTTATGATAAAACACTGCTCATCAACGGAAACCGCGTTTCGTTTTCACAAGAGCAAAATCCAATGATGCACCTTCAACAAGCTAACTCAATACAGCATTACGCTGTACAAGTCTGAAACAAACATTTTTTCAAACATAGAAGTTCCAACCAAACCTTTAATTTTCCCAAATATAGTGGATTAAAATTGCAATGATACGGCGTTGCCAACGCCCTTATGTACTACCCGTACACGGCGGGCGTTGTCGCCTTGTCTCATTTTTATTTTAATCCACTATACAGTCCATCAAATTTGCCTCTCAGCAATGTTTCGCCCCACACCAAACACCAAGCCAATCAGCTTTCTACCTCCTAACGAACCGCCGCATGATTGCCCATCTGATTTAAATTGAATCCAAACAAGCCAAGCCGCGCATATATAGTGGATTAAATTTAAATCAGGACAAGGCGACGAAGCCGCAGACAGTACAGATAGTACGGAACCGATTCACTTGGTGCTTCAGCACCTTAGAGAATCGTTCTCTTTGAGCTAAGGCGAGGCAACGCCGTACTGGTTTAAAGTTAATCCACTATAAAAAAGGTCGTCTGAAACCTTTTCAGATTTCAGACGACCTAGATATCAGAACCTAAGCAATTAATCGTCGCTGGTGAATGCCAACAAGATGCGCAACAGGCTGCTGAAAATATTGTAAATCGAGATGAAAATGGTCAGGGCTGCGCTGATATGGCTGTCTTCGCCACCATCAATCACGGTACGCACCTGCCACATAATAACCAGCGAACTGAACACAACAAACGCGCCGGAAATCGCCAGGCTCAGAGCCGGAATTTGCAGAATGAAGTTAGCAACCACTGCAATCATCAGAACCACACCGCCGATTGCCAAGAAGCGTCCGAGCGAGTTCATGTTCATCGTTGTGCGGCGCGCCATCGCTGCCATCGTAAAGAATACGCCGGCGGTCATGGCTGCGGCGACACCTACGATTTGAGTACCATTACGGATAGCAAGCGCATATTGCAGCAACGGGCTGATCAACACACCCATACCGAAGGTGAAAATCATCAACAAGACAACGCCCGTATTGCTGTAACGGTTTTTCTCGATAAGGAAAATCATACCGTAGAAGAATGCCAATACAGCTACAAAACCCATCCAGCGTGCGCCGAACATAGCGTACAGGTTTAGGTTCAAAGCGCTGCTGGCAAATGCGCCGGCAATAGCGGGAATGAAAGACAAACCCAGCAGGCGGTAAGTTTTTTGCAAGACAATGTTTTGGGAAACTTGTCCTGCAAGAGGATAGTCGTAAACGTCGTTTCGCATGGCGTTTGCTCCTGAAAAAATGTGTGAAAACAAAAAGAGTCCTGATTCTATCAGCAAATTATTGGCTTGGGCATAAAAATATGCCTACGTCGCCGTTTGAGGATAAGTGGTAGCGTTCAAAGCATTTTAAAGTGCCGCAATCATAAATTTACATAAAAGACTGCTTCTGAAACCGATGTCGAATCTTTGCCCACCCCTTTTACCGTTTGATTTGATTTTCACCACTTCAAAACCGGATACAACAAACTTCTGCAAGATAATGGATTTTGGAATTTAATGATTTGCCATAGCAAATTTGAACAGAGCCGGTTTCAGGCTGTGTAAACAACATAAGAAATAAAATAACTTCATTGATTATTTATCAACTTTCGATTTATTGTCTGTCGAACCGTTGAATGATAGGATTGCGGCGGTAAGTGTAGTGCAATCGCTCAAAATTTCATAAACAGCTGATTTCAGACGACATCAATGATGTATAGAAAACTGCCGTATCCAAATTTTTAGCGATTCGTTATGTTTCACTTCATATCAATGATTACATAAGGAAATACAGTATGAACCGTCGTCAATTCTTGGGTGGTACAGCCGTTTCTTTGGCAGCTGCCGCTTCATTCGCCCGCGCCCACGGACATCATGACCATAAAGGCCATTCCCACGCTGCCCCTGCTGCTGCGTCCAAAACCTATGAGGCAGCCAGAAAAGCGGCTGCCCACTGTGTTGAAGCAGGTCAAATCTGTTTGGCACACTGCATCCGACTACTGAGCCAAGGCGATACTTCAATGAAAGATTGCGCAACAGGTGTCAATCAAATGCTGGCATTGTGTGGCGCGCTGCAAAACCTTGCCGCCCAAAACTCTCCGCTGACCCCTTCTTTGGCAAAAGTCTGCATTGAAGCGTGCAAACAATGTGCCGCAGCGTGCAAACAACACGCAGGCCACCACGCAGAATGCAAACAATGCTATGAGTCTTGCCTTGCCTGCATCAAAGAGTGCGAAAAAATCGCTGCTTAATTGACGTAGTCAATCACCGGTCTGTCTGTGAAACAAACTTTGTTTTGCAGGCAGACCGGTTTGTTTTAAATGGGAGGACTTTCACAAATTGATTTGAAATGTAAGTTTTGTTTGTAGAATGTTGTGTCTTTGCCTACAAAATTTTGCCATAAATTTAAAACTTCACGCGCCGGCGAAAAACGGTATGTTTAGGATTATTAAGTTCTGTAACGCGCCCCGTTCTGAAATGAAGACAACAGGTTGCAAGACTTCAATCTTAACCATTCCAATGGTCTTAAAATTTCTGCCAAACACATGATTTTCACGCTTCTTAACAGACGTTTTCTTGATAAGGTCGTCTGAAAATTGCCCGACACCTTGATAAGCTTTACAATGCAAGTAATTAAAATACATCCCGCCTTATCTTCCCTTTCATGAGTTCCGTACCCTTCATCGAAATGAAAGACGTTGCCTTCGCGTATGGCGACCGTCCGATTCTGAACAATATTAATTTCAGCATTCCCCAAGGAAACTTCGCCGCCGTGATGGGCGGTTCGGGCAGCGGCAAAACCACGCTGATGCGGCTGATTACGGGTCAGATTCATCCTCAGTCGGGTAAGGTTTTGATTGAAGGACGTGATTTGGCGGGTTTTTCGGCTGATGAATTGTACGAACACCGCCGCCGCATGGGCGTGTTGTTCCAGCATGGCGCGCTGTTTACCGATTTGTCGGTGTTCGACAATATCGCTTTTCCGATGCGCGAACTGACGCGCCTGCCGGAAGCGGTTATCCGCGATTTGGTTTTGTTGAAATTGAACGCGGTCGGTCTGCGCGGCGTGGAAAACCTGATGCCGTCCGAACTCTCTGGCGGGATGTCGCGCCGCGTCGCGCTTGCCCGCACGATCGCGCTCGACCCTGAAATCATGTTGTACGACGAGCCGTTTACCGGCCTCGACCCGATTTCCTTGGGCGTGATTGCCCACTTGATCAGCCGCGTCAACAAGGCTTTGCGTTCGACCAGCATTATGGTAACGCACGACATTGAAAAATCTTTGGAAATCGTCGATCAAGTGATTTTCTTGGCGCACGGCGAAATTATGTTCTCCGGCTCGCCGCAGGAAATGCGCGAACTGGATTCGCCTTGGGTGCGCCAGTTTGTCGGCGGCTTGGCAGACGGCCCCGTTGCATACCGCTATCCCGCGCAAACGTCGTTGCAACAAGATTTGCTTGGGTAGTTTTCAGACGACCTCGGTTTGCAGACGTCGTCTGAAACGTTTGAACCGTTGTTGCCTGAAGCCGAAATCATTTTTCAGACGACCATCACCATCATCCTACAAGGTCGTCTGAAACCCGTTAATCCGTAATGGAAACCTATGAATTTTATCCGTTCCGTCGGGGCGAAAACCCTCGGCTTTATTCAATCTCTCGGCAGTATTACGCTGTTTCTGCTGAACATTCTGGCGAAATCCGGTACGGCTTTCGTCCGTCCGCGCCTGAGCGTGCGCCAAGTGTATTTTGCCGGCGTGCTGTCGGTATTGATTGTTGCCGTTTCAGGGCTGTTCGTCGGCATGGTTTTGGGTTTGCAGGGCTATACGCAGTTGTCGAAATTCAAATCCGCCGATATTTTGGGCTATATGGTCGCGGCTTCACTGTTGCGCGAACTGGGTCCGGTGTTGGCGGCGATTCTGTTTGCCAGCAGCGCGGGCGGTGCGATGACCAGCGAAATCGGTTTGATGAAAACGACCGAACAGCTCGAAGCGATGAACGTGATGGCGGTCAACCCTGTCGCCCGCGTGGTTGCGCCGCGCTTTTGGGCGGGCGTGTTTTCCATGCCGCTTTTGGCTTCGATTTTCAACGTGGCGGGGATTTACGGCGCGTATTTGGTCGGCGTAACCTGGCTGGGCTTGGACAGCGGCATTTTCTGGTCGCAAATGCAGAACAACATCACGATCCATTACGATGTAATCAACGGTCTGATCAAATCCGCCGCGTTCGGCGTGGCGGTAACGCTGATTGCCGTGCATCAGGGCTTCCACTGCGTCCCGACCTCGGAAGGCATTTTGCGCGCCAGCACGCGTACGGTGGTTTCGTCCGCCCTGACGATTTTGGCGATTGACTTTGTGTTGACCGCATTGATGTTTACGGATTGACAGGTCGTCTGAAAACGAAACAAAGCACATTGGATATTCAAGGAACTTTAATGAAAAAGAATGTATTGGAATTTTGGGTTGGACTGTTTGTCCTGCTCGGCGTGGCAGCGGTCGGCTTTCTCGCTTTCCGCGTGGCGGGCGGCGCGGCGTTCGGCAATTCCGGCAAGACTTATACCGTATATGCCGATTTCAGCGACATCGGCGGCCTGAAAGCCAACGCGCCGATCAAATCCGCGGGCGTATTGGTCGGACGCGTCGGCTCCATCGAGCTTGACCCGAAATCCTATCAGGCGAAAGTCCGCCTCGATTTGGACAGCAAATATCAGTTCAGCAGCGACGTTTCCGCGCAAATCCTGACCTCCGGCCTGTTGGGCGAACAATATATCGGCCTGCAACAAGGCGGCGACACGGAACCCCTTGCCGCGGGCGATACCATTTCCGTTACCAGCTCCGCCATGGTTCTGGAAAACCTGATCGGTAAATTCATGACCAGCTTCGCCGAGAAAAACGCGGCAGGCGGCAACGATGCAGCAAAAACTACCGAATAAACGTACACCATCATATTGATACTAGGACACTTAATCATGAAAAAAACCTCTTTCATCAGCGCACTGAGCATCGGCATCTTGAGCATCAGCATGGCGGTTGCCGCCCCTGCCGACGCAGTGAACCAAATCCGTCAAAACGCCACTCAAGTATTGAGCATCTTAAAAAGCGGCGATGCCAACACCGCCCGCCACAAAGCCGAGGCTTATGCGATTCCCTATTTCGATTTCCAACGCATGACCGCGCTGGCAGTAGGCAATCCTTGGCGTACCGCGTCTGACGCGCAAAAACAAGCGTTGACCAAAGAATTTCAAACCCTGCTGATCCGCACCTACTCCGGCACCATGTTGAAATTCAAAAACGCCAGCGTCAACGTCAAAGACAACCCCATTGTCAATAAAGGCGGCAAAGAAATCATCGTCCGCGCCGAAGTCAGCGTACCCGGTCAAAAACCCGTCAACATGGACTTCACCACCTACCAAAGCGGCAACAAATACCGTGCCTACAACGTCGCCATCGAAGGCGCGAGCCTGGTAACCGTGTACCGCAACCAATTCGGCGAAACCATCAAAGCCAAAGGCATAGACGGACTGATTGCCGAGCTGAAAGCCAAAAACGGCAGCAAATAATGCAAAGACAAGCCATGCCGTCCGTTTTCAGACGACATGGCTTTCGCACACAATAACCTTCAGGTTTTATCATCCAAGATTAAGTTGACAAGACAGCCATGCAAACCGAACTTCGCGACGGTACGCTGCACATCAGTGGCGACGTAACCGTCAAAACCCTGACCGCCGCCGCCTTTACCCGCTTCAGACAGCAATGTCGTCTGAAAGACACCCGCGCGGTCGATTTGAGCGGCGTCGGGCGCGCCGATTCCACCTGCGTGTCCCTGCTGCTTGACGCACTGCGCCGCCCGGACGGAAAAATCAGCCTGCAAGGCATACCCGAATCCGTGCGCACCCTGTCCGAGCTTTACGAAATCAAAGACTGGTTGAACCCATGAAAAAAACCACCGCTTCACTCCTATTCCTCATCGGCCTGACCTCAACCCCCGCATTTGCCGAGAACAACCCCGCCGACCCCTACGAAGGCTACAACCGCGCCGTCTTCAAATTCAACGACAAGGCCGACCAATACGTCCTCGCCCCCGTCGCACGCGGCTACCGCAAAATAACGCCTAAGCCCGTCCGTACCGGCGTAAGCAACTTCTTCAACAACCTGCGCGACGTCGTCAGCTTCGGCAGCAACGTCTTGCGCCTCGATGTCAAACGCGCCAGCGAAGACCTCGTCCGCGTCGGCATCAACACCACCTTCGGACTCGGCGGCCTGATTGACGTCGCAGGCGCAGGCGGCGTTCCCGACAACAAAAACACCCTCGGCGACACCTTCGCCACATGGGGCTGGAAAAACAGCAACTACTTCGTTGTCCCGCTGCTCGGCCCCTCCACCGTCCGCGACACCGCAGGCAACGCCATTACCACCGTCTATCCCGTCAAAAGCGCCGTGTTCCACACCCCCGCAGGCCGCTGGAGCACCACCGGCTTGAACATCGTCAACACCCGCGAAGCCCTGCTTGACCTGACCGACGGTTTGGAAGATGCCGCCATCGACAAATACAGCTACACCCGCGACCTCTACATGAAAGTGCGCAGCCGCCAAACCGGCGGGACATTACCACAAGGCGAGGATGACAATATCGACATCGACGAATTGGTGGACAGCGATCTGCCTGTCGAAGCCGGGGCAGATGCCTCCAATACCTCTGCCGGCGAAACTGCCGACCTTTATTTATACACCCCTATCCAAACCGGCGCACCAGTCGATGATGCAGCAAACGATTAATCCGGTTCACATGCAAAAGGTCGTCTGAAACCTCATTTCAGGGTTTCAGACGACCTTTTTCTATGCCGTTTTAGAGAATCATAAGTCTGCTTGCGCGACTCACTACCAAGCCTGTGCCACATCATATATTGGATTAAATTTAAATCAGGACAAGGCGACGAAGCCGCAGACAGTACAGATAGTACGGAACCGATTCACTTGGTGCTTCAGCACCTTAGAGAATCGTTCTCTTTGAGCTAAGGTAAGGCAACGCCGTACTGGTTTAAAGTTAATCCACTATAAAATCAGAATGACCGTTACAAAAAGGTCGTCTGAAAAATCGACTTCAACGGAAATTCCTATTTCCCATCCGTTGGATACCCGTTTTCAGGCGACCTCTCAGGGTGGTTCAATCATTCCAAGTCAATCAGCGGCGCAGGCTCTGCACACCCGCCATCCGCGTATTTTCAGTTTCATGCGGCTTAAAAACTTATCCGCTTTGAGGCAGATTCCAATCAATCCAAAATATTAATGTGATACGGCTTTTAATTTTCTGAAGAAATTTCTTGATCTTCAAATTTCATACTTTCCGGATTTAGCTTCCAAATCGTCTTATCCTTAGAAGATATGGATTTTTTACCCTGATGAAATTCATAGCAGACCCTATCTGTTTTCAATATAAACTCCTTGCTGAGTTCAAATTCCATCACACACTTTCCCTGTGGCTTCAAGGACAAGGTATCTGCTACATGGTAACTCAGTATTCCATCTATTTTTTTAAAATTGAAGGGCGGACGCAACAATTTTTTATTGTCATAGAATGATTCATATATCACATCTATCGAGCCTAAAGTTGGAAGACCGGTATGGTCTTGAACTATGCTTCCATCCTTTCTATTGACCGGATAAATATCATATTTTTGTTCAACAATGCTATTTCCTTCAGATTCTTCCGATTCCCCATTAATGGCAACAACAAGCCATGCAAATGAATCATTATAGGGAATCACACCCAAAACTTTTGCATGCTCGGGGACACTTGTTGGAACAGCATATATATATTCTTTAACATCCTTTGGTGCCTTAATCTTATTCAAATCCAGAAAGCCATTTGACAGTCTCGGGTAGGATTGAAACCAGGTTTTAGATGAAATAGGCAAGGTTAAACATTCCGCCTCTGCCAAATGCTTCTGTTCCTTAGGATAATTGATGTAGCACTTATCCTTGTCGGTTTTTTGGGACGATACGGCAGGCTCTTTTTTGCTGTTTTGATCAGCAAGTGTTTCTTGGGAAGCTGCCGGTCCGACGCCGCAAGCCGCCAAAGCCGTGAGTGAAAACACGAATAAGATTGCGCGGTTGAGTTGAGAAAAAATCATATCTTTCCTTAAATATCCATATCATTTTGGCTCAAGCCCTTTAAGATATGAAGAATGATAACATCCAATATGAATTTTTACCTACTCATCCGCAGAAGTTTCTTCCCTTACCGACATAAGCCTATTTTGCGGCAAAACCCGCTATTCTAAAGCAACCGCATTTCCCGCCGCCGCTTCCCACAATTCCCGTTTCTTTTCTGCCGTCAGTTTTTTAATGGAGATTTCCCGTTTCAGCGCCTCGCTTTTGGAGAGGCCGTCTGAAACGATACGCATCGCCGCGGGTTTGTTCAGCCGCGTGTATTTCGCGCCTTTGCCGGCGAGGTGGGCGGCAAACCGCTCTTGCGGGCGGTTGCTGATGCCGCAGTAGAGTGCGCCGTTTTCACACAGAATCAGGTAAACGCACCAATTTTCCGCGTTCATGCGTCTGCTTCCTTGGCGAAACTTTCCGTGAAGATGCGGACGGCGGCTTCGGTTTTGGCGGACTGGACGCGATAAGGCGTCACCAAATAAAGGCTGACCGGCGGCAGCGTCCATTCGGGCAAAACGGTTTTCAGACGACCTTGGGCGATTTTTTCCCGAACTTCGCCGCCCACTTGCAAAGATAAACCGAAACCGCTTTCGGTCAGGCTGCGCACGGCGGCAAGATGCGTGCAGGCAATGCTGTCGGCAATATCGAGAAAATAGCTTTCGCCGCCGTGTTGTAAGGTTGTGCGGACGGGCAGGAAGTGCAGCCAGCGGTGGGCATGAAGCTGCGAGGGATGGATGATGGGCTGATGGCGGTCGAGGTAATCGGGTGCGGCGCAAATGGTGTACGGCCAGGTAACGAGATGACGCGCAATAAGATTGGGATCGTCCAAAGCGCGGTCGCCGCCGCGTATGGCGATGTCGGTCTGATTGTGTTGCAGGTCGTCCAAGGTATCGCTGAAATTGAGGACGGGACGGATTTTGGGAAACTCGGTTTGCAATCTGGAAAACGCCGTCTGAAAAGCGCGGGAACTGATGACGCTGGAAGTCAGAGAGATACGCAATTCGCCGACGGGTTCGGTTTTGAGGTTGTCGATAACGGTACGCGTATCGGCAAGGGTGGCGGCGAGGCGGCGGCAGTATTCGCCCAAGGCGCGGCCGGCATCGGTCGGCGAAAGGCTGCGCGTGCTGCGGTTTAACAGCTTGATGCCGTGCAGGGTTTCGAGGCGGTTGATGTGCTGACTGACGGCAGACGGGGTCATGCCCAGCGCGGCAGCGGCGGCGTTCATGCTGCCGTGTTTGAGGACGGCGGCAAAAACGAGCAGGGGTTTGATGTCTTGCATGGTGTTTACCGGATTGGAATCGGCGTTTTCAGACGACCTGTTGGGAATACTGCGGATTATATAGCGCGGATGAAAAATCGGCGCAGAACTGATTGGGCGGTTGAGCCATATTCGCTTATCGCCATTTGCATATCTACCCTTTTTCAGGTATACCGCCAATTGATGTTCACATTTTAAAAGGATTTTATGATGGCTTCTTTCGACGAACCGGGCCGCGTCAAACGCGAAGGCATACTGACGCGTCTGCTGCGTTTTTTGGGTATCGGCCCTTCTGCCGAAGAGGAACAAGAGCGCGCGCGTTTGGCGGCTTTGAATTTGAATACGGCAGTTTATGCCGACTTATTCGCCAACGAACCGGAAGAAATGCTGGTTTTGACTTCCGATTTCGACCCTGAAATAGGAATATTCAGGATTAATGCGGGCATAGGCGGCGGCAAAAAACAATTCCAAGCCAAAAGCTGCCCAATTTTAGGCTATGTCCATGTTAAAAGCAGTACGTTCATGGATCAGCCCGTATACAAGCTGACCTGGGGAGAAGACGATGCAAGCAACCCTTTTAAAAACTGTTCATTTCAGACGCTCAAGCCACTGACTGTGTACCGTATCCGAAGTAAGTTAGCCATGGATTGGGAGCCATTCGGAGGCGAGTGGTTGAGCCATATACTTTTAGTTGAGGTACTCGAAAGCGATGCCCACAATCAAGAATTGGAAAACCTACGCCACGAATATCTGAATCCCGTTTTGTTTACCCATCCGCTGGCAACATTCAGATTAAACACATTTATGGAAAATTTCGAAGCCAAGGCAGAATGGGCGGGGCTGCCTGTGAAATTGTCTTTGAACGCAGAGGGCGACAAACCGGCGGGCGGTACGCTCAAACGCTTGCCGGAAGTATTTGCCCAACAGACGCAACTCTATGCTTCCCTAAACACCTACCTGCTCGAACATATCCGCAAACACAACGGCATCCGCACCAAAGACGGATTTTTTCCCAATCCGCATCCGACGGCGGAAAGCTTCCTCCAAGACTTAAAGCTGCAAAAATTGGATTTTTTCGATCAGGATTTCGATATCGTGTTTCACAATGATGACGATGCATTGGTACCTGACGGCGAATACTATTTCTATGTCTCATTTGATCCCAAGGGGAACATTACCGGCATCGAATCCATCCACTGACAACAGGTCGTCTGAAACTTTAAACCCCGTTTCAGACGACCTTTTTTCATCCTATTATTTAGCTCAACTTTATAATAACAACAGTAAAACAGGGATTATCAAGCGTTTCAGACGACCTTACAATGCGTTCATCTAATTAATCACATCCCAACAAGGAGTCAAACATGAAAATCGCAGTCATCGGCGCAACAGGTTATGTCGGCAACGCAGTCGTGCAAGAATTGGCGGGTCGCGGTCATGAAGTGACCGCTTTCGCGCGCAACACGGACAAAGTGTTCCAAGCGCAAAATGTTGCCGCCGTCTCCGTAGATGTCAACGCGGCGGACTTCACCGACAAGCTGGCCGGCTTTGACGCCGTGGTCAGCGCGTTCAATCCCGGCTGGACCAATCCCAATATCGGCGCGGATTTTACACGCGGCGCAAACAGCATCGTCGAAGCGGCAAAAGCGGCGCAAGTACCGTATCTCTTAATCGTCGGCGGCGCAGGCAGCCTGTATGTCGCACCTGATTTGCAAGTTGTCGATACGCCCGACTTCCCCAAAGCCATTTACGACGGCGCCAATGCCGCACGCCATCTTTTGACGGCACTCCTGCCGCGCCGCGATGTGAACTGGTCTTTCGTTTCCCCTCCGGCACGACTGGGCGCGGACGGCGGTTTCAGCGAAGACAAAACCGGCAAATACCGCTTGGGCAAAGACGATTTGCTGATGGACGGTGAAATTCCGGCAGGCATCAGCGTGGCGGATTTGGCGGTCGCCATCGCCGACGACGCGGAAAACAAAGCGCATTTGTTTGAACGCTTTACCGTTGCCGCCGCTTAACCGCCGTTCTAGGGCAAAGGTCGTCTGAAAACCTTGTAAATCAGGTTTTCAGACGACCTTTTTGTATCCGCGTTCCATCATCCCCCTACAACCGACCTCCCCTTTTTTATCGGAAGCGTTTGGGGAACAAGGGCGCGGACTTGGTTTTCAGACGACCTTCGTGTCGGTTTACCTGAAGGGAAATCGGTGTTATTGTGTTTGGCAGTCTGTTGAAAATAAAATGATTTATGGAAAGAGACTCTTTAAACAGCCAACATTTCGTCCGACTGGTGCAACAAGGTGGCGGCAGCGATTATCTAAGCGGCAATTACCGTTTCGATACGCTGCACAGCGGCATTTCCCTGCATGGCGGCTGCGTGACCGCGCAAAAGGATTTCCAAAGCACGCAGCTTGCCGAGCCTTATATTTCGTTCATCCTGCTGCTGGAGGGGCGTTTGGATTTCGCCATCAATCAAAACCGCTATCAGATTGAGGCTGACGGCGGACGGGTGGTGTTGATTGCTGCGGAGGAGGAGATTTTGTTCAGCCGTTATCTCTACCAAGGGGAAAAAACAGCGAAAATCACGTTGAAAGGCATAGAGCAATGGCTGTCGCAACCGCAATACGCGGCGATGCTTCCAGCGGTTTACCGCGAGACGGTGCGGCATTGGCATTTGAGCGATGAATTGCGCGCTTTGGCGGAAAACAGTTTGATGCTGTCGGCGCAAGGCGACGGTCTGGGCGATGTTTTGCAGCGCGAAGCCGATGCTTTGCAGTTGCTCGCGGGATTGTGGCGCGATTTTTGCAGCCGTTATCCGTTGTCGCCATCGCCTGAAAAATCAGGCGGGACGGTTCGCCCGTCGGATGGAGACGGGTTTGTGCATGGTTTGAATCAGGCATTTGACCAAGGCGCGCACCAAGTGGCGGAACTCGCCGCCGCGCTGCACGTCAGCGAACGGACGCTGCAACGCCGCCTGCGGGATTATTTCGGGATTACCGTCAGCGACTGGCTGCGGCACAAACATATGCAATATGCGCTGTATGCGTTGACGACGGGCAAAGAGAGCATCAGCGAAATCGCCTACCGCTGCGGCTACGGACACACATCCAGCTTCACACAGGCATTCAAGCAATATTTCGACTGCACGCCTGCGGAAGTGCGCAAGCGGGAGGATTGATGTCGGATGGGGTGTTTAGAGGTTTAAAGGTCGTCTGAAAGGGTTTCAGACGACCTTTGTTCATGCCAAGTCTTCGATATGGAAACCTCTGAAACTGCCCCCTTCACTTTTTCCGTTTCGCCCGCGGATGCCCCTCGTCGTAAACCTTGGCCAGATGGTCGAAATCCAGCTTGGTGTAAATCTGCGTGGTCGAAAGGTTGCTGTGTCCCAACAGCTCTTGCACGGCGCGGATGTCGCGCGAGGATTGCAAAAGGTGGCTGGCGTAGCTGTGACGCATCATGTGCGGGGAAATGTGTTGCCCGCTGCCCTGCCGTACCGCCCATGCCTGAAGGCGTTTTTGGATTTGCCGCTGTCCGAGCCGCGTGCCGTTTTTGCCGGTAAAGAGCGCGGTTTCGCCGTCTGCCGCCACGCGTTCGGACAGGTAGGCGCGCAAGGATTCGACGCTTTTGCCCGACAGCGGGACTTGCCGCTCTTTCCTGCCTTTGCCGGTTACGCTCACCCAGCCTTCGTCCAGCAACACATCACCCAAATCCAAGCCGTGTATCTCGCTCAGGCGCAGGCCGCTGCCGTACATCAGTTCAAACAAGGCATGGTCGCGCACCGCCAAACTGTCGTCGGCAGGCGCGCTGTCGAGCATATGGTTCAACTCTTCCTGCGGCAGGGCTTTGGGCAGGCGTTCGGGCAGGCGCGGGGCTTTCAGGTTGAAGGTCGGATCGTTGTCCATCATGCCCGACTGCACGAGCCAGCCGCAATATTGCCGCCACGCCGACAATTTGCGCGCCAGCGTCCGTTCGCTCAAACCTTGTTGCGACAACCGTTTCAACGCTGCCACAAAATCGCGCCGTTTCAAATCCTGCGCCGTTTCAGACGACCCTTCCGTCAAAAGCCGCACGAGTTCGGTCAAATCGCGCCCGTAGGCAGACAGCGTGTGCGCCGACCTGCCCTGTTGCCCCAACATTTTCAAATAGCCGTCCAAAGACAGCCCGAAATCGCGCGCCAACATTTTCAGACGACCTCCAACACGGTTTTCAAAGCCTGCGGCAACCGGCAAACCTTTTGGCGCGCATAATCGAAACACACCATGCCCGTGCGCGCCCGCGCCAGCACCTTGCCGTCCGCGATGCGCGTCAGGCGGAACAGCAGCGCGAACCCGCCCTTGCCGATGTCCTCGACGCCCATTTCCGCCGACATTTCATCGCCGTAAAAACCTTGTGCCAAATATTGCACCGCCGCATCCGCCATAATCAGCCCCGCGCCGCCCGCGTCCGTTTCGCTCCAGCCCAAACCTGCCAGCCAGCGCATCCGCACCTCGTGGCACAAACGCAAAACGGCATCGTTCGCCAGATGACCGCCGTAATTCACATCGCCCACCTGCACGCGCAAGGTCGTCTGAAACAACACCGCATCCACATCCGCCACTGCCAACTTAGCCATCACACACCTCCCGCCGCCGTTTCAGACGACCCCGAAAACAAACCGTTATTATAAACCATGTCAGATAAATGCCGACCGCACCGTTTGCCCGCCGCAGCCGCCCAAAATCTCATTAATATATAAAACTGATGTAGCCCTGTGTAGTTTTTTAATAAGAAAAACATTATAATTTCCCACATCACCATCCCGCTACCTCACCAAGGAGATTTAAATGGCACTCGTATCCATGCGCCAACTGCTCGACCATGCCGCCGAAAACAGCTACGGCCTGCCCGCATTCAACGTCAACAACCTCGAACAAATGCGCGCCATCATGGAAGCCGCAGACCAAGTCAACGCCCCCGTTATCGTTCAAGCATCCGCCGGCGCGCGCAAATATGCAGGCGCGCCGTTTTTACGCCACCTGATTTTGGCGGCCGTCGAAGAATTCCCGCACATCCCCGTCGTCATGCACCAAGACCACGGCGCATCGCCCGACGTGTGCCAACGCTCCATCCAACTGGGCTTCTCCTCCGTCATGATGGACGGCTCGCTGCTCGAAGACGGCAAAACCCCGTCCACCTACGAATACAACGTCAACGCCACCCGTACCGTCGTCAACTTCTCCCACGCCTGCGGCGTATCCGTCGAAGGCGAAATCGGCGTCTTGGGCAACCTCGAAACCGGCGAAGCCGGCGAAGAAGACGGCGTAGGTGCGGCAGGCAAACTCTCGCACGATCAAATGCTCACCAGCGTCGAAGATGCCGTGCGCTTCGTCAAAGACACCGGCGTGGACGCGCTCGCCATCGCCGTCGGCACCAGCCACGGCGCATACAAATTCACCCGTCCGCCCACCGGCGACGTATTGCGCATCGACCGCATCAAAGAAATCCACCAAGCCCTGCCCAACACCCACATCGTTATGCACGGCTCCAGCTCCGTTCCGCAAGAATGGCTGAAAGTCATCAACGAATACGGCGGCAAAATCGGCGAAACCTACGGCGTACCCGTAGAAGAAATCGTCGAAGGCATCAAACACGGCGTGCGTAAAGTCAATATCGACACCGACCTGCGCCTCGCCTCCACCGGCGCCATCCGCCGCTTCATGGCAGAAAACCCGTCCGAATTCGACCCGCGCAAATACCTGAGCAAAACCGTCGAAGCCATGAAACAAATCTGTCTCGACCGCTACCTCGCATTCGGTTGCGAAGGTCAGGCAGGCAAAATCAAACCCGTTTCCCTTGAGAAAATGGCAAACCGCTACGCCAAAGGCGAGCTGAACCAAATCATCAAATAAACAACGGGACAATCAAACGGGCGGCCATCCAAGCCGCCCGTTTTGTTTTGAAGGGGGTATGGGTCAAGTGCAAACCCGTACGGCACTGCACTGCCCGCTCTGATTTAAATTTAATACGCCGACTTTCCAAACCAGACAAAAGGTCGTCTGAAAACGGCTTCAGGTTGAACACAACCAGCGGCGTTTGTTTTCAGACGACCTTGTTTGCCGAAGAGGCGAACTTTTCCTATTCCCTGACTAGCGTGGGATTCGATGACGGGCGGCGATTATTTGTCGCTGCATTGCTTCAAATTAAATTGTGCGGCAGCGGCTTCTCGTTTGTATGCGTCTTCGTAGAGGTAGCTCGGCTGGTAACCCTCCAGCCATTCATCCATCGGGGCAAGCGCCTTGCGGCATGCCGCTTTGTCTCCGGCATTTTTATAGCTGACGGACAAGTCGTTCAGCGTCCGCATCCATTCGGTCAAATCGAGGAACTTGTCGCATTCGTTGAGATAACGTTGTTTGATAGCAACAGCATCGCGGTAGCGTTTTCCCTGATAGGCGGCCTGAAAACGTTTTTCCATTGCTGCCGCGCCTTTTGCGGAACAGGCGGCAGGCAATTTTTCATAGGTCGCCTCGAAAGATGCATTATGTCCGCAGTATTCTTGGCAGGCTTCGCGGGCTGAATCCGGAATGTTCAGCTTCACGCTGTTGTTGGTAAAGGAAAAATGTACGACGCAACCATTACGGTTTTTGCTGGTACGGTTTTTGATTGTGCCTTCATAATTACAGACATGGCCGTTTGGGTTGACTGTATCGACAGAAACTTGTTTGCCGTTGAGTGCCAATGAGCCGCTGCTGAGACGGTCTTCCGTCAGAACATAATCTTGTGCGGCAGCGTGCAGGGAAAAGCTTGTCAGCAGGAGGAATGCGAGGGTTTTCATCAATGTGCTTTCTTATGGTTTACGGAAAAAATGAGATTGACTCGGTGCTTCATCTGATGCTTTTATAGTGGATTGTACCGCAATACAAAGGTCGTCTGAAATGCCAAACAGCATTTCAGACGACCTTTTAATAACGGACAGAAGGCTTATCAACACCCGTCTGCCGTCGGCTTTGCAGCGTCAGTTGATCGAATAGCCGCGCAGATATTGGGTACGCTCGCGCGTCATGCGGGTGTCGCATTGGAGCTTGAGGTATTCGTTTTGCGCCGGACTGTCCGCCCTTGCTGCCGCCTGTTGGCAGTTTTGGTTTTTGGTTTGAATCCAAGCGCGTTGTTCTGCCAGCATTTCCTGTTGGACAGTACGCTCCATGCCGTCCCATACGCCTTTGATTTCCGCCTCTGCCTGATGGTTTTGCGAACGGGCATTATCTAAGTCGCTTTGAGAGAACGACGGCTGCTCCTGCTTCTCTTCGCCGTCAGGACGCAGGATTTCGGTTTCAAGGCCCGCGGCAGGCGGTACACCCGAAGCTTGGCTCGCCGCGTTGTTTTCCAAAATATCTTCTGCTTTGGCGACAGGCGGCTCTTCAGCGGCTTTACTTTGCAGGATTTTGATTGCCTCTTCTTTGCTGACTGCCTTACCGTCTATCATCACGATGCTTTTGACACCGTAAGGCAGCAGTAAGGAAGACAGGGTTTGCGCAGTCATGTTGACGGTATTGTCTTCCAAAGAAACCGTACCGACTTTCGGATCGGGCGTATAGCGGACGCTGGTTGAGAACGTGTTGTTCTCAAAGCTCAGGTTGCTGCCCATGATTTTCTGCTGAAGCATTTCGGTCAAGCCGGTATTGCTGTAAATCAGCGGACTGTTGGCATCGGCGGTACGCAATACTTCGGCAGGGATTTGGATTTTCAAATCGGCGCTGCACAAGGATTTGTTGTCTTCCGTAATTTCTTGCGGATTGTCCAAGACGATATTCAACTCGGAGCCGGCGGCAATGATTTTATCGGCATCGACAAATTGGCGGCTGTCGGCACGGACAAAGGAACGCGCCTCGCGCTTGATGGTTTCTTGGATTTGGTTGCGGATACTTTGAATGGCGGCAGGATTGCCACACTCCAAAGCCTGCTTGGGTTCTTCTTTGCCGCATGCCGCCAACATCAGGGCGATAAGCGGTAAAGCCAGCAGTTTTTTGTGCATAAATAATACTCCTTGATACGGCTCGGAAACCGCATCGTTTTGTCGTTCAGACGACCATCATAACAAAAGCACTTGCAACAAGTAAATGTTGCAAGTGCTTTTTCAACGAAACGTTATAAATGCTTACTTATTTGGTAATGACATTTACAAAACCGGAAAGGATTGCTGCGTTAATCAAGTCCACGAAGAACGCGCCGACCATAGGCACAATCAAGAAGGCTTTGTGCGAAGGACCGAAGGTCTGAGTGATGGACTGCATATTGGCAACGGCGGTCGGCGTTGCGCCCAAGCCGAAGCCGCAGTGTCCTGCCGCCAAAACCGCCGCATCGTAGTCGCGTCCCATAAAAACGTAGGTGGCGAATGTCGCGTACAGAATCATCACGACGGTTTGTACGGCGAGAATGATGGTTACAGGACCCGCCAGACCGGTCAGTTCCCACAATTTCAGGTTCAAAAGCGCCATTGCAAGGAAAAGCGACAGGGAGGCATTGCCGAATACGTCGATGGCGCGGTCGAACATATTGACTTTAAACGCAGAAGTCAGAATGTTGCGGATGACGACACCGGCAAACAGACACCATACGAATTTCGGCAAGTCATACAGATATTCTTTGTCGAAGCCGTCCACAATTTCGGCAAATGCCAAACACGCTGCAAACATGGCAAGCGTTTCGACGGCGGATTCGGCGGTAATCAGGCGGGTGCGCTTCGCTTGTTCGAACACGTCGTCGGCATGTTCGTCTGAATTTGCCTTTTGTCCGCTTTGCTCGATGGGCTTGCGTCCCATTTTGTTGATCAGACGGCGCGCAACCGGACCGCCGATCAGGCCGCCGAATACCAAACCGAACGTGGCGGAAGCCATACCTAACCCGGTAGCACCGACCAAGCCGAATTTGTTTTCAAAGTCAGGTCCCCATGCACCTGCCGTACCGTGTCCGCGGTCAGGGTAATCGAGCCGGTAATCAGACCGATAAGCGGATCCAGTCCTAAAACCTTCGCCAAGCCGACGCCGACAAAGTTCTGCACGATGATAAATGCCCCTACGACGGCGGTGAAAATCACCAACGGCAGACCGCCCGCTTTCAGGCGGGAAAAGTCCGCGCTCAAACCGATAGAAGTGAAGAAAATCAGCATGAATGCATCTTGCAGCGGTTTTTCAAATTTGAAGCTCACGCCGTAGGCTTGATGCAGTGCAAACAGGACAATCGCAGCAATCAAGCCGCCTGCCACAGGCTCGGGAATGTTGAAATCGCGCAGGAATTTGACTTTGTTTACCAAAACCTTACCAATCAACAAAACCAATGTGGCGGCAATCAACGTGTAGTAACTGTTAAATTCCCATTCCATAATCGTTTTACCTCTCAAAATCTCAAAAATGTTTTTCTTAAATCCGCCTTGCGGAATCAAACTGTTGGATATTAGGGGATGGGTTAAAGATTGTCAAAGAATAGCCTTTTGTTTTTTGAATTTTTTACATATGGCATTTTTAAAATCATCAAAATATTTATAAGCATCATGGCATTACATGAAGCTACTTTTTGTTTATTAATTAAATATTTTTAATCCGAATGATATTATTGTTGACAATTCTTTTCGCCAGAATATGGGCTTAATAATGGAAAAAGGTCGTCTGAAAACTTGGAAATCAAGTTTTCAGACGACCTTTTTATCTTCCAGACTCAATCAACCTTTAGTCCGCTCCAACAGTTCTTCCGCCAAGGCGAGGTAGGCTTTGGTGCCTTTGGCATTGGCGTCGTAGGCGAGCGCGGGCATGCCGTGGCTGGGGGCTTCGGCGAGGCGGACGTTGCGGGGGATGACGGTTTGGAAC